>BLLV01000254.1 GCA_011959205.1 Bacteroidaceae bacterium
GCAGAGAGTAATGAGCGTGCGTCTTATTCTCCCCATCATCGTTTCATTACAATGAAGAACTGGGAGGGAGATTATAAAATGATGTTTAATCTGTATGGTGGTAAAAAAGGATACCATCTCACTCCGAACGGGTTGGCTTTACAATTTTATGCGTATGGTTATGCGCTGGCTCCGGATGCAGCGGCTTATGAGTCCTATTGGAGCAAAGATCATGGATACCATCAGTCTCCTACAGGTTCTAATACGGTTTTACCCGGATATACGGAAGGAGAGATCACTATTCATGCTATGGAGCCTATGGTGAAGGAGGGAGAATTCGTAAATGATAAGGAATTAACTCCTTACCTCAACTTTGCCGATGTGTCTGCCGGTGAGAAAAGAAGAATGGTCGCTATGGTCCGTACTTCGGGGAATAGTGGTTATTATGTGGATATTTTCCGGTCGGACAGGGCGGATAATGATTATTTGTTCCATCATGTAGGTACTTCGATGGAAATCACTGATTCGGAAGGGAACAAGCTTCCCGGTGAGGCTTTGGAGAAGTTTGACAAAACGTGGCATGAAGGATATCATTGGTTTTCCAATCTGCATAAATCCGATTATAACCAGAATTTTATCGCTTCATGGAGTATGCCCGAAGATATAACGGCGCGTTTATGGATGACAGGAGGTGAGGGACGTGAAATTTATCAGGTGGATGCTCCCCCGACTACAATGAATAAAGGGTTGACTCCCGGCGATATTTGTATGCCTCCTATGCCGACTCCTGCTTTGATTGTCCGTCAGGAAGGTAATAATGCTCAGACTCATCCTTTTGTTTCTGTTTATGAAGCGTATAAAAAGAATGGTCCGAATGTGCTCGGTGTAGAAGCCTTGCAGGGAGATGATGACTGTATCGGGGTGAAGGTGAATACGGCGGACGGATATGCGGATTATCTGTTCAGTGCGACGGACATGCAGGCTCATCATCCTTCCAAACGTGTTTCATTCTGTGGCGGGTTAGGATTGATAAGAGAAAAAGAAGGTCAGATTCAACTGATGTATCTTGGCTGTGGCCGTTCACTAAAGAAAGGTAACTTTGTTTTAGAATCGGATCATGACGTATATGCTGCAATCTATATGCAGCATGGTGCTTGGTACTATTCAGCAACCGGTCCTGTACGGGTGAAAATAGGAAAAGAAACCAAAGAACTGAATGAAGGTTACAATCAAAAATTATAATTTTTTTGTGCTTCCTTATTCACCGCAGGAACTAATGCTGAAGGTCTCTGCGGTGAATTGTTTTATCCTATAGATTTTATTTTTCTTTTCGTTGAGTGAGTTTTCCGATTCATCCGTACTACTAATTAAAAAGTAATCATTATGAAAAAAATAATACTCATAGCATGTGCGTTGACCTGTACGGCTTCGCTTTATGCAGGTCATTCTAAAGAATTGAAATTGACTTCCCCGGAGGGAGTTCATGAAGTCATGTTCAGGCAGGAGAAAATTTCTTCTTCGGTAAATGAAATAATATATCAGGTAAAGTATAGAGGCAGAGAGGTTATCGGAAACTCACGTGCCGGTCTTCAGCTGGATAACCGTACTTGGGAATTGGCGCTTGCCCGTAAAATAAATCAGGTAAAATGTTGGATGGATAATTTGGAGGTGGATAGTGTGATCTATCAGCCTGCTGTCAACAAGTCTTGGCATCCTCTGTATGGAGAACGTAGTACGGTTCGTGAGGCGTATAATGAGGCAACCATGTATCTTTCCAAAAAAGACGGTTCCAATTATCGTTTGAATATTGAAGTGCGCGCGTACGATGAAGGCATCGCTTTCCGTTATTTTTTTCCTGAACATCCACAGGCCATTTTTCATAAAGTGGTGGGGGATCTGACTGAATATACATTTTCCCCCGGTGCGATGGCGTGGGCGGAGCAATGGGCGCAAGCGCCTTTTGAGCACCTTGCCATTAACGATATTAAACAGCCGGTGGAACGGGCTTTGACTGTGGAACTTTCCAACGGGCTGTGGGTGGCTTTGACTGATGCCGATGTAGATGACTGGTGTCTTACTAAATTGGTAGCTTCTCCGACTAAACAGAATACACTGACTTCGGTCATGTACAGTCCTGTGGATATTGTCACTTATTACGCTACCCCATGGAAAGTTATCATGGCAGCCGATAAACCGGGAGAATTGCTGGAACACAATGATATCATCCAGAATCTGAATCCTCCTTGTGAGATAACCGATACGGACTGGATCAGGCCCGGAAAGATTATGCGTGAAACGACTATTACCACCGAAGGGGCCATAGCCACAATTGATTTCTGTGCCGCCCATCATATTCCTTATATGTTGTTCGACTGGCAATGGTATATGCCTTGTACTTCTCATGACGGAGATGCCACAAAGGTGGTTTCCAAACTGGACATGCCGCGTGTCATCGCATACGGTAAAGAAAAAGGGGTAGGTGTATGGGTGTATGTCAATCAGCATGCCCTGATGAAACAGATGCGTGAGCTTTTTCCATTGCTGCATAAGTGGGGAGTTGTAGGTGTGAAATCCGGTTTCGTACAGTATGCCAGTCATCGTTGGGCTACTTGGCTGCATGATATGGTTCGTCTGGCTGCCGAAAACAAATTGTTGATTAATATTCATGATGAGTTCCGTCCATCCGGTTTCAGCCGTACTTATCCTAACTTGCTCACTCAGGAAGGGATACGGGGGAATGAGGAATTTCCCGACGCTACGCATAATACGATTCTGCCTTTTACCCGTATGATTAATGGAGCGGCGGATTATACCATCTGCTATTTCGACAAACGTCTGAAGAACACCCATGCTCATCAGTTGGCGGCTTCATTGATTTTTTACAGTCCTTTACAAACGATCTTCTGGTATGACCGCCCCTCATTTTATCAAGGGGAGCCCGAAATAGAATGGTTCGAGAATCTGCAAACCGTATTTGATGATACAAAAGTATTAGAAGGTGCTCCGGGTAAGTATATAACTATGGCGCGTCGTAAGGGTAATGAGTGGTTTGTAGGAGCTTTGACTAATAATGAAGGTTCTGCTCAATCGGTAAATCTTTCATTTTTAGATAAGGGAAAGACCTATCTGGCCCGTATTTATACGGATGGGGGAGATAAGATAAAGACCCGTACTCAGGTGAAATGTATCCGTCTGTTGGTGGATTCTTCTCAAATCATGCAGTTTGCATTGAAGCCTGGGGGCGGTGTAGCCATGCAACTTGTGCCAGTGACGGATCAGGAAATAAAAGAATATAAAAAGTATAAAGGACAAGTATTATAAAAATAACCACTTTCGTTGAGTGTATTGGTTTTCTTGTCCGTATTATAAACAGATTAGGTTAACAAATGGAGGTTAGGTGATTTTTTTAAGTTTAATGGGGTACGTTTTTTAAGGTAAGAATGATTGTTTCAGGGCATTTTTAAATAGGTAAGAATGAAAAAGATAGTGATTATAGCGGCTTTAATATGTGGTGCATGGCAACAGGCAGATGCTCAGTATGTATCGAAGGTATGGGTATCCGATCAGAAGGACGGTACGTATATTAATCCGATTATTCATGCGGATTACTCTGATCCGGATGTTTGTGCCGTAGGTGATGATTTTTACATGACCGCTTCCAGTTTTGGCTGCGCCCCGGGATTGCCCATTCTTCATTCAAAGGATTTGGTGAACTGGCGTTTGGCAAACTATGCCTTGAAGGAGATAGAGCCGGCCGGCTTCTTTAACGCTCCTCAACATGGAAAAGGGGTATGGGCACCTTCTATCCGTTACCATAACGGTGAGTTTTTTATCTATTGGGGAGATCCCGACTGGGGTATTTTCATGGTAAAGACTAAAGATCCGCTGGGTGAATGGGAAAAACCGGTCTTGGTAAAGGCCGGGAAAGGAATGATAGATCCTACTCCGTTGTGGGATGAGGATGGAAAAGTGTATCTGGTACATGCGTGGGCGGGCAGTCGTGCCGCATTCAATAGTGTGATTACGGTTTGTGAGATGAATGCGGAAGGTACAAAAGTCATTAGTGAACCTGTATTGGTTTTTGATGGTAATGATGGGGTGAATCACACCATCGAGGGACCTAAGTTCTACAAACGTAATGGATATTACTACATTTTGGCTCCTGCAGGAGGAGTGGTGACAGGTTGGCAGTTGGCACTTCGTTCCCGTAGTGTGTATGGTCCATACGAATCAAAAATTGTTATGGCTCAGGGGGATACAGACATAAATGGTCCTCATCAGGGAGGATGGGTGGAAACTTGTACAGGCGAGTCTTGGTTTATCAATTTTCAAGATAAAGCGATGTATGGTAGAGTTTTGCACTTGAATCCTATGAAGTGGGAAAATGATTGGCCCGTAATTGGGGTGGACAAGGATGGAGATGGGTGTGGTGAACCTGTAAAACGCTATAAAAAGCCGGATGTAGGCAGGACTTATCCTATAGAGACACCGATTGAGAGTGATGAATTCAACACAAGGCAATTGGGCTTGCAATGGGAATGGCATGCCAATTACCAGGATACGTTTGGCTTTACCTCTGATTTGGGTTACATTCGTATATATGGACATATTTTGTCCAAGGATTTTGTGAACTTCTGGGAGGTGCCGAATCTCTTGTTACAAAAATTCCCTGCTGAAGAATTTACGGCGACTGCCAAACTGAAAGTTTCGGCGAAAGCGGACGGACAGCAGTCCGGACTGATAGTGATGGGGTGGGATTATGGCTATCTGGGTGTAGTAAAAGAAGGTGATAAGTTTATATTGAATCAAGTGGTCTGCAAGGATGCGGAGCAACGGACTCCTGAAACAGTGACCCGTCTTGCGGAATTACCTGTAAGCCGTCGGTTCGGAGCCGGGCGCTATCCCAATTATGAGCGTGATATTTATTTGCAGGTGAAAGTAACTAAGGGAGGTATCTGTTATTTCAGCTACAGTCTGGACGGCAGGAAATATACATCGGTCGGAGTGCCTTTTACTGCTCGTCAGGGTAAGTGGATAGGAGCGAAAGTAGGATTATTCAGTACAGCTCCTTATGGCAAGGAAAGAGGTTGGGCAGATGCCGATTGGTTCCGCATCAAGAAGTAAAAAAGAAAGGATAATTATGAATACAAAAAATCTATTAGTAGGTATAGGGTTATGTCTGCTTTCAGCCTGTACCGAAGTGGACAACAAACTGGAGGTGGACAGGGCTTTGGAATATTGTGATCGCCAGGTACATCGTACTTTGGAGGTTATGCATGGAAAAGGGCGGGAGGTGGATTACACTATGATGCCTCGTAACATAATGGATGGCCAGTATGACTGGAACTATCGTAAAGTGAGTAAGGAAGAATGGTGCGGAGGTTTCTGGCCGGGCATCTTGTGGTATGATTATGAATATACACAAGATCCGAAAATAAAGGAAGAGGCCGAAAAGTTTACTGCTTCTTTGAAATTTCTCTCGGAGATTCCTGCATACGATCATGATTTGGGTTTTTTGGTCTTTTGCAGCTATGGTAACGGTTATCGTCTGACCGGTAATCCGGAATATAAGCAAGTCATCATCAATACGGCTGATTCGTTATCAGCATTGTTCAATCCCCGTGTGGGTACTATGCTTTCATGGCCTCGCAATGTGGAAATGTTTGGTGGTCACAATACCATCATGGACAATATGATCAATCTGGAAATGCTTTTCTGGGCAGCGAAGAATGGAGGTAATCCTTATTTGTTTGACATTGCCGTGGCTCATGCGGATAAGACGATGAAATATCATTTTCGTCCGGATTATACCTCTTATCATGTAGCAGTGTATGATACCCTGACAGGTGAATTTATCAAGGGAGTGACCCATCAAGGTTATTCGGATGACAGTATGTGGGCTCGTGGTCAGGCATGGGCAATCTATGGTTATACAGTCGTTTATCGGGAAACAAAAGATGTCCGTTACCTTGATTTTGTACAAAAGGTAACGGATGTATATCTGAAAAATCTGCCCGAAGACTATGTTCCCTATTGGGATTTTAATGATCCGTCCATTCCCGATGCTCCCCGGGATGCTTCTGCCGCTTGTGTGGTAGCTTCTGCTTTATTAGAGTTGTCCGGTTATCTGCCGGCTGAAAAAGCATTGGAATATAAACAGGCGGCTGTAAAAATGCTGACCAGCCTGAATTCCGACAAATACCAGTGTGGTAAAAGTAAACTTGCTTTCCTGCTTCATTCCACAGGACACTTGCCTGCCGGATCAGAGATTGATGCATCCATCATTTATGCTGATTATTATTATATGGAGGCACTTCTCCGCCTGAAAAGACTGACGGAGAATAAGCCGGTCATTGACGAATAATAGATTGTTCGGGGAAGTCTATAGAGATCTGTAGTCTCCTTATAGGTGGACTATTTATGATAAGTATATCCCGTTTTCACCTACTGGTGAAAACGGGATATACTGTTTTACAGCAGGTAACTAAAGCTTTTAGTTTACTTTAACTATGAAAATTAGTTTAATAACTAAAAGTTTTAGTTCTTTGTTCTAATCAAAAGAAAGATTATGAAAACGTTGACAGCAAAGGAAGAAGAGATTATGGGTTATTTTTGGGAAAAAGGCCCATTATTTGTGAAACAGTTACTTGATTTTTATGATGAGCCGCGTCCGCACTTCAATACCCTGTCCACCATTGTGAGAGGATTGGAGGAGAAGGGGTTTCTTAGTCATGAAGCATTTGGAAATACCTATCAATATTATGCCGTGGTAAGCCGTGACGATTTTAAGAAGAAGACATTGAAAGGGGTTATCAGTAAATACTTCAATAACTCTTATTTAGGAGCGGTTTCTTCGCTGGTGAAGGAGGAGGAGATTTCGCTGGATGAATTGAAACAGCTTATCCGGGATGTAGAAAAGGCACATGAATAATCCGGATAAAGAGAATAACTAAAGGTACATACTATGGGAGCATTTTTCGTATATATTGTAAAGTCGGCAGTCTGCCTGGCGGTATTCTATTTATTTTACCGTCTGTTGCTGAGCCGTGAGACATTCCATCGTTTCAATCGTATTGCCTTGTTGGGAATACTGATATTGTCTTGTGTCATTCCCCTTGCTGAAGTGACCATGAAAGAACCGATGGAAGTCAGCCAGCAGTTGCTGACTTGGGAAGAACTGCTGCTTGTGGCTGATCTCAATCAGACTGCCACTGTAGAAACTGCTCCCGTATCTGCCATTACGTGGTGTGAAGAGCTGCTGATGGCTTATCTATTGGGCATTGTATTTTTCTTTTTACGTAATGTATGGTCACTGAGCCGTATGCTGAGGCTGATAAAGGGCAGCACCCTTGTCCGTAGGGAAAATGGTATCACACTGATTACCCATCAAAAAGAAATAGCTCCGTTCAGCTGGATGAAGTTTGTAGTAATCTCTGAGAAAGACCTGAAGGAGAACGGGGAGGAAATACTGACGCATGAATATGCTCATATAAGGAAGAGACATTCCATCGATTTGCTGATAGCGGATATCTGTATCTTTTTCCAATGGTTCAACCCTGCTTCCTGGCTTTTGAAACAGGAATTGCAGAATATACACGAGTTCGAAGCAGACGAAAGCGTGATCTTACAAGGCATCGATGCAAAGAAATATCAGTTATTATTAATTAAAAAAGCTGTCGGCACAAGGCTCTACTCTATGGCCAACAGCTTTAATCACAGTTCACTAAAAAAACGTATTACTATGATGTTAAAAAAGAAATCAAATCCGTGGGCACGGTTGAAGTACCTCTATGTACTCCCGTTGGCGGCCATTGCCGTGGCAGCCTTCGCCCGTCCCGAAATCTCTAGTGAGTTAGATGAGATTTCAGCCGTCAAAGTTAATGATTTGACAGCAATTATGAAAACCGAAGAGGTTAAAAGTACCGAAAATCATCCTGCCAAGGAAATAAAAGTACAGGGGCAGGTACTGGAGAAGGGTACAAATCGTCCGATTGTGGGTGCGAATGTGATCGTAAAAGGCACTACTTCAGGTACTATAACCGATTTGGACGGGAATTTTGTCATCTCAATGCCTGCCGGTGCCACTTTGCGTATTTCATACATTGATGTGAAAACGGAAGAACTGGTTGTCACGGAGGATCTTATTGCAGAGAAAAAAACTTTAAAAGTGTATTTGCAGGGGGAAGGCCAGGTAGGAAAAGATGAGGTGGTTGTAGTAGGCTATGGCGCTATGGAAGCCTCGGATGCAAATCCGGTTTTTCAAGTGGTAGAAGTGATGCCCGAGTTTCCGGGAGGTATGGCGGAATGTTTGAAGTTCCTAGGTAAGAATATTAAATATCCTGTGCAGTCTCAGCAAGCGGGTGTGCAAGGAAAAGTGATTGTGCAATTTGTAGTGGAAAAAGATGGAAGTGTATCCAATCCGAAGGTTGTCAGGAGTATTGATCCGGATTTGGACGGTGAGGCTGTCCGGGTTATTTCCATTATGCCGAAATGGAAACCGGGTATGCAGAAGGGACAGGCTGTTCGTGTGAAATATACAGTACCGGTCACTTTCAGATTAGATAGACCGGCTGGAGCGGATGATACGCATCGCATCGTGTTGAAGATGGATAGTGCTGCTATGCGTAATAATTCAGTGCATTTTTATAAAGGGAGCCTTTCTTTGGAGGATGTGAAAGATAAACCGTTACTTATCATTGATGGTAACAAAGTTCCTTATGAGCAAATGGGGAAGATGGATGCTTCTACTATTGAATCTATTTCCATATTGAAAGATAGTGAAGCTGTAAAATTATATGAGAGCGAAGGAAAGAATGGCGTTATATTGATTACCACCAAAAAACAAAAATAAATCAGGATATGAAGACATTTGTAACACTTCTGCTATGTATAATTCCTGTCTCCTTGTTTGCCCAAGTAAATAATGAAATTCTTCGGGCGATGGATAACTATGATTATGAGACGGTAATTACGCTGATTGAGCCCGATTGCGAGGATTCCTTACTGCTGGTTACTAAAGCTCAGGCGCTGAAAGCGATGAATCGTTATCCGCAGGCTATAGGGGTATTGAACTCTCTTATTTTGAAAGACAGCACAAACACGAAAGTTTTGATCGACCTTGCCGAGTGTTACAAATTGACTGGTAACTCACGTCGGGCGGCCGACTGTTATCAGAAGGCAATGAATCTGCAACCGGAAAATAAATATTTCCGGTTGCAATTCATACGCTCTTTATTAGCTTCCGAAAATTATGAAGAAGCGCGTACTGCTTGTCACGGCTGGTTGGAACGCGACTCTTTGTCGGCGACAGGATATAAATACTTGGGACAGGCATACGAGGGATTGCAGGATGCCGCCAGTGCTTTCCTAAGTTATAACATTGCTTATCGGCGTGACTCGCTGGACGCCCAGACAGTGGCACGCATTGCCGGCATTTTTAATAACAACCGGCAGTTTAAAGATGCCATTGATGTGACAGAGCGTTATCGCCTGTCCGATACGACCCATATAGATGTAAACCGCCAGAATGCGAAAGCCTACTGTATGTTGAAGGAGTACGGCACGGCGGTAAAACGCTATGAGTCACTAAAAGGACTGGGCGACCGCAGTTTCCTCACTCTTTATTATTTGGGCGTGTCTCATTATGGCGACAACTGGTTTTATGGTGCATACGATAATCTGAAGGAAGCCTATCAGAAAAATCCGATGGATGTGAATGTGCTCTATTATCTGGCAAAAGCTTCAGCACGTACGTCATGGAAAAAGGAAGGTGCGGAATATATGGAGGAGGCATTCCGCATAGCGGTCCCTTCTGATAGTATGATGGTGCGTCTTTATGACGGGCTGGCCGAATGTTACGGCTATGCGGGAGATGCGGTAAAGGAGGTGGCTACATTGGAGAAATTGTATACGTATACAAAGAAAAACTCCATTCTTTATAGAATAGCCCGGCTTTATGATTGGAAAGAAGATGCGAAGAATGCCATCCGCTATTATGAGAAATACATGGCTGCCGTTCCCGAAGACCAGCGTTATGCTTTGGATGAGAACGGGAATCCGGCGGAAGATCGCATAACACTTTACCAGCAGGCGTGGAAACGAATCAAGAAAATAAAGGAGGAAGGTTTCTTTAGAGGGGATATTCCGATAAAGTCTGTTCCTGCAGAGAAAAAAGACACGTTGGCGCTTCACCATGCGAAGTAGAACTTGATGGTATTACTTTGGTCCGCGGATATACATAAGGAATACGAAGGGGTGAAGGAGGCTTTGGATAAGGAATTGGAAAACAAGTAAGAGTGTTCTTAATAAAAGATATAATGAAACAGTTTGGTATTTTATTGCTTGCTATGGTGAGTTGTTGTCTTTTGCAGGCAAAAGACAGGGTGGTTAAACAACCGCCTTTCATCGCCCGTAATTCTTCTACTATTGAGATTGACAGAGTGGTGGTTTCAGATACGGCAACCATACTGGATGTGAGGGCTTTTTTTCGTCCCCGTAATTGGATTCAGATCAGTAATGAAAGTTATTTGTTGGCCGATAACGGAGAGAAGTATCCGATTCGTTCCGGTAATGGAATCACTTTGGGTGAAAAATTCTGGATGCCCGATAGTGGCGAGGCTTCTTTCAGTCTTATTTTTCCGTTATTACCTCCCACAGTGCAAGTAATTGATTTCATTGAGAGCGATTGTGAGGACTGTTTCAAGGTATGGGGAATCCATCTGGATGGTAAATTGCCGGAATTGGATGTGCCGGAAAAAGTGAAGAAACTGAATTTGAATTACGATGAACCATTGCCTAAGGCTGAATTGAAGGATGGCAAATCAGTGATAACCGGACGTTTGTTAGACTATAAGAAGTATTATGCACTTCCTTTGTCTTGCAGGATTTGTGATTTGCTGACGGCAAGGTTCGAGGATACTGAGATCAAAGTGAACGAAGATGGAACTTTTCGGGCAGAGGTGGAACTTTATGCTCCGACTACGGTCAGCTTTTCAGTGGGGCGTGACATTCACTTTGATGTTTTTCTGGTTCCTGATGGTGTATTGGATATGACTGTCAACTTGCGTGAGTGGAGCCGTTCTGAAAGTAAGTTGTTGAAAAACAAGCGTGCTGATGGAAAGAAAGTTTATTTTTCAGGTACCATGGCAGCTCTGAATGATGAAATGATAACCGATGATGAACACTTGATGGATGTATGGGGGATGGTTTATTGGAACATGAATGACTTATACAATATGACTGCCGGTCAGTATAAAGCTTATTGGTTGAAAAAACATGAAGAAACCCAATCCGCTATTCGTTCCGATCAGAAAAGAAGTCGGGCATACCGGGATCTTTTATCGGCTCAGAATGATTTGCTTTGTACATTGACGTTGACCCGTGTAACCTCTAATTTGGCCTATGCTTATGTGCAGTGCTGCGGATTACCGGCTCGTGAAGCTTATCAAAAGTTTAAACAACCGGAATTGGACGATGATTTCTATGATTATATCCGGCAGTTAAATGTACTGAACTCGCCTGCCATGCTTTATACCAATAGTTATGCTGATTTGGTAAGAGGGATGGGCTATATAAGGGTGAAGATGGATGATCAGTTGAGTGATATATTTGCGTTCATTCTCTCTTCCGATAAAGTTTCTGCCGAAGATGCTAAGATAATACGTGAGTTCAAAGCAGATGCAGATGCCGGAAAATCACCAGCTCATCAGGAGAAAATGGGGGAACTGCGGATTAAATATGATTCCTTGTTTAAGGAATTCATTTCCATGCAGCAAGACTATATTTTAAAAAAGGTAATAGCCGGATATTTGGGTACAGATCAAGGACTTTTTTTCGACTTGCAGAAAATGATGAGATATGCTCAGAAAATCAGTGACTTTACTCCATTGACTATGCAAGACTTTGGGGAGATACAGAAGATGAATGACCCTTATTATCTCAGCAGACTGACAAGGATGAACAATCGTCTTTTGGAAACGATTGAAGCTAATAAGAAAAAGAAAGGTTATAACGTTAATGAATCCGGAGAAGTAAAAGATGAAGATTTATTTTATTCCATCATTTCTAAATTTAAGGGTAAGGTGATTTTGGTTGATTTCTGGGCAACTTGGTGCGGCCCTTGCAAAATGGCTATGAAACAGATGAAACCGATGAAGAAAGATCTTGAAGGTAAAGATATTGTATATGTTTTTATTGCCGGAGAGAACTCGCCCAAGGAAACGTGGGATAACATGATTCCGGATATTCATGGAGAGCATTACCGGGTAACGGCGGCTCAATGGAAATACTTGAGCAAGCAGTTCAGCATACAGGGTGTTCCGACTTATATTATTGTTGATAAGGAGGGGGCTGTTATTCAAAAACACACCGGTTTTCCGGGGGTGGATACCGTAAAAAAAGAATTAATGAAAGCATTGGAGAAATAAAGAACGTGTTCGTTCTGCAAGAATAAAATGAATAAGAATCTGTAGGTGCTGTTGGGAAGTCAGCATTTACAGATTCTTTTTTTGATTGCATCTTTTCTTTGGCTATATTGATTGCAGATTTTCTCCGCCGATTTATTGGGTGGCTTTTCATAATGTAGAAATCTGACTTTCTATGATGTTTTTTTTCTTTGTTTAAAAAATAAGATAATATTGCTTCTTTTCTTAACTATTAATAATATATTTGTGCAGATTTTGTATGCGATGTCGGAAAAAGAACTGATTATATTATTAAAAAATGGAGATGAAAAGGCATTTACAACTTTGTATAGATTGTATTGGTCTAAAGTTTATAATTTCTCTCGTCTGTATTTGTCTTCCATAACAGAAGTTGAGGAAGTGGTGCAGGAAGTGTTTGTGAAAGTGTGGGAGACGCGTGATTTTTTACGTGCGGATGATAATTTTAAGGGATATCTTTTTATTATTACACGCAATCTTATTTTTAATCAGTTTCGTAAAAGTTTCAATGAGAATGCCTATAAACTTACGGTGTTGAGTGCTGCAATGGATTATTATGATATGGAAGATGAGCTAAGCGCAGCCGATTTAAAAGAATTTATTAAAAGGATGGTGGGTGAGTTGCCACCTCGTCAACAAGAGGTTTTTAAGATGAGTCGTGATGAACATCTGACCTACAAAGAAATTGCTACTCGGTTGAATATCAGTGAGAAAACAGTAGAACGACATATTAATGAAGCAATCAAGTTCTTAAAGAAGAACATTATGCTTTATCTGATTTTTATCTTTTAAATAATCATAGTTTATTTTTTTTAGCAAAAATGTATCCTTGCATTGGGGGTATGTCTTTTTTGGCGTGTATTTATAGTAAGTACAGGGGAAATTTATGGATGAATTTCCGTAGGGTATCAAATAAAGGATGAAAACAAAGAACGAAGATATTATAAAAAAGCTGTTTGAAAGCAAATGCTCTTTAAGCCCAGAGGAGCGTGCGGCATTGAATAACTATGAATATGTAAATGATACTTTTCATAGACAATGGGAAGAAATGTCCGAAGAGGCAGTGGATTTGGTGAGGGAAGAAAAGATACTGAATGGTATTATGAAGAAAGTAAGAGGGCGGAGGTTTTCTTTTATAAAGAAATCCTTTTATAAATATGGAATGGCTGCGATGATTGCAGTATGTATGGTGCTTTCAGCTTTGTTGTTGATGAAAAATAGTGGTGAAGAAATTATATATGTAGTGAATACCGGATACCAATCAATGGATTCCGTGAGATTGGCTGATGGTACAAAGGTTATGTTGAATGCAGGCAGCCGGCTTACTTATCCAAAAGAGTTTTCTGGGGAGAAAAGGGAAGTACAGCTTTCGGGACAAGCCTTTTTTGAAGTGACGCCTGATAAAACACACCCTTTTGTTGTAAAAACCCAGAAAATGGATGTGACTGTGTTGGGTACTTCTTTTGAAGTGTTTAGTTATGATGGTGATGAGGAGGGCGAAACGATATTGTTGACTGGAAAAGTAAAAGTGGAAGTGCTTGAAAGTAATCAACAGAAAGGCGGAAGTTATGTTTTGAAACCGAACGAAAAGTTGACATATAGCAAGACTGATGGCATTAGTCTCACTACTATTGACGCGGATGCTTATTCATCTTGGCGGCAAGGAAAAAGAATGAGCTTTAAAAATGAGACATTAGAGATGATTTTGGAACGGTTGGAAAAATGGTATGGGCAAAAGATTGAATGTGCCCCCCATATTGCCAGACATTATCGCTTTACTTTTACGATGCACAGCGAATCATTGGATTTGATTTTGAATTATATTTCACACAGTGCGCCGTTAAATTATAGATTAATAAGTAATGATCATTATATCATAGAAGAAATGAAATAGTAATTATAAAAATGATAGTATGAAAAACAATTGTGAAAACTACTGTAGACAGGCTTGACTATCCATAGCCTCTATCACTGTATTTTGAAAATCATGTTGATTTTAGTCTAATAAAGAATTATGTATTTATGAAAAAAACGAACCAGCGGTTATTTTATCCGCAAAAAGTAAAAAGGCAACTTTTTTGTGCCTTAGTGGCGTGTGCTGTTTGTGCAATACCTGTTAATGCCCAATCTGGTACCATCTCATTGAATAAGTCAAATGTTTCCATGCATACGATTATGCAGGAAGTGGAAGGACAAAGTGACTATACTTTTTTCTATAATGACAATCAGATCAAACTGGACAAAAAGGTTTCAGTAAAGGCTCAGAATGCTACTATTGAACAAGTCTTGGCCCAGATGTTTAAAAATTCTGGTTATACTTATAAGATAGTAAATAATCAGATCATTGTGTCAAAGGCGAATGCCGTGGCTGCTGTAGAAAAACAACAACAGCAGCAGGCAAAGAAAGTGACCGGTTGTGTGAAAGATGCTTTGGGAGAGCCTATCATCGGTGCTTCTGTAGTAGAGAAAGGGGCTCCGACCAATGGTACGATTACCGATTTCGATGGTAACTTTACATTGACAGTCTCGGGTAATGAATTGCAGATTAGCTATATCGGCTATCTTCCTCAAGTGGTAAAAGTGCAATCTGGAGTTACTTCTTATAATGTAACGTTGAAAGAAGACACGAAAACACTGGATGAAGTGGTAGTGATTGGTTACGGTACTCAAAAGAAAGTAAACTTGACCGGTGCTGTTGCTTCTGTCAGTACAGATGATATCAAAGACCGTGTGCAGACTAATGTTTTGTCTGCCGTACAAGGAACCGTTCCCGGTGTAACTATTATTTCTCGTCCGGGTTCAACACCTTCTATTAATTTCCGTGGTCGTGGTAACTTGGGAACTTCTGCTCCATTATATGTGATCGATGGTGCTATTGCAGATGCTACGGTATTTTCCAATCTTGATCCGAACACGATTGAGTCAATTTCATTCTTGAAAGATGCTGCTTCCTCGGCCATTTACGGTTCTCGTGCAGCCTATGGAGTTGTATTGGTTACGACTAAAGGAGGAAAGGCAGAGAAAATGAATGTGGCTTATAGTGGATATGTCGGAGTCAAAACTCCGACTTATTTACCGGATGTCCTTGATTCATGGGATTATGCGACCTTATTAAATGAAGCTAAATATAACGCCAATCCTTCAGGAGGAAAAAATCAGGCTTATACGAATGAAGAAATCGGATGGTTTAGAGATGGCAGCAATCCCGATTACTATCCAAATACGAATTGGGCTGATCTGGTATTGGACAAACATGTGCTGACTACCCAACATTCTTTGAACTTTAGCGGAGGCAGTGAGAAAGTACGTTTCTTTAGCAGTGTGGGCTATGTATTTAATGATAATTTCATGCCGGGGGTTACTGACGATCGTTATAATCTGAATCTTAACCTTCAAAGTGATGTCACCAAATGGCTGACTTTGAAAACCGGAGTGAAGTATATTCGTAATAGTTCCGATACAAAAAACGGCACTCCATGGATTGCCAATTTTGTTTTGGTTCCTTCTATTATGGTGGCTCAGCAGTCTAATGGCGAATGGGGTAGTATAGCCGGAGGTAAGGATGCAACACAAACCTTTATGAATAGTAATCCACTCCGTACGCTTAGTTTTGACAACTGGAGCAAAAGTACTACGGAAAATACCATGTATGATTTGGGTTTTGATTTGAAACCTATTGAGAACTTGGTCATTTCGGGACAATTGGATTATAAGCGTTATGAATATAAAAGCAAGAGTTATTCGGCTGAGTATCCTGAAGTAGTACATTTTGAAACAGGAAAGGAAATTCCCGGTACGGGCAACAGTAGTCCGAACTCAATGAGTATGTATTGGATCAGCAACAGCAATATGATGACTACTCTTACTGCCAAGTATGATTTGAAACTGGGACAACATGCGGTGAATTTTCTGGTTGGTACATCCTATGAGCATTATAAGTATGAACGGTTATATAGTAAACGAACAGATTTTGTAAGCGATGGTCTGGAAGATATAGAACAAGGTAATAATATTTCAAAAGATTTACCTGATGGACGTGGTATTGTGGAGAGCAAAATGCTTTCTTACTTTGGTCGTATAAACTATTCATATAAAGACCGTTACTTGTTTGAAGCCAATCTTCGTGCTGATGCTTCCTCGCGTTTCCATAAGGACAACCGTTGGGGATGGTTCCCTTCTTTCTCCGCCGGATGGCGTATCAGCGAAGAATCGTTCATGAAACCGATAACTTGGCTGAATAACTTGAAACTGAGAGCTTCGTATGGTACGTTGGGTAATATCAACAATGTAGGATATTATGACTATTTTGAATTGCTGAGCAGCAATGCAAATTATAATTTTAATGATGAGCCGGTGAAGGGGGTGCTTGAAGCGCAGATTACTAACAAGACTTTGGGTTGGGAGACTGTAGCTTTGGCGGACTTCGGTTTGGATGTCGATTTGTTCGATAATAAACTAAGTGTGACTGCCGATTATTATATCAAAAACACTAAAGATATCTTGTTGGGCTATAACGTTCCGGCAGAAACGGGTATTTGGACAAAACCGGTTATGAATTTGGCCAAAGTCCGTAATACAGGTTTTGAATTGGCAGCAACCTACCGCAATAAGATTGGTGACCTGTCTTATTCTGTAAGTGGTAACATTGCTACTAATAACAATGAAATCGTAACCTTGGCCGGATCAGACAATATGATACAGAATGGTGGAGATGTAGTCAGATATATTCTGAAAGAAGGAGAAGCCATCGGTTCTTATTATGGCCTGGAAACGGATGGATTGTATACCCAGGAAGAGATTGATGCGGGACATTATTATAAATACGGACGCAAGCCTAATGCCGGTGACATTAAGTATGTACCCCAGCGTGAAAATGTGGAATGGGGGGATGACATTACCGATGATGACCGCACTATTATTGGCAAAGATGTACCCGATTTTACTTATGGTATAAATATCAATTTGCAATGGAAGAATTTTGAATTGTCGGCATTTGGCCAAGGCGTTTCCGGTACCAGTGTGGCTTTTGAGTCAGAACAGGTGTTTGCCTTTATGTTGAATTCTAATCCGAGAAAGTATCATTTAAGTCGTTGGAATGAAGATAATCCGAATCCAAATGCAGCATGTCCCCGTTTGTATGGAGGTACTTACTATGATGAATATAATAAGCATTTCTCTGATTACCAGTTGTTTGATGCCGATTACTTCCGTATTAAGACCATCAGCCTGGGATATATGGTTCCGAAGGATGCGGTAACTCGTTGGGGATTGTCTTCCCTTAAATTCTTCCTTACCGGCGAGAACTTGTTTACCTTCCGTGCCGACAAAGACATGAAGGACTTTGATCCCGAATCCTCTACCGGACGTGGTATCAGTGCTTTTGGTGCTAAATCTGTAGCCTTTGGTGTTAACGTATCATTCTAATTCAAAAAAATAAAATTATGAAATTCAACATTAAATATATCACATTTTCTGCACTGCTGTGTGCATCTATGGTTTCATGTGATTTGGACGTTGTTCCACCTTCTGATATATCTACCGAGACTTTCTGGAAAAACGAGAAAGATGCTTGGAATGGATTGAACGCGTTGTATGCAGAACTCCCGGGCATGGATATCTGGGATGAAATGTATACCGATAACGCGCATAGCCATAAACCGTGGGAAGGTCCCTATGAGTTGGTACAAACCAATGGTATCACGGCAGGGAATGATTTTGGTTATGGTTATAGTACAGTCCGCATAGCCAATAATTTTATCATCAATGTAGATAAATGTGATATCAGTGAAGGACTGAAGGAACGTATGAAGGCAGAAGCCCGTTTCTTCCGTGCCTGGCAGTATTTACAACTGACTACGAAGTTTGGCAAGGCTTATCTTTTTACTGATGTGCCCGAATATAATGCACCTTATGCAAAACGCGATCCGGCAGAAAAAGTACAGGCTTTTATTTTGAGCGAGCTGAATGAAATAGCCGAAATACTTCCTGATGAATATGATGGCAGTTATTTGTATGAGTCAAGCCGTATTACCCGTGCCGCTGCTTTGGCTTTGCGTGCCCGCGCTGCCCTTTATTTCGGTAACTATATAGAGGCTGAGGCTTCTGCCGGCAAAGTGATATCGGAAGGACATCATTCCTTGTTCCGTGTAACTTCTTTGAATGCGGCACAACAGCAGGAAGCTGATGAAATGGAGAAATATATTGATTTTGCTGAAGTGGGTATTGACAAAGACAAGTTTGTAAAAGGATTGTTCAGTTATGAAACCTTGTGGCACAAAGAGAATGCCAATCCGGGTAATCCTGAATATATCCTGACACGTGAATACATGGCAGATGATAATAACTGTGATTGGACTCGTTATACATATATTCGTCCCAGTCAGATGGGATCTGGATACTCTTCTTTTGAGCCCATGCAGGATCTGGTGGATGCCTATTGGAGCATTGATGGAAAAACTCTTCCTGAAATTCCTTCCGAAGAAACCAGACGTGCACGTTTTGCCGATATGTGGATGAAGTATTTTGCAGAGCCGGTGGGAGAAACTTATAAATCGGTTGCTCCGGCAGTGTTCCGTGAAAAGGTGCCTACATTGGACATCAAGTCAATCCCTTATATGCAGGAGTTCCGTAATCGTGACAGCCGTTTGTATGCTTCTATTTTATTTCCATTGAAAGGATGGCAGGAAACGGACTTCTCCGGTGATTTCTATTATATGTGGGATCCTTTGAAAGCCGGATCAGATGGAAATGAATCTTGGACCGGATATAATTACCGTAAGTTGGTTTCTCTTACTCCTTATCAAGGTTGGCAGAGTGTGGAGGATTATCCGGTCATTCGCTATGCTGAGGTTTTGTTGACTTATGCTGAAGCTCGTGTACAAAATAATGGTTGGGATGAAAAAGTTCAGCATGCTTTGAATGATTTGCGCGACCGTTGCGGTATGCCCAATGTCCCGAACAGTCTGTCAAAAGATGCGGCTCTTGAGTTGGTACGCAATGAGCGTCGTATTGAGCTGGCAGCCGAAGGTCATCGTTACGATGATATACGTCGTTACGGATTGGAATATTGTCGTGAGGCGATGAATGGCGAAAGTACAGCACCTTGTGGAGGATTTGATCCGGTGAAAAAAGAATGGCAAAAATATGTTGTAATAGATAAAGTATGGGGAGATCGTTTGCTCCTGATGCCTATTCCGACTTCTGCCATGGACGTGAATCCGCTGTTGAAAGATGACCAGAACCCTGGATACTGATGATTCTTCTTTTCTTCAACTTTTTTGAATAAACAATGAAAAAGGCTTGTTTTTCCATGTCCAATGGACAGCAAGCCTTTGTTTATCCTTCTGAATGACAATGAATGGAAATACATGGATTCTAAAAAAAACACTTTCACTGGGGGGGGAAGGTCCTTTATAGGCGTATTTATTATGTGTTCGTGCATAAACCGATTCATTTATTATTTATTTATAAAACAATTATCATGAAAAAAATCAAACTATTACTCGTAGCCGGCGCATGTGTTGTGCTGAGTGCATGTTCACCTCAGGCTCCTACTGTTCATACGACCGATAAAGGTACGCAATGGGAGTGGAGCGAGGGAACTATTGTTGTAAAAAGCCCCGAACGTCCTGCCGGACAAAAAAGCGTGATCGGACTTACTGCTCCTAAAATGGAGGTGGTGCGTGTAGGCTTTGTTGGCTTGGGAATGCGTGGTCCCGGAGCTGTATCGCGTTTCACCCATGTTCCCGGTACCCAAATCGTGGCGCTTTGTGATTATGACCCTAAACGTGCGGAAGCATGCCAGAACATTTTAAAGAAAGCTTCTATGCCGAAAGCGGCAATCTACTCGGGTGAGACAGGTTACGAAGAACTTTGTAAACGTGATGATATTGATTTGGTATATATCGCCGCAGACTGGTTGCACCACTTCCCCATTGCCAAATGCGCATTGGAGAACGGCAAGCACGTAGCCATCGAGGTACCTTCTGCCATGAACCTGCAGGAATGCTGGGATCTTGTCAACTTGAGCGAGACAACACGCAAGCACTGCTTCATTCTGGAAAACTGCTGCTATGACTGGTTTGAGATGAATACGCTGAACATGGCGCAGAACGGTGTGTTCGGTGAGGTAATCCGCGCACAAGGAGCTTACATCCACAACCTCAGCGATTTCTGGGATTATTACTGGAAAAACGGTGAAAACGACAAACTGGGCTGGCGTCTGGAATTCAATATGCGTCATCGTGGCGATGTGTATGCTACACACGGCCTTGGCCCTGTGGCACAAGTTTTGGATATTCACCGTGGCGACCGTATGAAGACACTGACTGCCATGGATACCAAATCAGTAGTAGGAAAAGGATTGGTAGAAGCCAAAACAGGTTCAGACTGCACTAATTTCCGTAATGGAGATCACACTACGACTATGATTCGTACCGAAAACGGTAAAGTGATCGAAATACAACACAATGTAATGACTCCGCAACCCTATAACCGTTTGTATCAATTGACAGGCGTGAAAGGGTTCGCCAACAAATATCCTACAGAAGGCTACGCATTGGGAGCTGATCAGTTGAGTGCTTCAGGAGTACAACCCAAGGTGGACAATCTCAGCTCACACGGATTCCTGCCACAAGCTGAAATGGATGCTTTGGTTGAGAAATACCAGCACCCTATTCTGAAGAAGTATGGTGAAATAGCCAAAGAGGTAGGCGGACACGGGGGTATGGACTTTATTATGGACAGTCGTCTGGTATATTGTTTGCAGAATGGTCTGCCTCTGGATATGGATGTGTATGACCTTGCCGAGTGGTGCGCACTGGCCGAATTGGGTGAGATATCTATGGACAATAACTGCGCTGCCGTAGAATTTCCCGACTTCACTCGTGGAGAATGGAACGTGGTGAAAGGCTACAAGCATGCTTATGCAAGCCCTGAAGAAGAACAGGCAAGTATGGAAAAAGCCAAAGCATTCACCGCTAAACTGAAAGAACAGGGAGCCAAAGAATGGGCGGCGGAAGCTGACAAATAATGTAGCATTTAAGTGAAGTGTATCGAGTTTATGTTGTTCTTAAGCATCTGTGCCCAAGGGGGATGCGGTTTATATGACTGCATCTGCTCCAAAGTGGAGAACGGGTGGTGTGGATGCTTGGAACAAGGTGAAAGGATATCATGACACTTTCTAAAATAATTTTATAACATTCTATTTAAAAATAGTAACAAGGATAAGGAAAGGGGGAGTGCAGCTGGGGCTGCATTTCCTTTTTGTTTGCCAGTAGAAAGAGGTTGCTTCAAGCCTTTTTCATGCTTGTGTTTTGTTTCAAGTCTATGTTAAAAGAATTTAAACAAATCTGATTAATAGATTGGGCTATTTCCTTTCACTGTATCTTTAAACTTCAATACGATTAATTCTTAATTCTAACTGAAAATGAAATTATTATCTGTTTTATCATTGAGTCTGGTGTTATCGTGCACCACTCTTTCTGCTCAGAAAGTCTATGAAATCTCTGCTTTCGGTCTGAAAGCCAATAGCAGTAAAAATGCCTCTCCGGTTCTTCAAAAAGCGCTTGCCAAGATAAAGGCGGAATATAAGGAAGGTGAGAAGGTAATCCTCCGTTTTCCCGAAGGGCGTTATGAATTTCATGAAAAAGGAGCCGCTGTGCGCGAGTATTATATTTCCAATCACGACCAAACGAATCCCAAAAAAGTCGGTATCGCATTAGAGGACATGAAGAATCTGACATTAGACGGGCAAGGTTCCGAATTTGTATTTCACGGCAGGATGTTGCCTGTTTCCTTGTTGCGTTCCGAGAACTGTCTGTTAAAGAACTTCAGCATCGATTTCGAGAACCCCCATATTGCCCAGGTGAAGATCGTAGAAAACGATCCGCAGGATGGAATTGTTTTTGAACCGGCTCCGTGGGTCGATTATCGCATTGCTAAAGATTCCATATTCGAGGCTTATGGTGAAGGATGGACCATGAGACACTCGTGGGGAATTGCTTTTGACGGGGATACCAAACATCTGGTTTACAATACCAGTGACATAGGTTGTCCGACGAAAGGAGCCAGTGAGGTGGCTCCGCGCCGTATCCATGCTCCGGGGTGGAAAGATGTCCGCCTGGTGCCGGGGACAGTGGTGGCCATGCGTGGCTGGGGACGTCCCACACCCGGTATATTCCTTTCCCATGATGTCAATACAACGATTGAGAATGTGAAGGTACATTATGCGGAAGGCATGGGATTGTTG
This sequence comes from Bacteroidaceae bacterium, assembly GCA_011959205.1. GTDB lineage: Bacteria > Bacteroidota > Bacteroidia > Bacteroidales > Bacteroidaceae > Phocaeicola. The sequence continues at coordinate 22,669 of BLLV01000254.1, forward strand.
GCACAGCTTTGTGAAAATATTACACTTGAGAAGTTTGGAGTATGTTTGAAAGGGGATGCCGATCCGCGTTATTTTACCACGCAGGCAGATGCGACCCATTTTTCCGGTTGTAAGGGTAAGATTGTGTCTTGCAACGGGTTGTATGAGGGGATGATGGATGATGCCATCAATGTACATGGCACTTATTTGAAAGTGGTGAAGCGGGTGGACGACCGTACCTTGGTGGGCCGCTATATGCATGGTCAGTCGTGGGGATTCGAGTGGGGATGCCCGGGCGATGAGGTGCAGTTTATCCGTTCGAATACGATGGAACTGGTCGGAAAACAGAATAAGATCATTTCTATCCGTCCTTATGACAAAGAACAGACCGAAGGTGCGCGCGAGTTCCTGATTACGTTCCGGGAACCGGTAGACCAGGTAATTAATGAACAAAGTGGTTTCGGAATAGAGAACCTCACATGGACTCCTGAAGTTTTGTTTTCCGGCAATGTGATCCGTAATAACCGTGCACGCGGTTCTTTGTTCAGTACCCCGCGCAAGACTATCGTCGAGAATAACTTGTTTGACCATACTTCGGGAGCTGCTATTCTGCTTTGCGGCGATTGCAACGGTTGGTTTGAGACCGGTGCCTGCCGTCATGTCATTATCCGTAAGAACCGTTTTGTAAACGCGCTGACTAATCTGTTCCAGTTTACCAATGCGGTTATCTCCATCTATCCGGAGATTCCCGACCTGAAGGGACAGCAGCAATATTTCCACGGCGGACCCGAGGGTGGCATTGTGATTGAAGACAATGAGTTTGAAACCTTCGACGCTCCTATTCTTTATGCCAAGTCTGTCGATGGGTTGGTCTTCCGCAATAACACCATTAAGTTGAATACGGAATACAAACCGTTCCATCCTAACCGGAACCGCTTCTGGCTGGAAAGGGTGACGAATGTGACGATTGCCGAATAAATATTTTCCCCTTGTTTGCAGAGATGTAGTTACAGGCGGAAGAAAGTCTGAATAGTAAGATTAGATAAAGTTATCAGCTGTAAGGGTGGAAATATTCCTCCTTTACAGCTGATTTTTTTACTGATCTTATCTTATTGTTTTTTCCAGTCAATTTTATGATCATATCCTTGTTGTATAGATAAAATATTTACTAATTTGATTTAGACAACAGGAATTATATTGCTATCTTTGGCAGGATAAAACTAATATTGAATATGAAAAATTGGGTTGTAAAGCTGTTACTGTTACTTTTCATTCCTTCTTTTGTGGGAATTTTGTTCACCGTTGTTCTGGGTCTTAATCCGGGTGGTTGGTTACAAATTGCGACGTATGCTTCCCCTCCGTTACTCACTCTTGCCGGGGGAACTTTTATGGTTGCTTCAAGATGGAAAGTCCCTTTCCTTATATTAATGGCGGTTGCAAGTGTGGCTTTCACTATTCCTTTGCAGAACTGGCTGTTTCATTCGGCGGACGAGGTGGTGTGTTATCATGCTGTTACCGATTTGTATAATCCGGAGAACAATGCCCTGTATTTCACTTTCGATACTCTTGAAGTGGATTATGCCAGAAAGAGCAGTGTGACTGTCACTCGTGAGGTGACGCGAAGTATGGGCAGACACCGCTATCGTAAGGAACAGAAACAATATCATTTTTCTGTAGCTCCTGCATTTACCGATTCATTGCCCCGCCATAAGTATGAGGAGCGGGAAGTTAAGGCATGGGTGGTTCCGGTGAGGCATGAGAAAGGACAACCCGTTCTATGTTATGAGCGTTGTACTTTTGATTTGGATGATTACCAGAAAGCGATTGACCGCTCCCGTTGCAAGCTTCAGCATCCTCAAGCTCCGGTTATACGGCCTTTGTATTCACAGTTCATCACCCGGCAGGAATGGAGAGGGATCTTTCTGAATGTTGCATGGATGGTACTTTCCGTGCTGATAGTGTTAGGGGTGATTCTGAATTATCAAGCGGACAGGAAGAAAGCATGATATCGGAACGGTGTGGACCAGGACTGATTATGTGCCGGCCAGGTTACTTCCCCCGGACATTTCATCACAGAAACATCCGGGGGAGGGGGTACTTCTTTTTATTTCTAGCAAAGCTTTATCTTGCCTCTACATTCAGATTGGATAATTCTGTATCCTTATGGATGGATGGCAGATTGTTCTGTCTTACCACAACCGTATGAAGCTTCCCTTTTGCCACTTGTGGCAAAATGAATTTCTGCTTGTAGACAACCTGTTCCGCTGACGGACGAAGCAGGTAGCCTGTTTCTTTCTCGAAGCGGTTGTACATTCTTACCACAATTTGGTTACGGCCTTTTTGAAGCGGCAGCAGCACCTTCTCTTCACGGAACTTGCAGCGGTAGGGGTTGAGGTGTTTCATGACCGACTTGCCGTTCAGATAGACTTCGATACCGTTTCCGGCACCTACATCTACTAAAACATCCTGCGCTTTGGGCGATTCCACCTGCTGCATCAGGAAATAACTTTCCAGAATATTGCTGGGGAACATGGCTTTTTCCTCATTCACTTCTTTCCATTGTCCTTTTCTTACCGGTGCTTTGTCCGGATCGGTATGGATGGTGGCAGGAGCGTCGAACAATCCGCTGCCCGGTCCGCAGAGGTAACGTTGCCCCCATACGGTCTTGGAAGATAGGTTCAATGCTTGTGCCTTGCCTGCGTCAAGAGTGATTGTATAAGGCGTTCCGTCCACTTCAACCAGTAATTCCTTGCCGGCTTCCTGAGGGGTATAGGTAAATTCCAGTGCATTGAGGTTGGATTTGTTGATGCTCCATTGATAGCTTACCGTACTTCGGTAGTTGCTGTAATAATCGAAGCAGGAATAACTATAATTAGGAGTGCGCTGTGCAGCCATAGGTTGCGGTTCCACCAGTTGGTCGAATGTGGCGCAAATCACTTGGATGTCTTTGCCGTATGCGTTGGCGGGCAGTGTGAAGATCAGGTTCTGCCCTTTCTGAATCGCTTCAATGTCTGCTTTTTGCAGTTTGCATCCCGGCACGTTCAACGTGATTTTGCCATCGGCAGGGCGGCTGCCCGATAAGATGAGGTAGAGGTTATTGCCTTTGCGGGTAATGGTTCCCCAGTCGAATTGCTCGCGGAAAGGAGAGGCTTCCGTGCCATAGATGGCTTCACCGTTTTTCTGTAACCAGGCACCGATTTCTTTCAGCACTTCCCTTTCAAAGGGAACTACGGAACCGTCGCCTTTGGGGCCGATGTTCAGCAGGAAGTTTCCACCGTGGGAAACCACATTGATCAGGCTGCGCAGTTTTTCCATTGCTTTGGTGTGGACGTCCCCTCTTTTCTGCCAGGAACGGTAGCTCCAGGTTTCATCGAACATGGATGCGGCTGTTTGCCATGCGGTCTGCAGGGAGCCTTCGGGGTATGTGTTGTCTGCCATGACACTGAAGTCATACTGATCATTGCCCAGCCGGCCGCTTACCATACAGTTCGGTTGCAATCTGTGCACCAGTTGATACAGTTCCTTGCTTTGTTCAGGAGTGTTGGAACCCATGTCAAACCAAAGTTCGGAGATGGGACCGTAGTGGGTCAGCAGTTCGGTAACTTGGGCTTTAGTGAATTCGTGATGCTGTGGGGTGATGAAATCACAGTTGTGGCTGGAGATGGGATAGGCTTGCGGAAAATGCCAGTCTATCAGTGAGAAATAGATGCCGAAGTTGATTCCGCCGCGTTTGCAAGCTTCCGCCATCTCTTTTACGAAGTCGCGTTTGCCGGGGGTGGCATCGTATGAATTATAGTCGGTGGTGGCTGTACGGAACATACAGAAACCGTCGTGATGCTTGGTGGTAATGACGATGGAGCGCATACCGGCTTCTTTGGCCAGTGACACGATAGCGTCTGCATCGAACAGGGTAGGATTGAACCGTAGGGCGGTATCTCCATACCAGTCACTGAAGATGCCGGCAAACGACTGTATCTGTTCACTGTATCCCCGGGTGACGGGTTTGCCTTCCCATACGCCTCCCAGTTCGGAATAAAGGCCGAAGTGGATGAACATGGAATACTTGTTCTGATGCCATTTCCCGAAGGCTTCTTTCGAGATTTGGGCGGTTGCTCCCAGGCTTATGATGCAAGCCATGATGACGGTCAGTAATTTTTTCATGAACGTAAATAGAGGTTAGTGATTAGTGGTTAGTGATGAGTGAATATATTGCAAAATCTCTGTCTGCTGGTCGGGGTGGAACCAGGCGATGTCTTTGTCCCGTTTGAACCAGGTCATCTGCTTACGGGAGTAGATGCGGGAATTCTGTTTGATTTTCTCAATCGCAAATTCCAGTGTCCATTCTCCGTCCAGGTACTTGAACATTTCCTTGTAGCCTACCGTGTTGAGCGAGTTCAGCTGTCGGTAAGGATATACCTGCCGGGCTTCTTCCAGCAAGCCGTCCTGCATCATGAGGTCCACACGGCGGTTGATGCGGTCATACAATTCTTCGCGGTCGCGGGTCAGTCCTATCTTGATGATACGGAAAGGACGTTCCTTGTGCGTGCGGGTACGGAAAGAGGTATAGGTTTTTCCGGTCATGTAGCATATTTCCAGGGCGTGTATCACTCGTTTGGGATTCTTCAGATCCACTATTTTATAATACTCCGGGTCCAGCAGTTTTAGTTCGGCGCAAAGAGAGTCCAGCCCTTCCTGTTCGTAACGTTGCAGCATCAGCTGGCGTGTTTCGTTGTCCACGGTGGGGATATCATCTATGCCTTTGCAGATGGCGTCTATGTACATCATGGACCCTCCGGTCAGTACTACGGTGTCATGTTTTTGGTACAGGATGTCCAGTTGTGCCAGTACATCTGTTTCGTATTGTGCGGCGCTGTAATAGTCCGTCAGTTGTAATGTCCCGACAAAATAATGCGGAACATGCGCCAGTTGCCCGGGGGTAGGGGCGGCGGTTCCTATCTTCAGATCCGCATACAGTTGGCGTGAGTCTGCCGAGACAATGGATGTCCGGAAGTGTTCGGCAATGGAAAGGCTTAGTTCGGTCTTTCCTACACCGGTAGGGCCGATAAGGACGATAAGGGTGTCACACATGGTCTTTTGATGAAAAAGAGAGGGGCGGACGTTCACCGTCCGCCCCTGTTAAGATTAATAGTTTTCTTGCTCGTACGGGTCCGGTGAGGAGGCACCGCCCATATCGAATCCTTCGGGATCAAAGTCTTCCATATCGAAGTCCTGGTCCCCATAAAAGTTCTCGTCTATATCCAGATTTCCGCTATTGTTTTTGGCCATCATCTCGTCAAAGTCGATGGTTTGTTTCGGGGCTTCTCCGGCTTTGCGCGAGCATACTGCTTTGTCAAGGTCTTTGCCGGTGATAATTTCCGACAGTTCAATGAAGAACACCCGTTCTGCCAGCGGATCGAATACATACAGCAATTTTTGCTTTTCGTCCTCCACCAAATCGCTCAGGCGGGTCTCTTTCATGATGTAGCTGTCTTCTTCCGAACTGCTTCCCATATCTTCCAGCGTGATTTCCTGATCTTTCTCCCAGTCGTCATCACAAATGAAGAAAGAGGTCATCTGATCGTCTTTATATCCTGTCGCTTTCAATATCGCTTCGTGCAAATCAAAGAAAGTCGCTTCCGAATCTATCTTTATTTCTCTTATAAAATCATCGACTTCGTCAGAGATTATTGTAAATCTGTAAACCATATATTTCTACTATATACTATATAACTTTTTTTTCGTGCAGTAAAGTTATAAAAAAACTTTGTTATCTGATGATACCTCTTTGAGAATTTTCTATGAAAGAAATAATATATTCTATTTCCTTGCTCATAGGTATTTCTTTGCGCACTTGTTCCAAGGCATCGGTAACGTTCATACCGCTCTGATAAATAATGCGATAGGTGTTGTGTATATTCTCTATTAGTTCATTGGAGAATCCGCGGCGGCGGAGTCCTACGATATTGATTCCGGCGTAGGCTATGGGTTCGCGTCCTGCTATAATATAAGGAGGGATGTCCTTGCTGAAGCGTGAGCCGCCCTGTACCATTACGTAACCGCCTACCCGGCAGAACTGGTGCATCAATACGGCACCACTGATGATGGCGTTATCATCAATGATGATTTCGCCTGCCATCTTGGTGGCGTTGCCTATGATACAGCCGCTGCCTATGATGGCATCATGCGCCACGTGCACTCCTTCCATCAACAGGTTGTTACTGCCCACTACGGTCTTGCCTTTAGCCGCTGTACCACGATTGATGGTCACATTCTCGCGAATGGTGTTGTTGTCGCCTATTTCGGCAGTCGTTTCTTCACCGCGGAATTTCAAATCCTGGGGAATAGCGCCTATAACAGCTCCCGGAAAAATGGTGTTGCCGTTTCCTATGCGTGAGCCATACAGAATGTTGGCGTTAGGCATGATTGTATTGTTATCGCCGATAACTACATTCTTGTCGATAAACACAAAAGGACCGATCTCTACATTCTCACCAATCTTTGCTTCGGGATGTATATATGCTAATGGACTAATCATGTTGTTTTTTTAGTGGTTATTTGTTTTTTACTATTTGTGCCATAAACTCGGCTTCGCAGACTACTTTCTCGCCTACGAACACGTATCCTTTCATGGTGGAGATGCCCCGGCGGATAGGAGCCAACAATTCTACACGGAACAACAAGGTGTCTCCCGGCACTACTTTCTGACGGAATTTCACTCCGTCTATCTTCATGAAGTAGGTGGAGTATCTTTCGGGTTCGTCCACAGAGTTCAGAACAAGCAGACCGCCGCATTGTGCCATGGCTTCCACTTGAAGCACACCCGGCATGACAGGTTCCTGCGGAAAGTGTCCCTGGAAGAAAGGTTCGTTGGCCGTTACGTTTTTCACACCGACAATGTGGTTGGCACCGATGGCGACAACCTTGTCCACCAACTGGAACGGATAACGGTGCGGGAGCAACTCGCGGATGCGGTTTACGTCCATGATGGGGGTCTCATTACAGTTATAGGATGGAGCCTGTATTTCGTGAAGTTTGATTTCTTTGCGTATCTGGCGGGCGAACTTGTTGTTGATGGTGTGGCCCGGACGGGTGGCGATGATACGGCCTTTGATGGGCTTGCCTATCAGTGCCAGGTCGCCGATGATGTCCAGCAGTTTGTGGCGTGCCGGTTCGTTGTCCCATACCAGAGGGATATGATTGATATAGCCCAGTTTGGTGGCATCCATGTGGGGGACACCCATCACATCCGCCAGTTTGTCATAGTTTTCCTGGCTCATCTCTTTTTCGTAGATTACGATGGCGTTGTCCAAGTCACCTCCTTTGATCAGTCCGGCACCC
>BLLV01000255.1 GCA_011959205.1 Bacteroidaceae bacterium
AGGAACAAATACAATTCAAGCATTAAACAATGAAATCCTATCAAGATCAAAAAAAAATATCCTTCAATACAAAGAAACACATCTGAATTTAATGTGGAACATAAAAATTCACAAACACCTTATCACATTCAGAACCAGCATATTACTGTGTAAAAACATTCATAAAGCCCCCCAATCGGTAAGTAAGCGGAGGCGTTGTCCATCCATGTACAACATAACGGGCACCACACACAGAGTGGAAAAGTTCCGATAGATGTATCTTATCAATAGGATGCACCCGTGAAAGCAGTCTTATACCTTTATTGCTTCACCTAGGTGAAGCAAGTATTTCACACAGGTGACAACGGCTCTTCACGCAAGTGAAAAGGCGTGTTCACCCGGGTGGTAACACAGCTGATGCGGCCTTCTTGCATGGATCCTCCCATCCCCTTGTACGGATACTGCCGTAAATATACCAAGATTACGTACCCAACATGGAAACCGGTACCTGGCGAACCGGATTCTGCAAGAAAAAAACAAAAAAAAACACTTCGTGGGAATACAAAAAGTTCCGCCACCGCATATTACTGTGTATCAGCACAATGCGGTGACGGAACAAAAAACTATTGCAGTGTGGAAATAAAAACAAAAATCAATGTTACAGAGACGAGCTACTCAACACGGTTCCGGTGTAGGAAACCACGCTACGAGCCGGCAAAGTCAGCCTATAGACACCATCGGCAGGTTGAACGGCTTCCACCGGCTCCCATTTACGGGTATCATCGGTGACGTAGCCTTGCAAAGCACCGGAAACCTGAGCGCTTTCGAGAGCCAGCGAAATAACTACTTCATGATCCGCAGGGTTGATGGCTACAACCGTATAACCGTTGCCACCATATTTATAGCCCGACACCATATAGCCTTGTTCGGAATCATATTGCACTGAAATGCGCTTGCTGCCCACGGGGATATAACGGGAGAAGTTGCCGAACACCTCGCACCGCTTGGTCACTTCATAGTCCACGCGGTTCTTTTCAATGTTAATCAGCCCCTCGGTGGTTCCGCCGTCGGGTATGGCACCTGCCCACCACACAATGGCACCGGTATTGGCCTCACACAAGAAACGATGGAACTTCTTCGCCCATTTCAAGCCGCTGGTCATGGTGGCATCATAGCTTTCCGTAGGATCGCTGATTTCGGTCAGCCACACGGGAATTCCCTTCGATTCGGCTTTGTCAAACGGTTCAATGGCAGGATCTTTCTTGGTCACGGGATCCACATAGCCGTGTCCGGCTGCTATGATGGGGAAATTGGTGATTTTAGGATTCAAGGTCAGAATATCGCGCACATAGTTCTTACTGCCCATGACAAATCCCAGAATGGCAGACCACTGGGCATTCTCGCCAAAGATAATCCGGGTTTCGGGATGGGTCTGCCTCAGTTTGGGACCCAAGTTGTTCACAATGAACGGACCCAGCGTAGTGGTGCCGGGAAGCCAGAGGCACGAACTCCAACTTGCCGCATATTCGGGTTCATTGGCCGGAGAGATGGCATAGACGGGCAGACCTGCCGCAGTGTAGGCATCGCAGAAATTGGAAAGATAGTCGGCAAAAGCCTGGTAGCTGTCGCGTTTCAGCGAACCTTGCGAAGTGTTGCCGTTGCTTTTCATATAAGCCGGAGCAGACCAGGCGGAGAAGATGAGTTTGTCCACACCATATTCCTGCTTCGCTTTTTTCATGATCCACAACTGTCCGTTGCGCTGTGCAATGCCTTCGGCAACGCGGTTCTCATCGCGGTTGAAATCGATATCGAAAAAAGGATCGTCCAAAGGCAGGTCGATATCCTCGTCCATATTGAATGTGGTTTCATCGTAATGGGGGAACACCTCACCCCTGAGGATGCTGAGGCGTAGCCCGTCCTGCCCGAACATCACATCCATAATCTCCTGACGCTTGCGGTGGGCATAGAGGTAGTCGGACCAGCCGGCCTGCGCCACGCCAAAACCGTCGATGGTTTGTTCTTCATTGTTCCACTGAAAAACTACGTCGGCACCCGAGGCACTACGCGCATCGGCCGGGATTTGCTTTACCGAAAGAACATCGGCCACATCTGTACAAGCACAGAGGCAAGTTGCGGAAACTGCCACGGCAAAAAGGTAAGATAGCTTTTTCATGACACTTTTTTTTTAAGGTTAGTATTCAAAGTTTTATCAGGTTGTAACCCAAAAGCAAAGATGGGGATTTCCCAGCAAACAAGCTAATACTATCCGAACAGATACTTATGATATCCTGTCAAAAGTAAGCATTCTATTTTCCGCTACAACAATTTTATCGGCTGTTTTTCAGCCTATAACATAAAAATGTCCTCAAGAAAATATGTTTGTTTTAACATTCCGGTTTATAAAAACATGGCAGAAGAACCTTCTTGTCGCAGTCCTTACCATGAAGTGTAGCATTTGGGAAACTCATCAACATCCGGAATACCTGAATATGGAAAAAAATACAAGAAACAGACTATCACTAAAAAAGTGAGAAAAGAAGTTGAAAAGGTGTATAGACAATGTTTATTTATTTCTCCTGCTGTTCCAGCATTCTAGTAAAATTTATTGTCGGCAAGATAACAGGTTGCATTCCAGAAAGAGATGTCAATGTAGATATATATGCCCTAAAGTAGGGGAACAAAATGGCTGGCGCATTCGAATTTACAAAACTAGTTTTATTCTCTTCAGATATTTCAGAATCAAATTCAAACAAAGCTACCATGTTTGCGCTGATTTTGAAATTGTTCGTTTCATCAGAAACACCAATATACATATTTATCCTATAAATATTATTTTCCTCTATACCACCTTTCCTCTCGATCTCTATTGACATTTTAGACAGAGGTTTATCAGGATCAAATTCTATACTAGCCTTATTTATCTTATATTCCTTTAAACGGAAACTTGCTACTTTTTCTGCCATAATCACGCTGCTAACAAATCTATAGTGTCAATATTAAAAAAAGAATCCATCTCACCAAAATCTAAATCTATACAATAAAGCAAATTGCCACTATCCACAATCGGAATATTGTCAAATAACACATTATGCATATCATTAGACTCGCAAGGCTCCGAAATAAGCAAATCCTCATCCGGAAACATGGCAAAGAAATCATTCCACATTTCAGACTCCCACCTTATGTATTCATCATCTCTTCTTCTAATATTTTCCGGTGATATCTCAATTATATGAAATTCAGTTATACTGTCAAACGCATATTTGATAGAAATGCCCTTGAACATATTACTAAGTTTCTTTAATCGTTCAATGATAAAATCTTTCACTGCATCCATAATCAAATATATTTTGTAATTATCAAATTTCTGAATTTATCTATAGTATCTTGTATATTTACTACATCTTTATTTGTAACCAGATTTTTCGAATAATCAGCTTTTTTTCGTTCCTTTTTTAATTTACTAAGGCAAGTGTGAAACTCAACACAATCTAATAGTTTCGCTTGACGTATCTTATTTCCCAACTCATTCCTGATATAAGCATGATTATCTTTTCCTCTTGAATTATTCTGTATATCTTCATAAAGATATCCAAATTTCACACATAATGAATATATAGATAATAAAAAAGCTGAGTAATAAGCACAATGTATTGAAGAATTAAGTTTGCCATTATCCTTCAATAATACAAAAGCATCGTAATTCTCATCAGCCTTAGTCTTTAGATTAATCATAACAATAACAGCACCCTAAAAGTTCACCTTCAGTTTTAAAAAATCATCAAAAACCATTTGTTTTTTGCAAAAATAGATATTTAATTTTTAATCTAAAAATAAGACTAACAATTAGATAGTAATTTAGATCTATTTCTAAATTATATTTCGATTCAAAATGCAAATCAAAATTCTTCCGTAATATTAGCACCTGTTAAAAAATGTCTGAATTCTTTTTCTAAAGAAGTTTCCGTATCAGCCCAATTGTATCTTTCTTTGAAGCGACCAAACTTTAAAAAAGATGTATCAGACTGATTTAACGGAAACCGAGTGGCAATATATACCAAAAGTTGGTCTATTACTATTATCGCAAATGGGCTTCCCCATTGAACTTTGACTTGTTACTGGAAAAATTACGTGGTCATGTACGAGTGAAGCGCGGTCAAAGCATGGAACCAAGTGTTGGTATCATGGACAGTCAAAGCGTAAAATGGGGTAACAATGCTTCCTTGAACGGTGTTGACGGACATAAAAAGGTAAAAGGCATAAAACGCCCCATACCATAGTGGACAAAATGGTTTTCTTATTGCCGTTATGGTTACCATAGCCAATATGTATGACAGTAAAGCGGCTTATTTATTGATAAGGGTTCTTAAAGAAATGTGCTCAGCCTTACATGCAACAAGCACATAAATATCAGGGGCTAATCCAGATTTCTTATCATCCGTGTACCCCATATTGCAATATTCGCAACTGAGGTTGGAGACACTTTTACATTAATTACCTTTCATCAGAAATCGGGATATGACGGATGGTGACGGGCAACGATGGCTATACATTCCATCTCTATCAACCACGCCGGACGGCACACCGGAGCGGATACATAATGTACCGGGACTCCGGGCATCCTGTCCGCCAGCAACGGACGCACCACGGAATAATCGGAAGCATCGCGCAGATAGACCGTAGCCTGAGCCAGGTCACGGGCGCACGCACCTCCCTCCTCCAGTAGTTTCTCCACATTTTCCCACATACGCAGGATCTGCCGGGCCACATCGCCCACATGTACCACCTTTCCTTCCCGGTCAATGCTGGCAGTACCGCTGATATACAATTGCCTACGGTCTCCATATTCCACTGCCGTTCCTCGCTCGAACGCCACCCCATACACATGGGTGGGACTTAAATGGGTAAGGGCATGAAGATAGCTCACCTGCTCTTCCCGAAGCCCGTGCACAGCGTATGCATCCATCGAAACTTTTACCCGGGCATCTGCCTGACGTCCCTGAATGCCGGTGCTGGCTATATAATGTGTTTCCGGAGTCAGCCCCCAATGCCGGAAACAATCATTGCGCGCCTTTACCACACCTGCATAATTCACATCAATATCGTGCACATAAAGCCAAGTGCGCAGGCAATGCCGGGCCACATCCATCGAGTGCCGCCCCAACTCATCCTGGTAGGACCTGAACAGACGCGACATCTGTTCTTCCGAATCTCCTTCCTGAAAATACCGGTGGGTCCACCAATGATGGACATAACAGCTGTTTGTCTCTCCTTTTTGAAGATAAACCCACAGAGCAATCTTGCTCCCGTCCAAAGGGGGTTGCTGCACAACAGACAGCGCATAAGGGCTTCCCTCCTCTTCCCGGAGCAAAGCTTCCGCCTGATTGGCGGCATCGCTCAAGAGATAACGCTTCAGCACGGGACGGCTACCGGCCATCTCTTTTTCTTCCATAAACAAACCGACAGCCGCCAGGAGTCCTTCCAGCTGGCGGGAATATGATAAAAAAGTATTAGTTACCCGGGCACATGCATGTATTTCTTCCACTCCGTTGCCGGCACTGAAAAAAGAGGCATCCAAGCGGACATCATGCAGAGGATAATCATATCTTTTAGTCTTCATAACAAAAAATTCTATTGATGTAGACGCAAATATACGCAATTAGGACTGAATATATCAACTCCCAAACAGGAAATTGAACGAATTGTATCAATAGTTGACAATATTATATCAATCAACTTTTCCATTTTTTTTCTACTTTTGTTGCTCATAAAAGCAATACTATGAAAAAGAAGTGGATATACAGCAGTATAATTATGGTATGGCTTGCCGGGATGCTTTGCGGATGCAATAATGCCGGACAAACCATTGAGTTTCGCGGAATTTACACAGACGATGTGAATGGCGAGCAAGGATTATATAACCCCGGAAGAGGTTTCCGGCTGGAAACAGCGGTGGATGTACAGGAACAACAAGATAATCCGGTAGAAGAGTTAGTCTGCCTGTCGGAAAAATATGCTTCAGACAGCGTTTCCTTGGCACAAAGCTATTTCTACCTCACGTATACGATCGGCCGGAAGCTGACCGAGGAACATTTCCACACCATGCAACGCTATTTTGACGAATTGCAGGCACAAGGGAAAAAAGCTGTGCTGCGCTTTGCATACGAGAAGGATTTTGCAGGAAGAGCTCCTGTAGGCCCAACCTTGCAGCAGGCCCTGTCTCATCTGGAAGAACTGAAACCTTTCCTTGAGAAGAACAAAGATCTGATTCTGGTAGTCCAGGCAGGAGTGATAGGGGCATGGGGAGAATGGCACAGTTCCGTGCATGGCCTGGAAAACTCACAAACAGCCATGACGGGCATCTTGGAGAAACTGCTGGAGGTGGTTCCGCAAGACAAGCAGGTGCAAGTACGTGTTCCGGAGTATAAGAATTTACTCAAAAACAAACCGGAACTCTATAACAGGCTCTCTTTCCATGACGACTTTATCGTTATCCGCCCCGATAAATGGGACGGCGACATGCACGAGGGTACAAACAATTTCAACCAGATGGTGGACGAGTCGCCTTATCTGGTGGTGGACGGAGAACTGCCATGGGGTTTCTGGAGTGTGGGAGCCGATCCGGACAGCCCTTCGGCAGGCTGGCTGATAGATGGCATGCAAACCGCACGCCGCCTGTTTCTACAACACTTCACTTCGCTGAACGTGATACATAATTACAAAGAGCAGCATGCAAACCGTACCTTCGATGAAAACAATCCGCCGGAATACTCGATGGTGGTATGGAAAAAGACTTTCATCCATGAAGATTCTTTGAGAAAATACGGAATGCCCGTATCCGACGGTTATTTCAAACGAAAAAGCGGAGAGCAGGTGGCAAGGAACGTATTCGACTACATACGGGATCACTTGGGATATCGCATTGAATTGCAGAGGCTGGACATGCCTGCCAAGCTGCATGCCGGTACGGGAAACCCGCTGAAACTGAAACTGGTCAACAGAGGGTTTGCCACCCTGTTCGGAAATCATCCCGTATGCTACGTACTGATTGGCCCCACAGGCAAAGTGACGGAATTCCCTGTAGAAGCAGACCCGCAGGAGTGGCAACCGTTCTCACCCGGCGACAGCACCTACACCCCTCTTTTGCATAAGGTGGAGACGGTGATTGCTCTGCCCGCCGATTTCCCGAAGGGAACTTATCAACTGGGATTGTGGATACCCGACGGCGGAAAAGAGTTGAAATATAATGCCCGGTATGCCATTCGCTGCGCAAATGGAAATACGACATGGTGGATGTCCGAAGACCATCGCTACGGGGTGAATCTGCTGACTTCCGTGGAAGTAGACTAAACCGGAGGAAAAAAAGAATGAAAAGGCAAAGCACCATGAAGCATTCCAACCGGTATCTGCTTTTGGCAATGGCAATATGCGGAACAGCCTGTTTCCTGTTTTTCCGTTTCGCCTATCCTTACCATCTGCTCCACCGTGAACAGCTGCTGTTGTTCACCTACACTGCCGGCCAACTTGCAGATTATTTTAACCACCCTGCCCCATTGTCTTGTCTGGGCGGTGATTTTCTGACTCAGTTTTTCCACCACGTTCCTATGGGAGCGGCTATCGTTGCCCTGACAATGGCATTATCAGGAACCCTGACTTATTTTACTTGCCTGAAATGGACGGACCACCGGATAGCTCTGGCAATCGCGATATCGGTTTTTGTTTGGGAAAGCATGCGTTTCTGCCAAATCAGTTACCCGCTCTCGGGAACAATCTCATTAATCGGTGCCCTGTCTTTGTTCTTATTGGCCGATAAATTAAAAGGAAAATGGGAATTTTCTATCGGAAGCATTTGCGGTATCATAATAGGTTACTTCTTGTTCGGGTATGGCATGTTCGTTTTCACACTGTTTGCTTTACTTTCCGCCTTGACGCGAAAGAGGAATTATGCAGGAGCATGCGGAATGGCGATAGTCACTTTAGCCCTGCCTCCTATAGCAGCCGGCAAGTACCTGGTCATGCCTTCACAAGCGTATGCTTTTCCTGCCACTCTGTGGTACGGAGCTCCCGATTTTGAAAATGAACGGATATTAGGCTTAAATACGGAAGACTATTCGGCAAACCGGGACAAGATAAATGAACTGGCCCGCAAAGGTGCTCCGGGAAACGCCATATCCGTGTGCTACAATCTGGCAAACGCCATGCAGGGCAGGCTTCCGGAAAAATTGATGGACTATTACCAGCCGGCAGCCTTGGGATTGTTTATGCCTGTGGATGAACAATCAACCTACCTTTCCACCCAACTGGCGGGAGAGGTGTGGTTCCAACTGGGCGATATGACCCTGGCAGAACATGCCGCCATACTAAGCATGATATTTTCTCCTCAAAATAAAAATGTACGCATGGTGCAGCGACTGGCAGAAATCAACCTGATAAACGGCGATCATGAAGCGGCGGGGAAATATTTACGGATTCTCTCGAAAACACTGTTTTACAGGCAATGGGCGCAAGACCGCATACCGGGCAAGGAAAGTGCGAAAGTGAAGGAATGGCTGAAACACAAACGTACCTGCCTGCCCCGAAGAGATACACTGAGGCTCTCGTCCACCGATGTCGTCAAATCACTCCACTTGCTGTTGGAAGCCAATCCGACTAATCAAATGGCACTGGATTATCTACTTTGTTTCGACTTGCTGATGAAAGATCTCCCTGCCTTCCTGAAAGATTACGGACAATATCACACCGGAACGCCTTGCCGGCTGTATGCCGAAGCCCTGCTGATACATCTTTATCAAAAACGGGCCACCGGTGAAGAGATCAAGACATGGGGCATACATCCTTCAGTGATAAAGGATTTTAATGAATACAACCGGGTGCATACGCAGAGTAAAGGCAGTCCGTCTGTACTCGGGAACAGGTTTGGCAGAACGTATTGGTTCTACTATCAATTCGCACAATTTCAATAAAATAGACAATGAACAAGACCTACTTATTTTTCATATTCCTGCTGGTCGGGTTAGCGGCATGTGCTCCCCGGCCTGAAAATGTGACGAGCGTAACAGAAAGCGCCCCAATCTATCCCGACTATACCGACATCACTCTACCTTATAATATAGCCCCTCTCAATTTTATGATAGAAGGAGCGGACGGATTGCAAGTGACTGTTTATGGAAACACCGACAGCCTTCTTGTATCAGGAAAAGACAAGGCTTGTTTCCCCATTGGCAAATGGAAAAATTTTTTGCTCCGGAACAAGGGAAAATCAATGCAGGTTCATGTAACAGCCCTTATGGATGGCAAATGGCTGGCATATCCCTCTTTCCAATGGCAGGTAGCCGCCGATGCCATAGACGGCTATCTGAGCTACCGCCTCATAGAACCGGGCTATGAAGTGTGGAACGACCTGCAACTGCGTGAAAGGAATCTGGAGAACTTTGATGAGAGAGTGATAGCCGACAATAAGCTGACAGGCGGGAATTGCATGAATTGCCATACCTACGGAAAACAAAGCGGACAGCTCTCTATGTTTCATTTGCGTGGAGAGAAAGGAGGTACCATCCTCAACCGTAACGGAAAACTACGTAAACTGAATCTGAAAAACGACTCCATGATCTCGGCAGCGGTTTATGGAGATTTTCACCCGTCCGGACGTTATGCCGTATTCTCTTCCAACATTATTATTCCTGCATTCCATGCCAAAGACAACAAACGGCTGGAAGTGTATGATACCCAATCCGATCTGGCAATCGCTGATTTTGACCAAAACCGGATGATTCTTTCCCCCCTTACCCATGACAAAAAAGTATTAGAAACCTTTCCTACGTTCTCGGCTGACGGAAATTGGATCTATTATTGCTCCGCCCCACAAACCACTCTGCCGGACAGCATCGGGCAACTGCATTACTCCCTTTGCCGCATAAGTTTTGATGCTGAAAACGGGAAATGGGGAGAAAAAGCGGATACTTTATGGAATGCATGCAAGCAGAAAGGTTCCGTATGCTTTCCCAAAGCATCTCCTGATGGCAAATATCTGCTATTTACGATAGCGGATTATGGCACTTTCCCCATCTGGCATCAGGAAACCGACTTGTACATGCTGGACTTATCGGCAGGAGCCATCCGTGAATGCAAAGCGGTGAACTCAGACCGCTCGGACACTTATCACAGCTGGTCTTCAAACAGCCGGTGGTTTGTCTTTGCCAGCAAACGTGGAGACGGCCAATATGGCAAGCCGTATTTTGCCTATCTGGATAAAGAAGGAAAAACTTGCAAGCCGTTTGTTTTGCCGCAAAAAGATCCGGAACATTATTTCCTGACGTTCAAATCCTACAACATTCCCGAACTTTCGGAAACTCCGCTTCCTTTTGATGCTGTCAAAATCAGGCAAGTTTATGAGAAAGTTCCGGCCGAACCTTTTAAATGATGGTCTTGTTTTTACGGTAATTATCACGGAACTCACTGGGGGTCACTCCTTTTTTCTTTTTAAAAATACGGTTGAAATTGGATAGATTATTAAAGCCGCAGTCATATCCAATTTCAGCGATTGACAAAGAGGAATCAACCAAAGCACGTGAAGCAGCCCCCAAGCGGATGTCAGTCAGGAAATCGATGAAACTTTTGGAAGTATGCTGCTTGATAAAACGACAGAAAGATGCCTCGCTCATATTTACCATTTTAGCCACATCGGCAAGGCGGATCACTTCCGAGAAATGAAGATTGACATAATCCTGCACCTTGTTCAGTTTCTCGTTATTATGCTCTTTGGAGGCAGAGTTAATGGCAAACTGCCCGGTTGACAGCTCACGCATCCCTTTATCCAATGATAGTTCATGAAGAATAACAAGTAGTTTTATCAAGGAATAGAAACTATCGTTCTCGCAAGACAGTGTTTTCAACAACGGGCGGACCTTCGCAATCGTCTCCCTGCTGAACACTATTCCTTTGCGGGCACGTTGGAAAAGTTCCCGAATGCTGATCATCTGGTTCCTATTCAAAACCAGATCGGAAAGCAGATCGGAATGAAACTGAATGGTTATTTCATGAATATTCTGCGGCTTGTTGTTATGGTCCCTCCAAGCATGTTCCAATTGGGGATTGGTGACCAACACCAATTCCTCCTCTTCTATCTCTTCTATGGAGTCCCCCACAATGCGCTGTGCACCCTTTGCATTCTCAATATAGTTCAGTTCATACTCGGGATGTATATGGATAGGAAAATTAAAGTTCGTTTTCTGGCGTTCTATCAAGATAAAGCAGTCCTTGCCCGACAGAGGTGACACTTCTTTAAATAATTCTGTGTTTATCATATTTCTCTTTCAAATTAGATCCGATCTTTTATAACAAAGATAACACGAATTATGAAACCGAAAGCAAAAAAGTGAAAATATTTTTATATTGAACCGACAAAAAGAACTTTCCATAAAACACAGATAACACAGTTCCTAAAAAAATAAGAACTGTGTCATCCACGCCATTTTAATAAATCTTTCTCTATTTCAGACAAGCTTTCATCGCTTTAATAATCGCTGAATCAAAGCCTTCGTGATACAATTCATTGATGCCCTTATATCATTTTTCCAGCATCTCCGGCCTATGACAGCACTTTGCGAAAGCGTCCGATAAATTCATCGGCCTCTGCCATAGTAAGGCACAAAGGCGGAAGCAGACGAATCACATTCGTGCCACTGACTCCGGTAAATACTTTCTGTTCGAACAGCAGGCGACGACGCAATTCCTTGACCGGCTCCTCAAACTCCATACCAATCATCAAACCTTCGCCACGCACCTCTTTTATTTGCGGGAACTGCTTTAATTCTTTCAGCAGATGAGCGCCCACCCGGGCAGCGTTCTCTACCAGATTCTCACCTTTCATGACATCAAGCACTGCAATGGCAGCCGCACAAGCCAGATGGTTTCCACCAAAAGTTGTCCCCAATTGTCCATATACCGGCTTGAATTTCGGGCTGATCAGAACGCCGGCCATCGGGAAACCATTGCCAATTCCTTTGGCTACCGTAATCATATCGGGGCGGATGCCTGCGTGTTGGTGAGCGAAGAACTTACCGCTACGTCCGTAACCGGATTGTATTTCATCCAGGACCAGGACAGCATCCGCTTCTTCACAAGCCTTGCTCAACTCCTTCAAGAATTTCACTTCCGGAACTTGAATGCCTCCTACTCCCTGAATACCTTCGATTATCACCGCACAAACATCTCCTTTTGCCAGTTCCGCCTTAGCCGCTTCTATATCGTTCAAAGGCAGATAAGTCACATGACCGTTATCATTAATCGGAGCTATTATTTTCGGATTGTTGGTTACCTCCACCGCCAGCGAAGTACGACCATGAAATGCTTTACAAAAAGAAAGCACACGCTTACGGCCATTATAGAAAGAGGCCAGTTTCAACGCATTTTCATTTGCCTCGGCTCCACTGTTTATCAAGAACAATTGATAATCATCGTAGCCCGAAAGTTTCCCCAAACGGTCTGCCACTTCCTGCTGCAACTTGTTAATCACCGAATTGGAATAAAATCCCAACTGTGCCACCTGGTTGCTTATCATCTCCACATAGTACGGATGCGCGTGACCGATAGAGATAACTGCATGGCCGCCATACAAATCAAGGTATTCCGTACCTTGATCATCCCATACATGGCAACCTTTCCCTTTGACAATGTTTATGTCAAAAAGAGGATATACATCGAATAATTTCATAATCTCTTTTTCATTAAAAAGCAGACGGTTTCAGCTTCAGCCCTACAGTCTCTTCCAGATTGAACATGAGATTCATGTTATGAACCGCTTGTCCGCTCGCACCTTTCAACAAGTTGTCAATACAAGAGATCACCAGCAGCTTATCGCCATGTTTCTCCAGATGAATCAGACACTTGTTGGTGTTCACCACCTGCTTCAAGTCTATATTTTTATCTACAATATGAACAAAAGAATCCTCGGCATAGTAGTCTTGATACATCTTCACCAATTCTTCCAGTTCCACTTTGCACTTGATAACCAAAGTAGCAAAGATACCACGCGGGAAATCGCCCCGGTAAGGGATGAAATCTATTTCAGCATCGAAGCTGTTCTGCAACTGCTTCAATGACTGCTTGATTTCGGGAACATGCTGATGAGAAAACGGTTTATAGATGCTCATATTATTATTACGCCAGCTGAAATGGCTGGTAGCACCCGGTTTCACCCCTGCCCCTGTGCTTCCGGTGATGGCATTTACCATCACATCCCCGTTCAGTAACAGATGTTTGGCCAGCGGCAACAGACCCAGCTGGATACAAGTAGCAAAACATCCCGGATTGGCCACGTGCTTGCTATGGCAGATAGCACGGCGGTTCAGTTCCGGCAGACCATAAATGAAGTCATGGTCGTCACTCTTGATGCGGTAATCCATGCTGAGGTCGATGATTTTCAAATCTTCGGGTACGTTGTGGCTATCCATGAACTTCTTCGTATCCCCATGAGCCGTACAGAAGAACAATACATCAATCTCATCCAAAGGAAGTTCGTCGGTAAAAACCAAATCCGTTTCACCATAGAGCCCCTCATGTACGTCGGTAATCTTATTGCCGGCGTTACTGCTGCTATTTATAAACTTTATGTCTACATCGGGGTGATTGATCAGCAGACGGATCAATTCGCCTGCCGTATAACCTGCCCCACCGATAATTCCTACTTTAATCATACTTATTAAATTTCTTCGTCCTTGTGGTTATTATAATAAACACGCAAAGGTGTAGAAGTCACTTTGATAAAGCCTTTGGCATCCTCCGCCGTCCAGCCCTTCTGCATTTCACCGTATTCACCGAATTTGGTCTTCACCAGATCATCTTTCGATTCAACACCCACGGTAGAGAATGAAAGCGGACGGAGTTCCAAGATAGCCGTACCGTTCACATTACGCTGGGACTCCTGTAACATGGCCTCAATATCGCGCATTACCGGTTCCAGATACTGGCTTTCATGCAGGAACATTCCATACCAGTTGGCAACCTGGTCTTTCCAATATTGCTGCCATTTGCTCAACGTATATTTTTCAAGGAAACGATGAGCGCCGATAATCAGCATCGGAGCGGCAGCCTCGAACCCCACGCGGCCTTTGATACCGATAATGGTATCTCCCACGTGCATGTCACGCCCGATACCGTAAGGTGCGCCGATCTCCTCCACTTTCTGAATAGCCTTGATAGGATCGTCAAACTTCTCGTCATTAACAGCTTTCAGCTCACCTTTTTCAAAGGTAAGACGAAGCTGCTCGCTTCCCTTCTTAGTCACTTGTTTCAAATAAGCGCTTTCGGGCAAACCTTGCGCAGAGTCCAATATTTCCCCGCCACAGATAGAAGTTCCCCAAAGGCCTACATTATAAGAATATTTCAATTTTGTAAAGTCAGCCGCAAAACCATGTTCGTTCAAATAATCGATTTCCTGCTGACGGCTTAATGCCATGTCACGGGTCAGCGTAATGATTTCAACCCCAGGAGCCAGTACCAGGAAAGTCATATCGAAACGGATCTGGTCATTACCGGCACCGGTCGATCCGTGTGCGATAGCGTCCGCACCTATCTCATTCGCATAACGTGCTATAGCCAATCCTTGGAAGATACGTTCGGAACTGACAGAAATAGGATAAGTACCGTTACGGAGCACGTTACCGAATACCATATATTTCAAGCTCTTTTCATAGTATTCCCGAGTTACATCCAGTGTCACATATTTCACAGCACCCAGTTTGTAAGCGTTCTCTTCATTCTGCTTCAGTTGTTCCGCACTGAAGCCACCGGTGTTTGCACAAGCTGCATACACTTCATACCCTTTTTCCTTAGCCAGATACATTACAGTGAAAGAGGTATCAAGCCCCCCACTGAACGCCACTACAACTTTTTTCTTCTTTTCTTCCATAATGATAGTATTTTTTATTATTCCTTTTTCAAATTGTATCTTCCTCGTGCAAAGCCGGATCGTAAAGCATAGCTGTACAAATACAGAACTTACGTTCCTTTGCCATCAGAATATTATGATTCGTACATCCGGCACAACCTTTCCAAAAAGCTTCATCGTCTGTCAGTTCATTGAAAGTGACAGGAACATAGCCCAGTTCCGTATTCATTTTCATGACAGCCGCGCCACTGGTCAGACTGAATATCTTCGCTTTGGGCCACCGCAAGCGTGCCAACCGGAATGAAGCTGCCTTTATACGCTTAGCCAACCCCAGCCCCCGGTAATCGGGATGTACAATCAGCCCCGAAGTCGCCACATACTGTTTGTTTCCCCATGACTCGATGTAGGTAAAACCTGCAAAATCATCTCCACATAAAGCGATAATCGCCTTTCCTTCTTTCATCTTTGTAGCCACATAGTCATGTGTGCGTTCTGCAATGCCTGTTCCACGTACCTTAGCAGCTTCTCTAATAGTATCTAAAATTTTATCAACGTAAACTTCATGTGAGGCATCTGCCACCATCACATCCACTTGTTTAGCATCCATTTCCTTTTTCTATCTATATTATTTTATTGTATATTCGGTATAATCAATGAAAGTGCATTCTTCACTCCCGCCTTTGTGCAGCCTTCACGAATGACAAGCATAATCGTATCATCACCGGCAATAGTCCCCAATATTTCGTCAAAGTTCCGGATATCAATATCGTATGCCAAACTACTAGCATATCCGGGACGAGTCTTGATGACTGCCAGATTATCCGAGAATTCAATGGAAATAAATCCATTATGCATCAACATCTCACTGGCCGAATGCTGTTCAGTCATACGTTTGTACATGGTATTATTGGGCAATACATATACATAATTCCCATTCATACTGGCTGCTTTCGCCACTTTCAACTGTTTCAAGTCACGTGACAAAGTAGCTTGGGTCAATTGGAATCCTTCTTTTACCAATTCCTGCAACAACTCTTCCTGGCTACCTATTTCCTTGCTCGAAATAATAATCTTAATGGCACCAAGTCTGCTATTCTTGCTTTTCATACTGCATAATTATTCTAATCCGACTGCAAAATTACGGAATATTTGGAAATACAGATACAAAAAAGGAATATTTTTGCAGCTTTATGCAAATTTTCAATAAGACTCTTACTCTATTACCCAGCAAGCCCCCCATTATACCAAGTTCTTCTTTTCAATACAATCTTCTTAAAAAAATGATAATTTTATGTTTTACGGCAGGTACAACCAAATCCAACAGTTATAATATCAAAAAAACAAGGGAGACTTTCGGGAGAAAAATCTATTTTTGTATCACTATTAATCCCTTAAAATCAAAATTAAAAGCATGGAACACACTTATTTCTTTGCGGTAGACTTAGGAGCTACCAGCGGACGTACCATCTTAGGCAGCCTGGGAGAAGGCAAAATGGAGTTGAAAGAACTGACTCGTTTCCCTAATCATATTATAGAAACCGGAGGACATTGTTATTGGGATATTTATGCGTTATACCATGAAATAATCAGAGGGCTGAAAGTGGTAGCAAAAGACAATTTACCCATCCGGTCTATCGGTATAGACACATGGGGAGTGGATTTTGTGTTAGTGGGAAAAGACGGAGAGTTGCTCCGCAACCCTTACTGCTACCGTGACCCACACACCGTAGGCGCGCCCGAAGAATATTTCACCCATATACCCCGTGAACGGGTATATGACCTTACCGGCATCCAGATTATGAATTTCAATTCCCTGTTCCAACTGTCAACGCTTCACCGCAATCATTGCTCGGCCTTGGAAGCGGCAGATAAAATACTGTTCATGCCGGATGCTTTAAGCTATATGCTCACAGGCAAGATGGTAACAGAATATACCATCGCTTCCACCTCTCAAATGCTGAATCCGCGCACCAAACGCTTTGAAAAGGAACTGCTGGATGTAGCAGGCATCAAAGAAGAACAATTCGGCCGTTTCGTTTTCCCGGGGGAACCTATCGGAGTGCTGACAGAAGAAGTGCAAAAGATCACAGGTCTGGGGGCTATTCCAGTCATTGCCGTTGCCGGTCACGACACAGGATCAGCCGTAGCGGCCGTACCAGCGCAAAATGAAAGATTCGCTTATCTGAGCTCAGGCACATGGAGCTTGATGGGAATTGAAGTGAAAGATGCCATTATAAACAAGGAAAGCTTCGAACAGAACTTCACCAACGAAGGAGGAGTGGAAGGAACGACCCGGTTCTTGAAAAACATCTGCGGCATGTGGCTGTTGGAACGATGCCGCAAGGAATGGGAGGCAACCAACAACTATTCTTATACTGAACTGATAGATGCCGCTCTGGCAGTTCCCGCTTTCCGCAGTGTGATCAATCCCGACGCTCCTTGTTTCGCCAATCCGGCATCCATGATTCAAGCCATCGGACATTATTGTAAGGAAACCAACCAACCTGTGCCACAGAGTTACGGCGAAATCACCCGTTGCATTTTCGACAGCCTTGCCCTGCGCTACAAACAAGTATTCGGCTATTTGCAACAAATGGCTCCGTTCTCCATCGAAAAGTTGCACATTATCGGCGGCGGCTCACGAAACAATCTGTTGAACCAGTTCACTTGTAATGCAGTGGGCGTACCTGTTGTAGCAGGTCCCAGTGAAGGAACAGCCATCGGCAACATTATGCTACAGGCAAAAGCCAACGGACTGGTCGGCGACATTGCGGCCATGCGCCAACTGATCAGCACTTCCATAGAAACCGTTTCCTTTGAGCCCCAGCAAGCCGAAGAATGGAAAGAAGCATATAAGACGTATTTAGCTCATTATAGAGAAGACATTTAATATTCACCTTGAAATTTATTCATTAAACAAATAATATCATGAAAGAAGAATTGATTAATAAAGCGTATGAGGTTGCAAAAGAGCGTTATGCTGCTATAGGTGTCGATACAGAAAAAGTGATGGAAACCATGCAGAACTTCCACCTGTCACTGCATTGCTGGCAAGCAGACGATGTTACCGGTTTTGAAGTTCAGGCCGGTTCATTGACCGGTGGTATCCAGGCTACAGGCAACTATCCCGGCAAAGCCCGCAACATTGACGAACTGCGTACAGACATTCTGAAAGCCGCTTCATACATACCGGGTACCCACCGTTTGAATCTGCACGAAATCTATGGCGATTTCCAAGGAAAAATAGTAGATCGTGACGAAGTAGAACCCGAACATTTCAAGAGCTGGATTGAATGGGGTAAGGAAAACAATATGAAACTGGATTTCAACTCTACTTCATTCTCACATCCCAAAAGCGGTGACCTGTCTTTGGCAAATCCCGATGAAGGTATCCGCAACTTCTGGATTGAACATACCAAACGTTGCCGTGCCGTAGCCGAAGAAATGGGTAAAGCCCAGGGCGATCCTTGTATCATGAACCTGTGGGTACACGATGGCAGCAAAGACCTCACCGTAAACCGCATGAAATACCGTGCTTTGTTGAAAGATTCTCTGGATCAGATTTTCGCAACAGAGTATAAGAATATGAAAGACTGTATCGAATCAAAAGTATTCGGTATCGGACTGGAAAGCTATACAGTAGGTTCCAATGACTTCTATATCGGCTATGGCGCCAAGAACAACAAGATGATCACCTTGGATACCGGCCATTTCCACCCGACAGAAAGTGTTGCCGACAAAGTTTCTTCTTTGTTGCTGTATGTTCCCGAATTGATGCTGCACGTAAGCCGCCCCGTACGTTGGGACTCCGACCACGTAACTATCATGGACGACCCCACAATGGAATTGTTCAGCGAAATCGTTCGTTGCAACGCTTTGGACCGTGTACACTACGGGCTTGACTATTTCGATGCTTCCATCAACCGTATCGGCGCATACGTCATCGGAAGCCGTGCGGCTCAGAAATGTATGGTACGTGCTTTGTTGGAACCGATTTCCAAACTGCGCGAATACGAAGCAAACGGACAAGGTTTCCAACGTCTGGCTCTGCTCGAAGAAGAAAAAGCTTTGCCTTGGAATGCAGTATGGGATATGTTCTGCTTGAAGAACAATGTACCCGTAGGCGAAGAATTCATTGCAGAAGTAGAGAAATACGAAGCAGAAGTTACTTCTAAACGCTAATCAACCCCCAACCGCAAAATCGTCCTCTGTAGAGGCAGTCCAAAAGCCTGCCCCACAGAGAACGTATTTGTGGTTTTAAAGAGTATAAACAATGGAAATCATTATCGGATTAATCATTATCGCCATAGGAAGTTTCTGCCAATCCAGTTCATACGTACCTATAAAAAAAGTAAAAGAATGGAGTTGGGAAAGTTTCTGGCTGATACAAGGTGTGTTTGCCTGGTTGGTATTCCCGTTATTGGGTGCGTTGCTAGGTATCCCCCAAGGAGGCAGCCTGTTTGACCTTTGGGGAGCGGGAGGTGCTCTGATGAGCATCTTTTATGGCATATTATGGGGAGTGGGCGGCCTCACCTTCGGCCTTTCCATGCGCTATCTGGGAGTAGCCTTAGGGCAAAGTATCGCACTGGGTACTTGTGCCGGATTCGGAACGCTCTTCCCCGCCATCTTTGCCGGAACAAACCTGTTCGAAGGGAACGGACTTATTCTTTTACTGGGAGTATGTATCACCCTGTCGGGCATTGCCATTATCGGATATGCCGGCAGTCTTCGCGCCAAGAACATGAGCGAGGAAGAGAAACGTGCGGCTGTGAAAGACTTCGCTTTGACCAAAGGGCTGTTGGTAGCCTTGCTGGCAGGTGTGATGAGCGCCTGTTTCGCTTTGGGACTCGATGCCGGAACGCCCATCAAGGAAGCTGCGCTGGCAGGAGGCGTAGAAGGTCTTTATGCAGGACTTCCTGTTATCTTCCTGGTAACATTGGGAGGCTTTTTGACCAATGCCGTTTACTGTCTGCAACAAAATGTAGCCAACAAGACCCTGAGCGATTATGCCAAAGGCAATGTATGGGGAAATAACCTGATATTCTGCGCCTTGGCAGGAGTACTGTGGTATATGCAATTCTTCGGGCTGGAAATGGGTAAAAGTTTCCTGACCGGAAGCCCCGTGCTGCTAGCCTTCTCATGGTGTATATTGATGGCTTTGAATGTTACTTTCAGTAATGTATGGGGGATTTTGTTAAAAGAATGGAAAGGCGTGTCCAGCCAGACTATCACAGTTTTGGTAACCGGACTGGTAGTTCTCATCTTTTCTCTCGTATTTCCTAATTTATTCTAAAAGAATTGCTATATTTGCGGCATACTATGATTCAGAATACATAACAATATCTTATGAACAATCAAATAAAAGAAGATATGAAATCAATCTTAGACAATCGCCCCGAATTGGCCAAAGAGGTAAATAAAGTAGCTGAAGTAGCCGGATATTTGTGGCAAAAAGGATGGGCTGAACGCAATGGTGGTAATATCACTGTCAATATCACCGAATATGTAGACGATGAAATCCGTCGGATGCCCGCTATCAGCGAAGTAAAACAAATCGGTGTAACACTGCCTCACTTGAAAGGCTGTTATTTTTATTGCAAAGGAACCAATATGCGTATGCGGGATTTGGCGCGTTGGCCTATGGACAACGGTTCTGTCATCCGTATTTTGGATGACTGTGCAAGTTATGTCATTATTGCCGACAAACCGGTTCAACCGACGTCGGAAGTACCTTCTCACCTGAGTGTACACAATTACCTTATCAGCATAGGTTCTCCTTACAAAGCATCCGTACATACACACCCCATCGAATTGGTAGCCTTGTCTCACAACAAGAAGTTCATGGAAAAAGATGTGGCAACCAATTTGTTATGGAGCATGATTCCCGAAACAAAGGCATTCTGCCCGCGTGGACTGGGTATGATCCCTTATCAGTTGCCTAGTTCTGTAGAATTAGCCGATGCAACCATCAAGGAATTGGCCGATTATGATGTAGTAATGTGGGAAAAACACGGCATCTTTGCTGTGGACCGTGACGTAATGGCCGCATTCGACCAAATTGATGTTTTAAATAAATCCGCATTGATTTACATTGCCGCCAAGAATATGGGATTTGAGCCCGACGGTATGAGCCAAGAACAGATGAAAGAAATGAGTGTAGCTTTTAACCTACCTAAATAATATTTTTATGGCCTTCCCTTTACAGGGGAAATTAAAAAGATGATTTGACCCCATGCCGGTTCAAATCATCTTTTTAATTTATCCGGATGCAGAGCACACGACTAAAATAAAAATTGTATCTTTGCCGATAAGTGTGACCTAATTTTAAAACAGAGCAACATGCATTACAACGACCAGGGGGCTGACTTTAAGTATTTAATTGTCAATGAACGTGACAAACGTTTCGGCTTGTCGGTGACTACCGTCGGATTCCAAGCGATCAAGGCAGGAAGTGTTTATCCGCCGCGCAACCATCCGGATGCCTATTACTTCACGGCACAAACAGGACGTGTGTTGCATGAATATCAGTTAGTATATATCACCAAAGGGCGGGGAACGTTCGCCAGTGATACAACCCCGTGCATTGATATATCTAAAGGACAGATACTTTTCTTGTTCCCCGGACAGTGGCATACCTACGCACCACTACAAAAAACAGGATGGAACGAATATTACATCGGTTTCGAAGGCTCCATCATAGATGACCTGGTAAAGAACAGCTTTATTTCAAAAGAAAACCAAATTCTCGACATCGGCATTAATGAAGAGTTGGCCAGTCTATTTGCCCGCGCACTGGAAGTAGCAGAGGCAGACAAGACGGCAGCACAACAATATTTGTCCGGCATTGTTTTACACATTATGGGAGCTGTACTCGCTATCTCACAAAACAAACGTTATGAGGTGAACGATGCAGCACAAAAAATAGAAAGTGCCAAAATCATCATGCACGAAAATGTATACAAAGATATAGTTCCGGAAGAACTGGCACAGAAACTGGGCATCAGCTACTCTTGGTTTCGCAAAGTGTTCAAAGAGTATACCGGCTATGCACCCGCCAAATACTTCCAAGAGCTGAAACTGCGCAAAGCAAAACAATTGTTGATTGAAAGTACCATGTCTGTAAAAGAGATATGTTATGAATTGAACTACACCTCTACAGAACACTTTTTCTCAATATTCAAGAAGCGTACCAACTTCACCCCTACCGAATATCGTAACTTTGGACGGGGCGAAAAAGAAAATGAAAACGAAAACGAATAAAGAAAGAATGAAAAAAACAACCATCAATTTGGCTGCCATGGCAACCTTTTGCATTGCAGTCGCATCCCCTGCCTTAATGAGCAACAGTTGCGCTACTCCTAAAGCAGAGCAGGAAGATACCACTATCGTACAAGAGGTTCCAGAAATTACAACTGTCCAATATAGTTGCCCTGAAGTTCCCTCCAGCATCGAATTTTGCGGCAAAGCCATTGACTTAAGCCGGTTCGACCGCCACGAACGCATGGACCGTGAATTATTGGCTTTCACCTATATGCACAGTACCTCTTTGCAAATGCTAAAAAAAGCCAACCGCTATTTTCCGGTTGTAGAACCCATATTGAAAGAAAACGGAATTCCCGATGACTTTAAATATCTGATGGTGATAGAGAGCAACCTAAACCCCAACGCACGCTCCTCGGCCGGAGCAGCCGGACTATGGCAGTTCATGCAAGCCACCGGACGAGAATATGGACTGGAAGTAAACAACAATGTGGACGAACGTTATCACATTGAAAAAGCAACCCGTGCCGCCTGCCGGTATCTGAAAGACGCGTATGCAAAATACAAGGATTGGGTGGCCGTTGCCGCTTCATATAACGCCGGGCAAGCACGGATTGCCAACCAACTGGCCAAGCAAGCCGTTGATGATTCGTTAGATTTACAACTGGTGGAAGAAACAGCCCGGTATGTATACCGCATTCTGGCTGCCAAACAAATGTTCAACCATCCTACTACATTCAGCTTCCGTTTGCGGGCGTCAGACCTGTATCCCCCTATCCCCTATAAGGAAATCACTGTCACCAAGGAAATTGAAGACTTGGCACGTTTTGCACGAAACGAAGGAATCACCTTGGCCATATTGAAAAACATGAACCCCTGGTTGCGAGAAACATCCTTATCCAATCGTAGCGGACGGACATACGTACTGAAAATCCCGACTAAGGAAGGAATGACTTATGATCCGAAAAAAACGGTGCCGCATGACAGGAGATGGGTGGTGGAATAAAACTCAACTTTAGAAAGTAAGATATCTTCGTGGGCAAAGTAAGATATGTTCCCAAGCAAAGTAACACCGCTTACTTGGCTCACGAAGTCCACATACTTTTCTTTACAACAAAAAACTATTCCAACAGTTTCCCCCCACAATACTTACAATAAGCAGCTCCCTCCTCATGTCCGCCCTTACCACAGTGCGGACATTTCAGGGCTTCTTTGCGTCTATGCTCCTGAATCATGGACGCAGACACAATTCCCGTGGGAACTGCAATGATGGTATAGCCCAGCAACATCACTACCGCCGAAAGGAAACGGCCCAACGGGGTTTCAGGCGTAATATCCCCATAGCCTACCGTTGTCATCGTCACTATCGCCCAATAAATGCTATTCGGGATATTACTGAACGCAGAGCCTTCACATTGCCCTTCTATCATATACATCAAGGTGCCGATAGAGATAACCATAATAAGTACAAACAAGAAAAACACAATAATTTTCCGGCTACTGTACACCAATGAGCGAAGCAGTAAATGCCCTTCATCCAAAAAATCGAAAAGCTTGAATACACGGAATACACGGATCAGACGAAATGTACGGATCACCAGCAGATAACGTGCTGTGCCAAAAAGCCAGCCTATATAAAAAGGTAAAGTGGCCAGCAAATCCACAATGCCAAAAAAACTCAGAGCATATTTGCGCGGTTTGGGAGAGCAATAAAGCCTCAACACATACTCCAACGTAAAGAAAAAAGTAAAGACATACTCCGACACCCGCAAATAAGGGCCGATAACAGAATCCCAGCTTTTGATACTTTCGGCAATAACCACCAAAATGCTCAAGATAATAAACCCTATCAACGCCACATCGAATAACTTTCCCATCGGTGTGTCGCTTTCAAAAATAATCACATATATCTTATGCTTCAATCTCTCATCATGCAGTAAATTCTGCCATTTGTTCCAAATACGCCTTAGAAATACCATATTTTTTTTAGAATAGAACACAAATCATTCACAATGATACTAAATATTGCCCGATTTATATCTTTCCAATAACTATTATTTTCCGTATATTTGCACAAAACCAATAAATAATAGCATGAAGAAACAACTTATGACAGGTCTGCTCACTGTCTTCGCCCTTACAGCAGGAGCACAGACCTTCCAAGAATGGCAAAATCCGGAAATTAATGCGGTAAACCGTGCGCCGATGCACACTAACTACTTTGCTTTTGAAAATGCGGATGCAGCCAAGAAAGCGAACAAAAAACAATCAACAAACTACATGACCCTGAACGGGACCTGGAAGTTCAACTGGGTGAAGGACGCGGACTCCCGACCCACTGATTTCTGGAAAACTGGTTTCAATGACAAAGGCTGGGACGACTTTCAGGTTCCCGCCGTATGGGAACTGAACGGATATGGCGACCCCATCTATGTGAACGTGGGATATGCCTGGCGCAACCAGTTCCGGAACAATCCCCCCGAAGTGCCGACAGAAAACAACCATGTAGGCTCTTACCGCCGTGAAATCGTGGTTCCCGCTTCATGGAGCGGAAAAGATATCATCGCCCACTTCGGTTCGGTTACCTCCAACATGTACTTGTGGGTGAACGGACGGTATGTAGGTTACAGTGAAGACAGCAAACTGGAAGCGGAATTTGACCTGACCCCATACTTAAAGCCGGGACAGAAAAACCTGATCGCTTTCCAAGTATTCCGCTGGTGTGACGGCAGTTATCTGGAAGATCAGGACTTCTTCCGGTATAGCGGTGTGGGACGTGACTGCTATCTATATGCCCGCAGCAAGAAACGCATTCAGGATATTCGTGTAACGCCCGACTTGGACGCAGCTTACCAAAACGGCAGCCTGGCTGTCAATCTGGAGTTGAAAGGCAGCGGAAAAGTCGATCTGGAACTGGTGGATGCACAAGGCAAACAAGTGGCAACCGCCACCGCCAACAAATCCGGCCTGGTGACCATAAACGTAGAGAATCCCAAGAAGTGGAGTGCCGAGACACCTTATTTATATACCTTACGTGCCAGCATGCAGGGTAGCAACGAGGTAATCCCCGTCAAAGTAGGTTTCCGTAAAATTGAATTGAAAGGTGACCAAATTCTGGTTAACGGCAAAGCCATCCTGTTCAAAGGAGCCGACCGTCATGAACTGGATCCGGACGGAGGCTATGTACTATCGCCCGAACGCATGCTACAGGATATTCAGATTATGAAGCAATTCAACCTGAATGCAGTGCGTACCTGCCACTATCCGGATGACAATTTGTGGTACGAACTATGCGACCAATATGGTATTTATGTGGTGGCCGAGGCCAACGTAGAGTCTCACGGTATGGGCTATGGTGAAAAAACATTGGCCAAAAACCCTTCCTATAAGAAAGCTCATCTGGAACGCAACCAACGGAATGTACAACGCGGATTCAACCACCCGAGTATCATCTTCTGGTCATTGGGTAATGAAGCCGGCGATGGAGCCAACTTCGAAGCATGCTACGAGTGGATCAAAAAAGAAGATCCCAGCCGTGCCTGCCAATATGAACAAGCACGTCAGAAAGACCATACCGATATCTTCTGCCCGATGTATTACGGCTATGAAGGAATGGAAAAATATGGTCAGCGCACAGATGCTACCAGGCCGCTGATTCAGTGTGAATATGCGCACGCCATGGGTAACTCGCAAGGTGGTTTCAAGGAATACTGGGATTTGATTCGTAAATATCCGAACCTGCAAGGTGGATTTATCTGGGACTTCGTTGACCAGTCCTGCCGTTGGAAAGGCAAAGACGGTGTGATGATCTACGCTTACGGAGGAGATTTCAACCGCTTTGACGCTTCGGACAATAACTTCTGCGACAATGGTTTGATCAGCCCCGACCGTGTTCCCAACCCACACATGTATGAAGTCGGTCACTTCTATCAGAATATCTGGACTACTCCCGCCGATTTAAGCAAAGGAGAAGTGAATGTATTCAATGAGAACTTCTTCCGTGACCTCTCGGCCTACTACATGGAATGGGAAGTGATGAAAGAAGGAAAAGTAATGCGCACAGGACGTGTGGACGATCTGAAAATCGCTCCTCAGGAAACAGCCAAAATTACATTGAATATCGGCAAGACCTGTACCTGCAAGGAATGGTTGCTGAACGTCTCCTACAAACTTAAAAACCGCGAAGGCTTACTGCCCGCAGGTTTCACCGTTGCCAAGAACCAGTTGACACTGAATGGCTACAAAGCACCGGCTATGGATTTGAAGAACGTGGAAACAACCAATGTAGCCACCGTTGTTCCGCAAATCGCAGATAACCAATACAACTACCTAGTGGTAAAAGGCAACAATTTTGTTGTTGAATTCAACAAACAGAACGGTTACTTAAGCAAATATGCAGTGGACGGAACAGAAATGCTGAAAGAAGGCGCAGCCCTGACTCCTAACTTCTGGCGTGCCCCGACAGACAATGACATGGGTGCCGGCCTGCAAAACAGATATGCGGCATGGAAGAATCCGGGATTGAAGCTGGTTTCTTTGAATTCGAAAACAGAAAATGACCAGATAGTAGTAAATGCGGAATATGACATGAAGAATGTTTCCGCCAAATTATATCTGACATACGTCATCAACAACGAAGGAGCCATCAAGGTTACCCAGAAGATGACAGCCGACAAGAATGCCAAAGTATCTCCGATGTTCCGCTTCGGCATGCAGATGCAAATGCCTAAGACATTTGAAAACATAGAATATTATGGCCGTGGCCCGGTAGAAAACTACAGTGACCGTAACCACAGCACAGACCTGGGCATTTATCGCCAAAACGTGGATGAACAATTCTACTCCTACATCCGTCCGCAGGAAACAGGAACCAAGACCGACATCCGTTGGTGGAAGCAACTGAATGCCGGTGGCAACGGCCTGAAGGTAGTAGGTGACGCCCCATTCTCCGCATCCGCTTTGCACTATACCATCTGTTCACTGGATGATGGCGAACAAAAAGACCAGCGCCACTCGCCCGAAGTACAGAAAGCGGACCTGACCAACCTGATCATCGACAAGGTTCAGATGGGATTGGGTTGTGTAAACAGTTGGGGAGCTCTGCCGTTGCCTCAATATATATTGCCCTACGGTGATTATGAATTTACTTTCATACTGACTCCGGTGAAGCATCAGATTGAGATAAAATAAAACAAAAAAAATAATTCATTGAAAAAAGGATGGGCTCCCAAACAAGAGAGCGCATCCTTTTTCTGTTATTTCTCCTGCTTTATGACAACCATGCTTATAAGTAATAATGAAGAAATAGCCAACTAAAGCATTAAACTACAATAACTATGGCTGAAACATCCCTTTGAAACGATCGTGCCACCCGGAGTGAAACGGTCATGCCACCTAGGTGATGACCGAATGGTTCACCCATAAACAATTACCGCATCCAGTCTCCTCGTGTGAAATCGGGAATCTCTACCGGCACGCTGCCCAACTGGACGGAACGCTCGCTCAACTCTGTGATACACGACCATTCGGCGGCATCATACACATCTTGATCCAATGGCAAACCGTTCCGCAAACAATAAATAAGTCGGTAGTCCATGATGTAGTTCATCTCATTCGGCATATTCTTCCGCCGCGCCTCCTCACCGATAACTGCCGTAAAAGGATGTTTATACCGTTCCATCATCCGCTCAAACTGTTCGCCGGACAAAGGCTCCTTGCCATATTCATCGAGCAGGAGGCAGGGAACGGGATACTTCTGCATGAACCCTTTCGTACCGCACACCATCTGATGGCGGCTGTACGGGCGCGGAGTAGCCACATCATATTGCAACAAGATGGTTCTTCCTTTCGCAGTATGGATCAACGTGGTGTTCACATCACCCATCTCATAGTGCCGGCCGGCTTCTTCCGACTCTTTGCCGAACACCTGTGCAGCGTATGCCGACAACCCCGCCTGACGTGAGGACATAGATACCAGATACTCCATGCGATCGCCGCGATGGATGTTCATCCACTGGCAGACAGGTCCCAGTCCGTGCGTGGGATAAGGATTGCCCGTATGCTGCTGGCTATAGAGTTTCATCCAGTGATTGTGATAACCACCCGCATTCTGGTCGGCAAAATAATGCCGGCGGAGGTCGTGAATGTATGCCCCCTCGGCATGAGTGATTTCGCCCAGCACACCTTGCTTCACCATGTTCAATGTGGTCAGGGCAAAAGCATCATAGCAACAATTCTCCAGCATCATGCAATGACGGCGGGTCTCTTCGGCGGTATCCACCAAACGCCAGCAATCGGCCACACTCATGGCAGCGGGTACTTCCAGTGCCACATGCCGCCCCTGGCGCATGGCATAGACGGCAATGTCCGTATGGGTCAGCCAGTCTGTGCAAATATAAACCAAGTCTATTTCCTTGCACTCACACATCTTCCGCCACATTCCCTCTTCCGAATAGTTCTCAGCTTTGGGACGGCCAAACTCCTGCAAGACACGCTCTGCCCGCTCCACGTTTTCCCTTCGCAAGTCGCAAAGTGCCTTCACCTCGATGCCTTCCAGATGCATATATCTTTCCAACGCCAAGATTCCCCTGTTCCCTAGTCCAACAAAGCCAATGCGAACCACGGGGATGGCAGGACAAGTGAGATGTAGTACGTTTGACCGTTTCATGGATTCTTTGTTTTGCCAACAAAGATAAGGAGAAATATCGAGAGGTGAAAAGGGAGAGAAAAAGAATTGCAGAGATTTGCTCATCTCCATTTTTTTTATTTGCTTTACGGCATTCAACTTTTAAATTCATTATATTATGAAAAACGCAAGAATTCTGTTTATCATTCTCATGTTATCATGTACATGCAATATTGGTAACAATCGTATCATGGCGTCCTTTACGCCTACCAATGGTGGCAATAACGATGAGGTAGATTGTTTTGACGTACCCCATTCTATATGCTATGGTCTTTTAGTAACTCCAGACGGAACAGCTGTTACAAAAGAATATGGTTCCAACTACAAAATAGAAAATTAAAATGATTAGATTTCTCCCTCTCCTACTCCTATTCTTTTCATGCTGCACTACGCAGCATGAAAAGAATATATCTTTAGAAAAGATCCCAACTATAGCGATTGAAGGAGAACTGATTACCTCCGAACTAATGGCATACCATACCATGCAATCAGCTTATATCCAATCGCATTTGTTTTATTTCACCCCTACCGACGAACAAGTATGCCTGGTAGTCGAACCTGTTCACGGAACAGAAATTGGTACTTTTGGGAGCTTTGGCAACGGGCCCGGCGAACTGAGCCTTTTCCCCATTTATGCCGGGCGGTCAGAACGGGGAGATACCATTTATATGTTCGATGAAAGCCACAAAATCAATGTGTATGCTCTCCATATAGACAATCACAAAATCCGATACAACTTCGTCAAATCCATATCGGTGGAAAGGAACGATCCGGTTGAACAGGTCAAATCTACATTCGCTGGCATACAAAGGCTGAGTAATGGATATTATGTAGGCCTCAACCTAATCCATACACACTGCCTTTTCTCGCTCTACGACAGAAACCTGAGGCACATCAAAGACTTTGGCGACTTCCCCATAACGGACACACCTTCTTCTTTCTTCTTTCTCCCCCCATTCGAAGGACCTCTCCGTGCTCATGGGAACCATATCTACTATGCTGCCAAAAGATTCGGATATATGGCAAACTACAAGATTTCAGACAACGGAGAGGTATCCAAAGTATGGGAACACCACTATTCGCCTCCCAGCTACCGCATCTCTAATGGAGAAATAAAATTCCAAGGAAAAAGTAACCTTCACGGCTTTTCGGACGTGGTGGCAGGAAAGAAATACATCTTTGCTTTATATAGCGGAATACCTTGTGGAAAAATGTTTGAAGAACGAAGCATCTATGCCATAGAACCCAAAACACTTGTCATTCTGAAACCGAATGGAAGCATTGTGGGAAAATACACGCTCAAGAATCCGTGCAATACCTTATGCCTGTCGGAAGATGAACAGTACATCTATATCAAAACAAGCCATCCGGATATCAGTATCGAGCGTTTCTGCGTGAAGGATTTGATAAAAAACAAGAAAGGAATGGAAAAGTAACTTATCTTCGCCGACAAACCAAGTCGCTTACTTGGCTCGCGAAGATAGGTTACTTTTTTCAGAATCTCTTCCTCTTGAATTTAAGTCCACATTCAGATAATCGAATTGCGTTTGGTAAATTCAATAATCTCCGGAATATAACCGAATGCCAGACCGGTCACTGTATCGGCACAACCATAATAAACGGCCACCCGTCCCGTTCCGGGGTCATGCAAAGCCGCACAAGGGAAGCATACATTGGGCACATCACCCATACATTCGTAAGACTCACGCGGAGAGATGAGATAAGGTCCCGAACGGAATTTCACCTTCCAAGGCTCGTCTAAGTCAAGCAATGCCGAACCGAAAGCATAGACATAACCGTTGCAGGAACGAAGCACACCGTGATAGAACAACAACCAGCCCTCACTGGTCTCGATGGGAATAGGACCGGCACCAATCTTCAGACACTGCCATGCACTTACTTCAAAAGGTGCAGGCGACATGACATGACGATGACGCCCCCAAAATTCCAAATCGGGCGACTCGCTATAATAAATATCTCCGAAAGGAGTATGCCCGTTATCACTGGGACGACTCAACATGGCAAAATTACCATTAATCTTTCGAGGAAACAATACACCATTGCGGTTGAAAGGCAGGAAAGCATTCTCCACCTGATGGAAAGTCTTGAAATCCGTAGTCCATGCCACGCCGATAGTGGGTTGACCCTTATATCCGTTACACCAGGTCACATAGTAACGGCCATCCATAAGGCAGACGCGCGGGTCATAACCATACACCCACTCACCTATCTCGGGAATATCACATTGGAACTGCAATTTCTCCGGTTGGATGTTCCAATGAACGGCATCCTTGCTGAATCCCACATGAAGCGCCATACGGCGGTTCGTATCGTCACAACGGAACACTCCGGCATAACCTTCACCGAAAGGCACTACCGCACTATTGAATATACTATTGGATGCTGGAAGCAAATCACGGGGAATAACCGGATTCGCACTGTATCTCCACATCACATTTTTACATCCTGCGGGACGTTCCTCCCACGGCATGTTGGGCAACGGGCTGCCCACAATCTTCAATTCACTCATATACTCCTTAATTGTCAGGTTAATAAATTCTTTTTATTTCACGTACCCGGATAAAACGACCGGCATGATGCTTTCAGAGGTTGAATTTACGGAGTTTTTTTATATGACGGATAGTTTTTGCAAAGAATTTATGTTTTGCCTGAAAAATATAGAAGGCTGTCCACTTTGTTTTCTTGAAATGCCATTAAAAACATTCCAACATACCAAGGTAAACAGCCTGACCTTTTTATACCGAAGAGAGTACGGAAGAAATCCTTAATCTACCGGTTCTAGGCGGAACGCATAACGATACGCCGTGTCTTTTCTTATCTCATATTGCGGACGCGGACCGGGGCCACAACTGGCATTGCCCAGTCCCCGCTGACGGCAATCGAGGTTCAGTACAACTTCGGCACGACGGATATGTGCCAGATCATGATTATATTTCACCTGCCACAATTCGCGGTCGGTGTAGTGTAAGGCGGAGAAATCAATGGTGCCCACTGCAGTGATTTTGATACCCTTTCCGTTGGCACCGGTCAGTGTCAGCCAACGCGCGTCGCACCGTCCGCCCATAGTTTGTGCACGTGTATAGTGCTCGCGCATCCCTTCTACTGTAGAGGTATACAACCCTACATAAGCGGCATTCTTGCGATCCTGATAGTTTTCGATAGGACCGCGCCCGAACCAAGTAACGGCATCAAGTTCCGGATTCAGACTCGCTTGCAAAGCCAGACGAGGCAGGTTGAAGTCGGCATCTGTCTGAAAATCGGCTTCCACATCCAAGGCTCCATTGCCATAAACAGTATAAACCAAGGTATGAGCCACTGTTGTCTTACCTGTCAGGGCATCCAAGGAAACAGTCACTTTCACCGATTTGCGGTCTGCGGACTGCGTCCATGAGAAGTCTCGGAGCAAAGTTTGCGTATCGGTCCAATTACGAGGATCGTTGTTGATGGCACGATAGCCATTGAATATTGGTCCTTGTTGACGGTGCAATACTTCCATGCCGTTATAGTTAAGAGCTATCAACTGTCCGGTAGCCATATCAAAAGCCACTTTGCAGGTGTTGTTTTCCATACGCAGGTAGCGTCGCTCCTCTTCATAAACCTTCAGAGGCTCGTTGCCTGGTGTATCGCCGGTAATTTCGACCGGCTTATTTTCTTTTTCTTGCAAAACAAACTGTTCGGTTGCTACCACATGACCTGCAGATGCCCATACACAATCTTGTTTCAATTTCACTTCAAAATTAATGAAATATGCCGCATCCGGATCGGTCAGATAGCGTTCCACCGGAACATGGATAGTACGGCGTTCACCCGGCTTCCCATCCGGCATACCGAATTCCTCCTCCTTAATAACTTTGCCATCCTTCGTGAGGGTATAATGCAGGTTAAAATGCGTCATATTATGGACCGTATAGCGGTTATGCAACTCAACGCTGTTTTTGTCATTCATCTTGAAAGAGATATACTGATACACTTTTTTCACCTCTTGCAGTTTGGGCGTGACGCGTCGGTCGGCGGTGACAAGTCCGTTGCAACAGAAGTCATTGTCGTTGGGGGTATCCCCAAAGCTTCCACCAAAGTAATGACGATCATGCGGTTCACCAGGTTTGTTCAGAGCCTGATCAGCCCAGTCCCAAATACAACCGCCTATCATCCGATTGGAATGATATTCGATATAGTTCCAATATTCTTCCAAGTTACCCACGGCGTTGCCCATGGCATGCGCATATTCGCACAAAAAGTAGGGCTTGTGGCGCGGCTCCTTGTCTTGTGCCACCATGCTTTCAATAGAAGGATACATGCGTGAGTCTATATCCGCTATGTCATTCATTCCTTCATAATGGATAGGACGGTCGTCAATGGCTTTGGCAGCCTTATATTCAGCCACAGCATTACAACCGCCGCCCGACTCATTTCCCAATGACCAAAAGATGACAGAGGGATGGTTCTTGTCGCGCTCTACCATGCGTACCATCCGGTCAACGAATGCAGCTTCCCACGAGGGGTTGTCGGTGAGCGACATATTGCCGTGGCATTCCTGGTCGGCTTCATCCATGACGTAAAGACCATAATAATCGAACAGTCCATACATCTTAGGGTCATTCGGATAATGGCTTGTGCGGATAGTATTGAGGTTATGACGCTTGAACAAGAGGATATCTTCAATCATACTTTCTACTGGAATCGCCTTGCCATACTGTGGATGCGTGTCGTGACGGTTGGCTCCTTTGAACAAGGTAAGCATACCGTTAATATATACCTTGTTACGAATGATTTCGATCTGTCTGAATCCATATTGTTGAGTAGTAGCTTCGGTTACCTCCCCACGCTCGTTGAGCAACTCTACATTAACCGTGTACAGATAAGGAGTCTCTGCACTCCATAGTTGAGGATCACGAATCGTTCCTTTACTATACACAACGATCTCTTTTCCGGCTGCCAAAGCACCGGTTTCCGTAGTGAACTGTTTCAGGTTCTTTCCTTTCTCATCAAGCAAAGAGATACGCACGGACGCATTACCGACGGCTTTTCCATGATTTTTGATTTTGCTTTTCACGTGCAGTTCCGCCTTATCATAACGAGGGCTGAGAACAGAAGTCAGATGCAGGTCACGTAATTGTACTTTGGGGCTGGCTACCAGATAGACATCACGATGAATTCCACTCAAACGAAACATATCCTGATCTTCCAGATAGCTGCCATCCGACCAACGATAAACCTCTACTGCCAGCTGGTTCTTACCCTGGCGTACATAGCGAGTGATATCAAACCGGGCATCGTTATTTGCTCCCTGGCTATATCCCACTTTTTTTCCATTGATCCACAAATACATAGCACTGTACACTCCATCAAAATGAATGAATACCTCCTTGTCCGACCAGTCGGCAGGCAAGGTAAATTCATGACGATAAGATCCTACGGCATTAGGTTCTTTCTCCACCGTATAACCGCGTTGTCCCTGTATGAAAGGCGGGTTATTGCGGAAAGGATAAGTGATATTGGTATAAATAGGAGTTCCGTAACCATGCATTTCCCAGTTGGAGGGAACGGGAATTTCAGCCCATGCCGATACATCATAGTTGGTTTTATAAAAATCTTTCGGACGGTCTTCGGGTTGCTTCACCCAGTGGAACTTCCAGTTACCGTTCAGCAAAAGATAACGGCTGGAGCGGGTGCGCTCCCAAGGGCGACGGTAAGCAGGATCGGCTTTCATTTCATCCATATCGGCAAAAGGAATGAAAGTGGCATGTCCGTCTTCTTTATTGATAGCAAAGATATGTTGGTTTTCCCAATCGTTCTTACTCTGTTTTTTGAGAGGCTCTACCTTGACTTTGGTATCCGATTTCACCAGTTTCCATTGACGGCTGGCAGGACGGTCTCCAGGTTTCAATTGGAAAAGAGGTTCTCCCACGAGTCCTGCATCCGGAAATCCCAATTCGTAACCGCTTGCCACACTGGTAAAGGTATAGCTTCCGTCGGACTGCCGTTCAGCTCTCCATTGTTGGTTGGGATTGTTACTGTCACAACTCCACTGAATGACATTGCATTCGGACGCACCATTTCCACTGTTGTCTATGGCTTGCTGCGACAGGGGGCTGACAATGCAATAGATATTATCCCTCACAGGCAGGAATTGCCATACTTGCGACTCTTTCCCAAGAACACGCTTAGCAATAAATATTTTCGAACCGGCATCCACACTCTCTTGGTTGTCTATAGCAAGACCACTCAACGTGTGCAATTCGTAAACTTGTTCGGGATCTATGCCCTGTGCCAACCCCTCAGGCAAGTGAAAGGCCAAAAGGCAGAGCAGTAGAATACTTTTCAGCTTATACATGGTAAATATGATTATTTAAGGATTTCCGATTGTTTATATACTCCAAAGCTATGGATGGCAGGACA
This sequence comes from Bacteroidaceae bacterium, assembly GCA_011959205.1. Lineage (GTDB taxonomy): Bacteria > Bacteroidota > Bacteroidia > Bacteroidales > Bacteroidaceae > Phocaeicola. Next base: position 35,232 of record BLLV01000255.1, read on the forward strand.
GGCACGTCCTTCTTCAATGCGCAGACGGACATACTTGGCCGTCACCGGAGCAAACCGTACGATCCATTTGTAACCGATACCTTGTTTGCCTGTAGCTTCCGGAATGGCTGTCCAGTCTTTACCATTATTGGAGTATTCTACACTCCAACGTGAAGTGCGGTGCCCCAGTTCTATGACCTCTTCTGCCATAAGGCAATCGAAAGTGGCAGTACGGGACAGGGTGAAAGTAATGTCGCTTTTCACATTTCCGTCACGTCCGGCATAATAAGTCTGCTTATTATTATCTATCAAATATTTGGCATCGAAGTTACCGCCGCGATTATTGGTCGCACTGACCCGACTGCCTGCCAACAGATTGTTTCCGAATGTTTCGCGAATTCCCTGATTCAACAAAGTGACGTGTAGTGAATCTTTCGAATGAAGCAGTCCCCTGCGATCAGGCGGCAGATTAAGCAGCAACACGCTGTTGTGCCCTACTGATGTACAATAGATATCCCATAACTCCTTGACTGTCTTTACACGGATATCCTCTTCCTCATGATAAAACCAACTGGGACGTATGGACACATCTGTTTCGGCGGGCACATACGCATTTCCTTCGTAAATACCTTCGTTCAGAGCTTGGTAATAGTCCGCTTCATCGCGAATGGCAACAGAGTCTGTAGTTGCCCAACAAGGATCTCCTGCCTGTCCGGCTTCATTGCCCATCCAGCGTACATCGGCAAAGGGGTAAGAATTTTTGGTACCGAAAATAACACAATCGGGTTGTTTTTCACGTACAATCTTATGCCAATGGGTATAAAGCGGAGTGGTGAGTTCGTCGGCTCCGGCACCGTCCCACCAGGTTTCCCATACTTTACCATAGTCGCTCATCAGTTCTTCCAACTGAGCAGCATAGTAATATTTATACTTCTCGGTAGTATAGTCCGGACGCAAGTGTTCGTGACGGTCGTGCGGTCCTAGGTAGATACCGGCTTTGATACCATATTCTTCGCAGGCATCCACAAACTCGCGCACTACGTCGCCTTTCCCCCCCTTCCATGTGGCGTTCTTTACACAATAATCGGTATACTGACTAGGCCAAAGGCAGAAACCGTCAGCATGTTTGGCTGTAAGAATAGCCGACGGAATGCCTGCCGACTTCAAGGTTTGCATCCACTGTCCGCAATCCAGAGCAGTAGGATTAAATATGGCGGTAGGAGCCTTTCCGTCTCCTTCATTGACAAAGTCTTCAAAGGTATTGATACCAAAATGAAAGAAAGCTATCATTTCACGGTTGTACCATTCTATTTGTCGTTGGCTAGGGATGAGTCCATAGGGAGCCGGAGCTTTTTGTGCGCTTATCGGCATAATACCGGTAGCAGCAAGTGCAGTAGCAAGAAAGATTTTTTTCATTTTCATGGTTTTATTTTTTTATATTAAGATAATGCATGTGCGTCTCAGAACCATTGGCAAAACTAAAGAAAAGTTATTAGCAATCAGATTAAACTAAGGTTAACAGAAGGGTTAATTGCGTAAATTCTTTATTAACCGACATTTTCCCATACGCTATTCATAGATATAGCATCAACCATCATCTCAGAATTTTCCAGTCTTACAAATCCACACCTATAAAAAGGAACCTGCCAAGTGTATTAATAAAAAAAAGGCAAGATTAATCAATTTATTAACCACTACTTAATCAAATTTTTAACGCGTATAAAATAATTTTGTAACAGTTTCGGAACCTTACACGGGGCACAGACTTACCTGCTTCCCCATATCTAAATTTAATAATACTAAAATTAAAAACCTTTAAGTAGTTATGAAAAAAATCAGAGTGATAGAGAAGATAGCCCAATCTTCCGGACTTGCAGTCCTCCTTATGAGCACGGGATTACCGCCCTGTCTTGCTACAAAAAATGCTACTTTAGCATCAGACAAAGTCAATATTGTGTGGCAAGACATATCGATAAAAGGTAAAGTAGTAGATAAAAGTGGTGAAAGTCTGCCCGGTGCTGCCATACGAATTCTTGGCAAAGAGCAAGGAGCAGTAACAGATTTCGACGGACAGTTTACGATAACAGCCAACAAAGGAGACAAACTGGAAATCTCTTTTATAGGATATATCACCAAAACTGTGGTAGCAAACAACTCCAATGAGTTAGTGATTGTATTGGAAGAAGACAGCAAAACCTTGGATGAAGTAGTGGTGGTAGGATATGGAACGCAAAAAAAAGTCAACCTCACCGGGGCTGTAGCAAGCGTTTCGTCCGATGCGCTGGAAAGCCGTCCCATCACCAACTTGAGCCAAGGGTTACAAGGTATGATTGGCAACCTGAATATCTCGGCAAGCAACGGTTCACCCGGCAAAGGATATGGATTTAATGTGCGTGGAACCACTTCTATCAATTCAGCCGGTCCCTTGGTACTGGTCGATGGCGTACAGATGGACCCCAACTTGGTCAACCCCGCCGATGTGGAAAGTGTATCTGTATTGAAAGATGCAGCCTCCGCTTCCATCTACGGAACTCAGGCAGCTTATGGTGTAGTACTTATCACAACTAAAAAAGGGAAAGATCAAAGAGCCAAGATATCTCTATCAGGAAACTGGTCATCAAATAGTCCCACAAGGATACCTGAATACATGGATTCATGGACTTTTGCCAATTTCCACAACATGACCAACCGCAACTCGGGAGGAGGTGACTACTATGACCGTAATTATATGGAACATATTTACGCGTATTACACCGACCCTAAACATAATCTGCCAGTATTTATTGACCCATCTAATCCTAACAAATATTTATATTGCGGCAATACAGACTGGATAGAAGAGACACGCAAAAAACATACCCTAACTCAACAATATACACTCTCCATCAACGGAGGTACGGGAAAAACTTCTTATTACGGTTCATTGGGATTTATGGATCAAGAAGGACAATTGAAACACTACGATGATAACTATCGCCGTGTCAATGCATCGCTGAATGTGAATACGGAAATAAGAAAGTGGTTACAAATAGGTATGAAAATCAACTATAACAATACCAAACACGACACTCCTTTCGGCACCAACAGCAACGACATGGAAGCAGCTTTCTATGGAGCCGACCTTCGTCCTTTCATGCCGGTATACCATCCGGACGGCAACTATTCCGGACAAGGAAGCTGGACTAACATGGTAGCCACACAAGCTATCTCGGGCAGCCGCGTACACAAAGAGAATGACCTTTGGCTAACCGGAAGCATAAAAATTAATCCGTTGAAAGGATGGAACATTCATGCTGATTATACATACAATATGTACATACGCCATAAAAAATATCATGGCAAAGAGATTGTGGAGCATTATGCCAATCCGGAAGTGACCACTATTTTCCCACACATCACGCCCAGCTCGGTGAAGTTTACTTCGGATGATGATTATTATCAAGTTTTCAACGCCTATACGGATTATGAACACAACTTCGGGAAGCATGGCATCAAGCTACTGGCAGGTTATAACTATGAGCGCAAAGACTATCGCTGGTTTGATGCCGAACGCCAAAACCTGATCAGCCAGGACATTGCCTCGTTGGGAATGGCATACGGTGAGAAATACAACGGAAGCGGTGAGCATGCCTGGGCCACGATGGGATACTTCGCACGCCTCAACTACAACTACGATGACCGTTACCTGTTGGAACTGAACGGACGTTATGACGGTTCGTCCAAGTTCCCCAAAGATAACCGATTTGCTTTCTTTCCCTCTTTCTCGGCAGCATGGCGCATCTCCAACGAAGCGTTTTTTGCTAATGCCGGAAAATATGTGGACGAACTGAAGTTCCGTGCCTCCTACGGTTCGTTGGGAAACCAATCGGTAGGTGGTGATTATCCTTACATATCTACCATGGGAGCCAACGGTGAAATGGGTTATTTGGTAGATGGAAAGAAAATAGCTAGTGTCAGCCCCGGAGGCATTGTCAGCCCAATACTGACTTGGGAAACTGTCCGCCAGATAGATTTCGGATTGGATTGGGTAGCCCTGAACAACCGACTGTATGGTACATTCGACTGGTATCGCCGTATGACATACGATATGGTTACAGACGGTATCCCTCTGCCTGCCGTATTGGGTACAGGTGCACCACAAGCAAACACAGCCGACCTGAAAACCACTGGTTGGGAACTGAATATCGGCTGGAGAGACCGGTTGAAAAATGATTTCTCGTATGATGTAAGTTTAGTATTGTCAGACTATAAGGCTGAAATCACCAAATTCAACAATCCGGAAAAACTTCTGTCAAAGCACTATGCAGGCAAACAATGGGGTGAAATATGGGGATTCGTGACCGAAGGCATCTTTCAAAGCGAAGAAGAAGTGGCCAACCACGTCAGCCAATCGGAAATTTATGGTGGCGAGTGGTATCCTGGTGATGTAAAATACAAGAATTTGGATGGTGATGACAAAATATCTTACGGCAAAAACACAGTAGACGATCCAGGCGACCGCAAAATCATCGGTAACAGCGAACCACGTTACTGTTATGGTATCAAAGCAGACGCACAATGGAAAGGTTTTGATTTAAGCATCTTTTTCCAAGGAGTAGGCAAGAAGGACGTGGAACTAGGAGGAAATCAATTCTGGGGATTCGGCAACGAATGGCATGTACCTTTCTTGCATACGCTGGACTGCTGGACGGAAGAGAATCGGAATGCTTATTTTCCCCGTTCCACTTACGACAATGTGACAGGAAACCGTCAAACGCAGACACGTTATTTGCAAGATGCCTCCTACCTTCGTCTGAAAAACCTGACGATAGGCTATACATTGCCCAAATCTTTGCTGGAAAAATGGAAGATAGACAATGTTCGCATATACATGAGCGGACAGAACCTCTTGACTTTCGACCACCTCTTCGACATCTACGATCCGGAAACAGTCAGCATCAGTTCCTATCCATTGCAGAAATCAATTTCATTCGGCTTGAATATCACCCTTTAAACGCATCCTACTTATGAAAACAAAAAATATATTGAAAATTGCGGCATTAATGTGTGCCACGACATTTGCTTCGTGCTCGGATCTGCTGGATTTATACCCCGAAGACTCCGTTTCAGACGAAAACTTTTGGAAGAACGAACAAGACCTTGAACTCTTCGCCAACGGATTTTATGGCATCCTGCCAGGTGCACAAGGGCCCGGAGCTGATGACCAGTCGGACTGCTATGTAAACGAAAAGCCCAATACATGGCTATTCAACCAAGAAACCATCCCTACCTCCGGTGGTGGATGGAGCAGCGGAGACTGGGGGAATATCCGTTCTGCCAATTACTTCATGAAACGCTACCCCAACGTGCTAGGAAGTGAAGAAAATATCAACCGCCAAGTGGCGGTAGTACGTTTCTTCCGTGCTTGGGAATATTTCTACAAAATCAGACGCTTCGGCGATGTTCCTTGGTATGAAACAGAGTTGAACATCGACTCGGAAGAACTATACAAAGGACGCGACAGCCGACAGATTGTCTTCCAGCATATTTTGGAAGACCTCGATTTCTCTATCGAGCATTTACAGGAATCCACTTCTGTAGCAGCAGGACGTTTGCACAAGGCAGCGGCTCTTGCCTTCAAATCAAGAGCATGTCTTTATGAAGCTTCTTTCCGCAAATATCATGGATTGGGAGAGTATGAACCACTGTATCAAGAAGCCGCCGATGCTGCCGAACAAATCATCAGCAGCGGCAAATATGAGATATGGAGTAATGAAAAACCCGAGACCGACTACTATAACCTGTTCATTCAAGAAGATCTTTCCAACAACAGCGAGTGCATCATGCCTCGTGTATATGAAGCCAAACTGTTGATGCATAACAATACCCGCCAACTGGAAGAATCGTATACAGGGATGAGCCGCGCCATGTTCGAACAATATCTATGTGCCGACGGTCTGCCTACCGCTGTCAGCCCAACGTATGGTAGTGAAGCAGCTATGCCTGCCGAAGAATTGGCAAAACGTGACCCGCGCCTGGCCCAAAGTATTGACAATCCCAGTCTGCCTTTCAAACTACAAGGTGACGGTAGCCCTTCATTCAATGCATTGCCCTCATTGGATACAAAATATTGTACTACAGGATATCACGTTATGAAATATCATTCACCCGACCCGGCACAATGGAACATCGGGCTGTCCACACTGGATGTTTTTATCTTCCGATATGCAGAAGTATTGTTGAATTATGCAGAAGCCAAAGCCGAATTGGGTGAATGCAACCAAACAATACTGGATGCCACCATCAACCAATTACGTAACCGTGTCGGAATGCCTCATCTAATGGAAAATGTAGGGTTTGAAGACCCAAACTGGCCCGACTATGGCTATAAACTGACGCCCCTTCTTTATGAAATCCGTCGTGAGCGTGCTGTAGAATTACTGGGAGAAGGGTTCCGTTGGGACGATATTGTACGTTGGAAAGCCGGACGACTGCTGGAAAATCCCAAAACGATGCTGGGTATGAAAGTGTCCGATGAAATGAAGGAAGCATACGGTGACTTTAGCCGCACCCTAAATGAAGAAGGATACATGGTGATTTATCCCGGAAAAACTAACAGGACTTGGGACGATAAACTCTATCTGCATCCATTGCCCTTAGAACAGACTACCATGAATCCCAACCTCCTGCCCAATAATCCAGGATGGGAATAATATAAACCTTGATAAACGAAACTAACAAATGAAACAAAACATACTCCAAACAATAAGCGGTTGCCTGCTGGGCACACTTTTGCTGGCATTACCGGCCTGCAACGACAATGACGGAACTCATACTGTATACATACCTAATGCCGGGACATTGGTAAAAGTGAATTATTACATAGAAGACGAACCACATGTAGAAACATTCACCGTAAAAGTAACTCCTAACAGCTATCCCAACCAGAATCCGGAAGGTGCGTCCACTGACGTTACCGTACATGTGGCTGCCACCCCTGACAAAGTAGCAGAATACAACGCCGCTAAAGGAACAGACTACGCCGTGTTGCCTGAAAATGCCTATACAGTAAGTGCCACCACCATGATTAAGGCTGGTTCCATAGAATCCGATCCCATTACCATCGCACTCCATGCCAAAGGTAATGTAGAACAATTTGTAGAATATTTGTTGCCCATAAGCATTGTTTCAGCCGAAGGTATGGCTACGGATGAATGCTGCCAAACGATGTACTTCCTTTACAGAGGTAGCATAGACGCTAGCAGCATGGAATTGCTAGACCGTTCCACATGGACTGTGCTGAATGCCTCATCCGAGGAACCGCGCGAAGGCGACTGGGGGCACAGCGGATTGAAAGAAGCCTGTATAGATGGTGACCTGAACACCTTTTGGGGAACCGACTGGTCAACCAGCCATCCGCAACCTCCTCATTGGATTATCCTTGACCTAGGTACCCAAACCAACATACAAGGTATTGCCATCCGTGCCCGCGAAGAAGGTTATGACGGCCCAAAGACCATGACATTAGAAGTCAGCGACAACGGGGAGGAGTGGAAAAATGCAGGCGAATTTAAGGATATTCCCGCCAAAGGTGAGTTCCGTTCCTTCTTGCCCGAGGCTGTGACGGGCAGTTTTGTCAAAGTGACTATCACTTCTGTCAACGGAGGCCCTCATGTGACAGTCAGTGAACTTAATTTATTCTGATGAGCAAAGAACATTGACACTATTATTCATACTGCTGATTAAGTTTCAATCAGATTGTTTTCAGTAACAGGCAGGCAGGTATGAACAGACTGTGAGATCCCCCTCCGTAATGTCTTTCATACCTGCCTTTATTAGAGTCTTATATGTTCTATATCAAGTTCTTCCAAAACAACAGGATAATTTTCACCCATGACTTGGCGATATTCCTTACAGAAAGCTGTATAACATTGCAAAGCTTTATCCAATTTGTTCTGCCGCCGATACGTACACACGATGTAAGCGATGGCTGTATCTGACAAGGGATCTATGGAAAGTAACGTATTGCAAGTATAAATCGTAGCCTGGTCCTTGCCGCTCTTATAGAGGAAATGTATCTGCTCAGACAACAACTGGATAGCAAATGTCTCCGTCTGCTGCTTCACATAGTCAAACAAACTGTTATCCATCGTGTGCAGTAACTTGCCTTGAGCGAATATGCCATATAATTCCTTGACCTCACTTTCCACCGATGGAATTCTCTTCATTCCTCCGGTCAGTACAAAAAAACGCTGGTAATCACAATAACACTCCTCTCCAAGCAGTAACTTGAAATAACCTTTTTGGTGAGTCAATTCTATGCCGTCCAACTCTTGCAGTGTCTTACGGAGATGATTCATCGTTACGTTCTTCAAATTCTTTATTTTATCATCCGGCTTATCAGGCCAGAACAAACTGTTCAGGTCGGCAGACAATACACCATCACGAGTGATGCTGTTTATCAGAATATACAAAAACAAATGTCTTATTTTAGGACTGAACATATAGGTTATGTCTCGCCCGTTCCTATCTATTACAGTAAAAGTGCCGAAAAGCGAAACACTATTCTTTTTGACAATGATTGTCACATCGGGCAAAGGAAACTCTTCAGGAACCGTACTTTCTACTTTTTCACTTTTCACTTCCCCGCACATAACCGATGGAAGACCATCCACAGGCTGGGGCATGTTAGACAATCTTTTTCTGCGCCTTATCATGATAAATATCCCACCGGAGGCAACTACCAGCAATGCAGCGGCAAAGACATAAAACCATAAGAAAGTATTTGGGGAAGGTAACTCCTGCCGTTTATCATAGTATTTGACTTCTGCCAACGAAACAGGCGGATTGGACAATGAATAAACGCGTGTAGCAGACTGACCATATTTTTCAAATTCTTGGATCACACAATAAAACTCATCAAGTACCGGATTAAAATAAAGATTGGCATTAGTCGCAATCTCTTCCGAAGTCATAGGAATGCTGTCTCCCAATGCCTCATAACTTCCGTCTGCAAGAGACAAGCGATATAATTGGAGAAAGGTTTGCGGCTTATATTCGGGATAAGCCAACAAATAAAGATAGTTTCCATCTTCCGAAAGTATCATGTTTCTTGCCGGTACCTGTTTAAATGAAGGCTCTTCATGCTCCCATAATTTTTTGATCCGATTATTTTCAAAATCCAACCGATAACAATCATAATAATATTGGATGCCCACATTCTGGTCACCGACTTCATTGCCCTTACCACCATAGATATAAGCATATTTGCCATCCGGTGTCATAGCCGCACCGGCAAAGAACCGGGGAGAAATGACATCACCAGCAAAGTGCAGTGTATCCCAACTATTTTGAGCTAAATCATAAGTCAGGAAAGTATTGTAATACTGACGATTACCGTAACCTCCGAAAAAGAGGAACTGCTGCTTTTGGGGAATATGCAATCCACAATGATGATGCAATTGCAAAGAAACAGCGTCCCGGTTAACGGTCTTCCAATTTCCGGTTTCCGGATGCATTTCCGCTACATAAGTTTCCTTCCAGTTCATTTCATAGGGGTAAATCACACCTTTTGATTCATCCATGAAATTCATGCCCAAACGAATGGGAAGTTGCTTGCCTTTCGGCGCATAAGAACGATGCTCCAATGTATGATCATAAATGTTGTAGTTCATGACCGAATCACGGTTATAGATATAAAACCGTTGTTGCAAGGGAGCAAACGCAAAGCCGGACGGAGTAAGGGAAGAATGTTGTAACAAGGGTTTCCAGTAATAAGAATAATTGATGAGCCAGACAGGATTGGTTATCTGTCCCACAAGATTGCCTTTGCTATCGTGCACTTCTTCGCCCTGGCTCTCATTCAAAGGAAAATTCCATGTTTCCTCGCCATTACTCACAACGAGGTTCCGGATAGAGAAAGAGGCGGTTTCCAATATGTGGTTACACATTCCAAAGAAAAGCTGGGGAGTGAAGCGCTTCCCCTTCAACCCGATATCGTTCAGTACGGCCTTACTGTTTCCGATGATGATCTCTGCCCTGTTGTTAGCGATATCCATGTCCAGCGAGGCAGGCATCCATTTGCCATGTAGATTGCTGTTATCATACTCTGCGGTATAATAGATTTGTTTCCCATCTTGGGCAAACATGAAACTCCCTTTCGAATTTTCGTATACATAGGTCAGATTAAAAGCTTCTTCTCCATCCGCATTCTTCAGATAAAGAATATATCCGGGACTTTTATCATTGTGTATGGCATATTCGAAAGAAATAGTGAACCTACCGATAGCAACCGGAATATACTCCTTAGTGAATACTTGAAAAGAAGAACGTTCGGCAATCCGCTTTTCATTTCCATAAAACTGCAATCCTTGTGAATACGCTTTATGAACCATGCCGGATGCCAAACATATCAGTATACAGAGAAGGTGCTTTTTCATATTTATCAGGATATAACGTCTTTTTTAAATAGCAGGTACAAATATAAGACTTTTTAATAATGTATTACACTTATCAGAAAGAAGAAAATTGCATAAAAACACAAATGGCGCAAATAACACGAATTGATTTTGTTTCTACCCGTGTTATTTACGCCAAGCACGTTCCCAGAGCAAGTGTTTCAAAATTCCAATTCCGCCAACTGAGGATTATGGTCGGAAAGCAAAGCTTCCGGCATCTCGGCAGGGATTTCAGTACTCTTCACCACAATCTGCGGGGTGACAAAAACGAAATCAATCTTCTCACATTCCCGAGACGGGATGCGGGCGAAATCATGAAATGTATAGTCTACACCGTTCACAGCAGCAGCCGTCTTGTAAGCATCCTTCAACACAAACTCGTTGGTGGTAATGGTTTGGTAGGCATCGCTCGCGTCGGTCACATTAAAGTCGCCGGTAACTACCGCCGGACGATCGCCCACGATTTCCTTTATCTTGCGGATGATGAGCAAGGCACTTTGGCGCCGAGCCTCCTCACCTACATGATCAAAATGTGTATTGACAGCCATAAACACCTTTCCGGTAGCCTTGTCCTTCAACTTTGCCCAAGTAGCGATACGGACGCACACTGCATCCCATCCCATCATTCCTACACTATCGGGATTCTCCGCCAGCCAGAAAGTATTGGAATCCAGCACCTCGTACTTGTCTTTACGATAGAACAAGGGCGCGTACTCACCCGCTGTCTTTCCATCGTCACGCCCCACGCCGATGCCATCATATTCGGGCAATCCTGCACGAAGGTCCTCAAACTGGTTGTGCAACACTTCTTGCATGCCGACAATATCCAGTTCACGATCTTTAATAAACCGGAATACCCGATCTTTACGATATTGCCAGTTGTTCAAACTGTCTTGCGGATTGTCATAACGGATATTGAAAGTGGCCCAACGAACCTCTATCTTCTTTCCTTCGGCACAACCGCCCAGCAACAGGACGGCTACCAATAAAAACAGTATTTGCTTTTTCATATCTGTTCTGTGCATCTACCTTTATTTCACAAGCTTGTCTGTCGAAAAGGAATAAGGCAAGTCACTGTCTTGCGTGCCGCGCTGCTTGTTCGGGCGGTCGGCCATCTTGAAATCGATGGTACCTCCTTGCAACAGTTCGCTATGCTTCAGATAATTCTTTGTATACGGAATATCGTTTACACGCATCTCGTCCACATACCTGTTGGCATCACTGTTAGCCGGTGCGTTTATCACCAAGTTCTTTCCGTTCTCAAAGTGCAGAGTTGCCTTCTTGAACAACGGAGCACCCAGAATGTATTCGTCCGTACCAGGGCACACCGGATAAAAGCCCAATGCCGAGAACACATACCATGCCGAAGTCTGACCGTTATCCTCGTCACCGCAATATCCATCAGGACGGTCGGTGTACATGCGATTCATCACTTCGCGCAACCAATATTGCGCTTTCCATGGCTGGCCTGCATAATCGTACATATAAATCATATGCTGGATGGGTTGGTTGCCATGTGCATAGTTACCCATATTCATAACGGTCATTTCGCGAATTTCATGAATCACCTGTCCATAATAGCTGTCGTCAAACACAGGGGGAACAGAGAATACCGAATCAAGCATGGAAACAAACACTTCCTTCCCCCCCATCAAGTCAATCAAACCCTGAGGGTCATGGAATACGGACCAGGAATAATGCCAACTGTTTCCTTCGGTAAAGTCACCACCCCACTTCAATGGTGAGAACTTGGGAGCAAACTTACCATCCTGCCGCTTGCCACGCATCAGCTTGCTTTCCGGATCGAACAGGTTGCGATAATTCATGGCGCGTTTTTCGAACAGCTTGATTTCTTTTTTCGGGCGTTTCAGTTCTTTTGCCAACTGATAAATGCACCAGTCATCGTAAGCATATTCCAGTGTACGGGCAGCATTCTCATGAATCTTCACATCGCAAGGCACGTAACCCAGCTTATTATAATACTCATATCCCAGACGTCCGGTAGAAGAAACTTTGGGATGCACTGCTTCCGTTCCATGAATCAATCCTTGATATAAAGTTTCCACATCTTCCACACGGACCCCTTTCAGATACGCATCTACCAAGATAGAAGCCGAATTATTGCCAACCATGCAGCCACGGTGCCCCGGGCTTGCCCATTCGGGGAAGAAACCGCTTTCCTTATAGGTATTGACCAAGCCTTCTTGTATCTCTTTGTTCACCGAAGGATACATCAAGTTCAGGAAAGGAAACAGACAACGAAATGTATCCCAGAAGCCGGTATCGGTATACATATATCCCGGCAGTGTCTCGCCATTGTAAGGACTGTAATGAACAGGTTGTCCGTTGGCGTCCAACTCATAGAATTTACGCGGGAACAGCAACGAGCGGTACAAGCAAGAATAGAAAGTACGGTACTGGTCCAATGTGCCGCCTTCCACTTCCACTTTGCCTAATACCTCATTCCAAGCATCCTTGCCTTTTTGCACCAGTACATCGAAACTGTCGCCACCCAGTTCTTTCAGATTCAGCATGGCCTGCTCCGGGCTGATGAAAGAAGAAGCGACACGGGCATGCACCACTTCGCCTTTTCTGGTCTTGAAACCGATAACGGCACCAGTATGGAAGTCGGTCTGCTCCAACTTACCTTCTTTCAATGTTACCGGAACTTTTCCATCCGGTTTGCCAGGCTTCACGTCATTAGAGAAAGTAGCTTGATAAGTAAACGGCTTGTCAAACTCGATAACGAAATAATTCTTGAAATTGGCAGGAACGCCACCACTGTTGCGGGTAGTATAGCCCACAATCTTGTTTTCGCCGGGAATCACCCGAATGGACGAACCACGGTCAAAAGCATCTACCACTACGTATGAATCATTCTCGGGAAACGTGAAACGGAACATGGCGGCACGTTCGGTAGGCACCATTTCAGTCACCACATCATGCTCTGCCAAGTAAACCTTATAATAATAAGGTCTCGCGATCTCGCCTTTATGAGAAAACCAGCTTGCCCGTTTACTTTCTTCAAACTCCGGTTTGCCGGTAACAGGCATGATGGCGAATTGACCGTAATCGTTAATCCACGGACTGGGCTGGTGGGTTTGTTTGAAACCACGGATTTTTGTAGCCGTATACACATACTGCCATCCGTCTCCCATTGTTCCCGTCTGGGGAGTCCAAAAATTCATACCCCAAGGGCGAGCTATAGCAGGATAGGTGTTTCCTGTAGAAAGTTCAAAGGAAGACTGCGTGCCCACCAATGGACTTACATAATCCGCATAATCCTTTGCCTGCACAAGCAGGGTGCAGCACAAAGTCATGACTGATAGAAATAATTTTTTCATGATAATGTTATTTGGGTTAAGTTATATTCTTCAATTTCTCTTCCGTGTTCCCCATGCTGTCGGCACAGGACTCATGGTAATCTCCATTGTTCCTCCGCACACCAAGTCATCATGTGTGAAGAAAGGAACTGCCAGCGGCTTTCCGTTCAGCCGAACCGCCTGGATGTATTTATTTGTTCTCGAGTTATTATGAATACGGATAACAAACGTCTTGTTTCCGGCCAATCGGAGCGTCACTTCATCAAACAACGGACGGCCGACAGAATACACCGGTTTGCCGGGACATACCTGATAAAAGCCCATGGAATTCAAAATATACCATGCAGACATTTGTCCACAATCCTCGTTACCCGACAACCCATCGGGAGCGTTGAAGTACAGGTTTTGCAGCACACTGTCCACCAATTCCTGAGTGCGCCACGGACGACCTACATAGTTATACATGTGGGTAATGTGGTGGCTGGGTTCATTGCCATGCGCATACTGGCCTATCAGCCCCGAGATATCGGCTGAAACTTCCTCGCCTGTCATTTCCGAAGATGCCATAAACAGCGAGTCCAGTTTACCGACAAACGCCTCCTCGCCTCCTAACAATGCAGCCAATCCTTCTATGTCATGCGGAACGAACCAACTCCATTGGTAGGCATTCCCCTCACAATAATCATCGGCGCGGTGAGTAGAGCGACGTGGGTCAAAGGGAACACGCCACTTTCCTTCACTATCTTTTCCACGCATAAAACGCGTTTCCGGGTCAAAATAGTTTTCATATCCTTTAGCAAATCCGGCATACTTTCCGGCATTCGCCGTGTCTCCCAGCGCTTCGGCTAATATGGATATGCACCAATCATCGTAAGCATATTCCAATGCCTTTGCCACAGCTTCATTGTCCTTATCACAAGGTACATACCCCCACTCGTTTTTGTAATAACGCGCCACAGGCATGATATATGGATAGAGCCATCGGGGAACTACCGGAGCAATACCCGTCGTGTCATATTCAGCCACACGGAGGCAGGCCTTGTAAGCCTCCTTCACATCAAAGTTCCGGTAGCCTTTGGTATAAGCATCTGCCACCAACGATGCGATGTGATACCCAATCATGCATCCGGTATAGTTCGCCACGCAATCCCACTTGGGCACCAGCCCGCCCTCAGTACCTTTCCTGATTAAAGAACGGATATATGCCTCATTCTGATGTGGATCTATGATGCTCACCAACGGATGAAGCGCACGGAACGTATCCCACAGAGAAAAAATGGAGTACATGGGATCATTCACATCCCCCTGATGCACCTCCAAGTCCATGCCCAAGTAACGTCCGTCCACATCCTGGAACAAGTTCGGGCTGAAATGGGCATGATAAAGCCCCGTATAGAAAATGGTACGTTGCCCGGCATCTGTCGTCCGGATATCTATTTTCTTCAAAATATCATTCCACTTTTGACGTGCCGCCTGGCGTGTTCCTTCAAAATCCCATGCCGGCATTTCCGCCTTCAGGTTCTTCTCTGCACCCTCATAGCCAACGGATGAAACGGCCGCTTTTACCAATACCTGCTCCCCTTCCGCAGTGGAAAAGTTCAGCAACAATTTACACCGAGGTTCCGTTCTGGTTCCCACCCGCACCGTATCCCGGCTCACTTCATAGCTGAAAGGTTTGGAAAATTCAGCATAGAAATAAAGATCCTGCCTATAAGCCCACCACACATTCCGTTTGTATGCGCGGACAGTGGTTTCGTTTACCACCTCCACTTCCATCTGCTGGTTGGTTTGTTCTTGGATGGCATAATCCAAATCGAGTATGAACCCCGATCTATCACTGGCAGGGAAAGTGTACCGGTGGAGAGCGGTGCGCTCAGTAGCCGTCAGTTCGGCCCGTACCCTGTAGCGATCCAAAAAGACCGCATAATATCCCGGTTCCGCTTGCTCCCGTTCATGAGAGAATACCGAAGCATAGTCGCAATGATTGCTATCCTCTTTCTCCCCCACATAGGCTATGTGCTGCTCGCCTACAGTAGGCATCAGCAGGAAATCGCCAAAATCGGCGCATCCAGTCCCACTCAGACGAGTATGGGCAAAACCGTTTATCTTGGTATCTTCATAATAATAACCCGAGCAGGCGTCCCAACCGTGAATACGCGTATCGGGACCCGGTTGTATCATGCCATGAGGAACCATGGCACCGGGATGAGTGTGTCCATGCCCACCGGTGCCGATGAACGGATTCACATAGGCTGCATAATCGGTCGTCTTATTAACAGACGACGTGCATCCCATCCCTCCCAGCAAACCCATTGCCAAGCAAATAATTACCCATAAATTCTGTTTCATACCATTATCTTATTAGATGATTTTAACGATACCAAATATCTGCCGGTTCCGCCCCCATTTCAAATTCCACAGTAACACCGTCCATGATTTGTCTGTGTGTGATATAGCTCTTATCGTATGGCTGCCCGTTCACTTTTACCGACTGGATATAGATATTCTCGCGACTTACCCCTGAGGCCAATACCGTGAAAGTCTTTCCATTATCCAAGTGCATCTGCATTTCGGGGAACAACGGCGTACCAATCTCATATTCACCACTGACCGGATTGACAGGATAAAATCCCATAGCACTGAATACATACCAGGCGGACATCTGTCCACAATCTTCATTACCACACAATCCGGCGGGGGCATTAAAGTAGAGATCATGCATGACCTGTGCCGCATACTTCTGAGTCTTCCAAGGCTGGCGTGCCTTATTATATAAGTAAATGACATGATGACTAGGCTCATTGCCATGAGCATACTGCCCAATCATGCCTGTACTGAAAAGAGGCAAATCGTCCTTACCGGCCGGAATATACGTAAACATACTATCCAGTTTTTCCGCAAAACGGTCTTTGCCACCGGCCAGAGTGATCAACCCCTTGATATCTTGCTGTACAGACCAGAAATACTGCCAGCCGTTACTTTCGCAAATATGGGCAGTGTAATCATCCGGATTGAAATCGGGTTGGAATATTCCTTTATCATCTATCGGTTGCATGAAGCTTGATGCCGGATTGAACACATTGCGATAATTTTGAGAACGCTTGTAAAACTCGTCCGCTAATTGGGTCTTACCCATTTTACGGGCCATTTCGGCAATGCAATAATCATCAAAAGCATATTCCAACGTTTTAGAAAGCGACCAATTTTCCGCATTATATTCATCCTTTATATTATAAGGTATATATCCTAACTTTTTATACAGGCCAATACCGCGATAATTATCCAAATTAGCAGTAGTCACACAAGCTTCCAATGCCTTCTCGGCATCAAAATCACCAATACCTTTCAAATAAGCATCGACAATAACAGGCACAGCATGATAGCCAATCATCATATCCGTCTCACTTCCCCAGAAATTCCATACCGGCAAACGTCCGTTCTGTTCATAAAAAGCAATAAACGATTTCACCATATCATTGACACGCCGAGGCTCCGTATAAGTGAACAACGGATGTGCGGCACGATACGTATCCCACAATGAGAAGGTTCCATAATTCACCCAGCCATCCGTCTGATGGATTTTCTTATCGGGACCATAATAAGACCCGTCCACATCACTGTAAATAGTTGGGGCAATCATGGTATGATACAATGCGGTATAGAAATTAACCTTATCATCCTTGTTGTCACCTGTTATCTCTATCTTTCCCAACTGGCGGTTCCAATTGTTCCTAATCTCAGCCAGGTACTTGTCAAAATCATTGTGCGGAGCCTCAGCTGCCATATTTTTAGCAGCACCTTCCATACTCACTCCCGAAAGAGCCGTACTCAGGACAATCTGTTCTCCTTCTTCCGTCTCAAAATTAAAGCGGGCGATATAAGCAGTGCCCACACGCTTACCTTTCAAAGTAACAGCAGTAGTATCCATCTCCACCGAAGCAAACGGCTTGGAGAAACGGGTGCGGAAATACACATGCTGGTCTCTTGCCCATCCTTCAGAAAAACGATATCCCTGGATAGTACAGGAGTCAATCACTTCAATATAAGAATCATTGGTAAAGTCCCAGTTCATCGCTTTTTTCAGATTCAGAAAAACAGCAGACTCTCCTTTGGGAAACGTATAACGCTGGATGCCGCAACGCTCTGTAGCAGTCAGTTCCACATGGATATCATAATCTTTCAGCAACACGCGATAGTAACCGGCCGAAGCTTCCTCATCCGCATGAGAGAACTTGGAATAAATGCCCAACGGCGCTTCCGCTTCCTGATAAGGCAAAGTGACAGGCATGAAAGAAATATCATACAAGTCTCCGGCCCCCGTTCCCGACAAATGGGTATGACTGAAGCCGGCAATCGTACTGTCCGGATAAAAATAACCGGAAATACGGTCCCATCCAGGCAAGCCATTGTCCGGACTCAATTGCACCATTCCGAAAGGCGCTTGCGCTCCCGGATAAGTGTTGCCGGTAAAATCGGTTCCGATAAACGGATTCACCCATTGGACATAATCAGCTGACGGCCGGGGATGTTTATTGGATACGCAAGACCCAAACGCCACTAAAAAAATGAACAACGCAAGAACTAGTGTTTTCATACTTAAGAGGATTTCATTATTACTGAATTACAAAAGTACACATTATAACCATACGAACAACCTTATCTCTCAATTTTTCATTCGAAATCATAGCCAATATCCACCCTACTTTTCCAATACTTTCCCTACCTTTGTGCCATAAGTACGTATGACAACTACCAATATGGAACAACAACAATCATCTTATAAAGAAAAAGAACGTATAGACCTTCGCGAGCCGCGACGCTTCAAAGTTACAATCTTCAATGACGACTTTACTACAATGGAGTTTGTTGTAAAGGTATTAACGACTGTTTTTTTCAAATCAATGATGGAAGCAGAAGCTTTGATGATGCAGGTACACAAAAGCGAATCGGCCGTAGTAGGCATCTATCCGTATGATATCGCCCGGTCGAAAGTACAAAAAGCCACCCGTATGGCCCGTGAAGAGGGATTCCCTCTCCGACTCACGGTTACACCGGAAGAAGAATAAAAAATCAAAAGTTAAGATATGGATATACCAAATACCGATTCGGTGAACTACGCTTTCGCCTCCGCACAGAGCCGGGCTATGCAATACCGGCATGAATTTATCACGCCCGAGCACTTATTGAGCGCATTGCTGGAACAAGTTCCTTTTCAAAAAGCACTGGAAGAGTGTTTTTGTACCCCGGAAGAACTGTCCCGGTCTGTTTCCGAGTATCTGTCGAAAGAAGTGGAACGAGTTCCTCAAGATATGGAATATGAATTGGAAATTTCAGGCCAACTCTCCGATCTGCTGCAATATGCCTATATGACAATCAGCCATTCAAGCGCAGAAGAGATGGATGTTCCTCATCTGATACAAGGAATGCTCCAACTGGAAGACTCATGGGCCGGCTATCTGCTAAAAGAAACAGTGGGCGAAGACATGCCGGAGTTTCTCAGCTCCCTCATTTCAAATTACGAGTGCATGAATCAGCCTCAAGAGGGAACTTCCTCTGAGCAAGAGAAAAACGAACCTTGGCGCAACTATGTCACCTGCCTCAACGAAGGCCTGCAAGACCGGAATCCGCTTATAGGCCGGGATGCGGAATTGGAACGCACCATTCAGGTTCTCTGCCGCAAAGAAAAGAACAACCCCCTGCACGTAGGCGAACCGGGAGTGGGAAAAACCGCACTGGCCTACGGACTGGCCGCACGCATAGAAGCGGGCAATGTTCCCGAACGTCTCACAGGCTATCGTATCTACGAACTGGACCTAGGCAACTTATTGGCCGGCACACAATACCGGGGTGAGTTCGAGAAAAGGCTGAAAGCCATTATGGAAGGAATACGGAAAGAAGGACACGCCATCGTATATATAGATGAAATACATAACCTGATAGGTGCCGGACGGACGGGAGACGGCTCGATGGATGCCTCCAATATGCTCAAGCCTTATTTGGAAGGAGGAGAGATCCGATTTATCGGTTCCACTACTTACGAAGAATTCAACCGCTATTTTTCGCGTAGCAAAGGGCTGGTGCGGCGTTTCCAGCAGATTGACATACAGGAACCCGGCATCGAGGAAACCATCCACATAGTGGAAGGATTGAAAGAAAAATACGAAACGTTCCATGGAGTGGTTTATGAAGAAGGAGCGATAAGATATGCCGTCACAGCCGCCGCACGGTATATCAACGACCGTTTTCTGCCCGACAAGGCCATCGACCTGGTGGACGAAGCCGGGGCTTATCGTGAAATCCACCCCACAGATACAGAAAAACAGACGGTGGACAAAGCATTGATAACCGATATACTGGCACGTATCTGTAAAGTGGACGTGCTTGCCATGAAGGAAGAAAACAATGCCGCATTAGAAACCTTGCATGAACGCATCAGCGCAAAGATATACGGTCAGGAAGAAGCCGTCGGCCAAGTGGTGGAAGCCGTACAAATGGCCAAAGCCGGGCTACTGGACGAAAACAAGCCACTGGCCAGCCTTCTCTTCGTTGGCCCCACCGGCGTGGGGAAGACGGAAGTAGCCAAAGTTCTGGCATCCGAACTAGGTATCGCCCTACAGCGCTTCGACATGAGCGAATATACGGAAAAGCATACAGTGGCCAAACTCATCGGCTCACCTGCCGGATATATAGGTTATGAAGACGGCGGACTGCTGACAGATGCTATCCGCAAAACTCCCAACTGTGTGCTACTGCTCGACGAAATAGAGAAAGCACACCCCGATGTGTTCAATATCCTGCTGCAAGTCATGGACTATGCCGTACTGACGGATAACAAAGGACGGAAAGCAGACTGCCGCCATGTTATACTTATCATGACCTCCAATGCCGGAGCACAATTCTCACACCAAGCCTCCATAGGTTTCGGCGGACAAGTTACTGCCGGAGAGGCCATGTTGAAACAGGTTAAGAAAACCTTCAAACCTGAATTCATCAACCGGTTGTCTGCAACAGTCGTTTTCCATGATATGGATTACGGAATGGCTTCCCTTATCCTGAACAAGAAACTCGGCGAACTGAAAAACAAGCTGTCCGCACGTCATGTAGAAATGGAACTCAGCCCGGAAGCCTATAAGCATCTGCTGAAGCTGGGGTTCACCAAAGAATACGGTGCCAGAGAAATGGACAGGGCAATAGCCTCGCAGCTGAAGCCTCTACTTATGCGTGAAATCCTATTCGGCGCATTAAAAACAGGAGGAAAAACAGTAGTGACAGCAGAGAACGGGCAACTGAGGCTGCAAATGCTCAAAAGAGAACAACTCTGAATGAAACCGGCAAACCAAAAAGCACTATGGTCTTTCAACTAACTCAAGAACTTGTTTTCCCCGACCCTCACTATGGTGATCCGGACGGGCTATTGGCAGTGGGCGGCGACCTCTCCGTTGACCGCCTCATCCTTGCCTACTCCAATGGCATATTCCCCTGGTATGCTTTCCGTGAGAAACAGATACAATGGTGGTGCCCCCTGAAACGATTTGTGATCTTCCCCAACGAGATTCATATTTCCCACTCCATGCGTACCCTCATGAACAAAGGACGATATGAAGTCAGTTTTAACCGGGCATTCCATGAAGTGATTCAAACCTGTGGCAACCTGCGGATGGAAGAAGCGGGAGCATGGTTGGGCAAGGATATCATGAAAGCCTACATCCGCCTGCATGAGCAAGGTTTTGCAGCCAGCGTGGAAGTATGGGAAGAGTCCTGCCTGGTGGGCGGACTTTATGGAGTCACTTTGGGAAAGTGTTTCTTTGGCGAAAGCATGTTTTCTCTAGTCCCCAATGCATCGAAACTGGCACTTATCTATCTGGCACAAACATTTCAGGAATTGGGAGGAACCTTGATTGATTGTCAATTTGAGACACCACACTTAAAGTCAATGGGTGGAAAGTACATAGACTATGAGGAATATATGAAGTACGTACAAGAACCTTTTGAAGTTCTGTAAATGTCCTTTCTGGTTTTTCGGAACCCCAGTTAGTGGCAAACTGCATTAATTCATCATACTAAAGCATTTTGTCCCTATGCTTAAGGCATTTCATGCGGCTTACTACTACGTCTTACGCTGGTGCGATGTATATCGCACCAGCGTAAGACGTACATCGTATGGGAGTAAGACATACGTCGCATAATGGAAAGATATAGTAACAAGCCTGGAAAAAGGGCTTAACAATCAGAGAAAAAAAGCTTAACATGACGTATGTACCTTCTTATCAACAATAAACAATTATTGTTTTACCTTTTTCAAGGTAAAACAGTCGATATCCGGAGCCCAGCAAAATGAACTTCCCATACGCACTTTGTTATTTCCTGCTTTCAAATGCACCGGAACAGTAACCGAAGCGATCTTTTGAGTCGCATCCGCCGACAACGAATCAAGAAGAATCGCTTTTTCATGATTCACACAGACTTCCAGCTTACGGTCTGCCTTTGGCACATAGCGGATTGTCATCTCATACTCACCACCCTGCTCGCTATACACCTCTCTCCACTCTGCAAAATTCTCTTTCCGGCCTCCCAGATAACTTACCTTCATACCTCCGGACGCTTCTTGCAAAGGAGCATATACAATGCTTTTCGGTGTCTTTCCCAAATCATTGAAACAAGGCAGATAAGCCCATTCCGCCTCGTAAACAGTCGGTTCCAATCTTTTCTCGGACTCCATACGTAAAATCAACACACTATGGGGAGGCAGTTCCCGATGCAGGACACCCTCTTTTATCTCCGGCAGATTCTGCTGTCTCACCAAGTCCCGTGCCTTGACTTTTCCTCCTAATTCCAACAGATTCATCGGAACCGTAAAGTTGCAAATCGTATCCGAAGGATTGTATAAAGCAACCGCACGTACATTACCGCGTTTCCGCTCTATATCTTTCACCAACACATACCCTTCATTTTCATGTTGAACCACGTATGCCTGCAATCCCAAAGGATCTTGGTTCAAAGCTATCAGTTCTTTATTTTTCAACAGCTTTAATGATGCCTCCGGAATGGTGGTCAGATCACACCCTATCAGCAAAGGCGAACTCATGATGCACCACATGCCGAAGTGTACCTCTTCCTCTTCAGGCTTCAACCCCCGGCCTATTTCCAGCATATCCATATCATTATAATGCCCCTCTCCGGCATAGGCAGACAGATAAAGATTTTTATCGATGATATATTTTACTGATCCCCACTCCGGGCGGATATCCGCACTGATCCGCCATGAACGGGCAAGGTTTCCGGCCCAAGTACCCGGAAAAGCCCAACGGCAGATATTGATGGAAACATGTCCGCAACCCAGATTATCTATAGCCTGACGAATCTCTGTATATCGTTTTTCCTCTTCCAAATTCAATTCCTGACCGGCTCCGCAATAATCAATCTTGATAAAATCAAATCCCCATTCTTTAAAATACAGCGTGGCATCCTGATATTCATGTCCGTACAGGCCGGAACCTACGCCATTCATATCTTTATCCCAGATAGAACCGCAAGTATTGCTTCCCGCATCCGAATAAATGCCGGCTTTCAATCCTAAAGAATGAATATGGTCAGCCACTCCTTTCAATCCGTTCGGAAAACGCTCGGGATGTGTTTGCATCACTCCTTTTTCATCCCGCCATCCAAAAAAGCCATCATCTACATTCACATAAGAGTATCCTGCTTCTTTCAACCCTTTTTGCACCATGGCATCCGCTTGTCTTATTATTAAGGTATCATTGATATGAACCCGATAGGTATTCCACGAACTCCAACCCATAATGGGAGATTCAAAAACAGTTGTATGCTGGGCGAGTGCGCCGGAACATAGGCCAAAGGCCAAAGTCAAAAACAAATTTCTCATATTCATCAATTCTTATTTTTTACTTAAAGAGATCATCAAGAAAGTATCTTATGATCCTAATGGTTAACAGGAAAATAAAATCAGCTTTATCATGTCAAAAACAAAAGTAACGAAAAAGTCTTTAGCTCCTTCTATACTATCCCGGAATTTTTTCGTCACACCCCAATCAGCCATAAACCGGAAAACATAACTACTCCTATGGAACGGCAGGTAAAGACTTGCCATCACCTTCAAGTGTGCTTGTATCTAACATTTAATATGGGCATAACCATAGATTATATCAAAATAAAGTATTAACTTTGCGCCGTTTTTATTAATTTAATACTATGTACAAGATTTTTCGTGGCTTCCATCTGGTTGAAGCCTATCAAGATTTAAAGAAAACCAGACGACTGGCTGAGAACAAGATAGTAAGTAGAGGTGTGAAATTGGCTGTTGCCATTACTCTTTCCCTCATATTGTGGTGCCTACCTATCGAATCTTTCGGTATAGAAGGATTGACAGTCATAGAGCAAAGACTTATTTCCATTTTTATTTTTGCCACTCTGATGTGGGTGTTCGAGGCTGTTCCCGCATGGACTACTTCTGTATTAATTGTCGTTATATTGTTGTTAACAGTATCCGACAGCAGTCTATGGCTTTTTACTCAAGGTATTCCGGCCGAAGAATTGGGGAATTTAGTAAAATATAAATCCATCATGCACTGTTTTGCCGACCCTATCATCATGCTGTTTATCGGCGGATTCATTTTAGCCATTGCCGCTACTAAAAGCGGTTTGGACGTGTTGTTGGCACGTGTCATGTTAAAGCCCTTCGGCACTCAGTCCCGTTATGTCCTGTTGGGCTTTATTATGGTAACGGCCTTCTTCTCCATGTTCCTCAGTAATACAGCTACCGCTGCCATGATGCTCACCTTCCTCACTCCTGTTTTGAAATCTCTTCCGGCAGACGGAAAAGGCAAGATCGGTTTGGCCATGTCCATTCCCGTAGCGGCCAATATTGGTGGTATGGGAACTCCTATCGGAACTCCTCCCAATGCTATCGCCTTGAAATATCTGAATGATCCTGAGGGATTGAACCTAAATATTGGTTTTGGCGAATGGATGGGATTTATGATGCCTTATACGATTGTTATATTATTTATAGCATGGTTCATTATGCTGCGCCTGTTTCCTTTCAAGCAAAAAACGATTGAGTTGCAAATAGACGGAGAGGCCAAAAAGGACTGGCGCTCTATTCTGGTATATGTCACTTTTGCTATAACTGTATTGCTATGGATGTCTGACAAGTTCACCGGTGTAAACTCCAATGTAGTGGCAATGATTCCTGTCGCCGTGTTTTGTGTCACAGGAGTTATAACGAAACGTGACCTGGAAGAAATCAGTTGGAGTGTGCTCTGGATGGTGGCCGGAGGTTTTGCGTTAGGTGTTGCATTACAGGAAACCGGACTTGCACAGCACATGATTAAATCCATTCCATTCAACACTTGGCCCCCTGTACTGATGATTGTCGGCTCGGGACTGATCTGTTATGCCATGGCTAATTTCATCTCGCACACGGCTACTGCCGCTTTATTGGTTCCCATTCTTGCCATAGCCGGAATCAGTATGCGTGATAACCTGGCCACCTTGGGCGGTGTAGAGACTTTGCTGATAGGAGTGGCTGTCGGCTCCTCTCTGGCCATGGTCCTTCCTATTTCGACACCTCCCAACGCCCTAGCCCATGCTACAGGTATGATCCAACAAAAAGATATGGAGAAAGTCGGACTGATAATGGGGGCTATCGGACTTGTTTTAGGATATACAATGTTGATTATCCTTGGCTCCAACGGGCTTTTGTAATTTTGATTACAATAATTCTGAAAAGCGGTTGCCATTCAAGTGGCAACCGCTTTTCTAATCCATAATGTTCGTTATATATTTCGCACCACGATATGGCCGCAATGATTTTATTCAAGGACATTCCAGCTATAGATTTACCGAAAAAGAAAGGATTTGGTCATTAAATCTCAATTATTAAAGTAAAGGATTACCATTCAAAAGGCTTTTTTCCCTATATTTGCCAGTCTGAAAAAGAAAAATGTCATTAACTCAATTATTATGAAGAAACTGTCGTTTATTATCTCATTTGTATTCCTGTCTATTCTTTTTGTACAGGCACAACAAGCGAAGTATGTATTTTATTTCATCGGAGATGGAATGGGTGTTAACCAAGTTTTAGGTACAGAAATGTATCGTGGAGAATTGGAAGGCAAAATTGGTGTAACCCCGTTATTATTCACTCAATTTCCTTATGCAACCATAGCCACTACTTTTTCAGCAACAAACGGGGTTACGGACTCGGCTGCTGCCGGAACAGCTCTTGCTACGGGAAACAAAACAAAGAACGGTGCATTAGGCGTTAAAAAGGATCTGGAAACCAAAATCAACAGTGTCGCCTCTTGGGCAAAAGAGAAAGGATGCCGCGTGGGCATCAGTACCAGCGTTAGTGTAGACCATGCTACGCCGGCTGCTTTTTACGCTCATCAAGGACAAAGAAGCAGCTATTACAATGTTGGGCTTGATTTGATTGACGCTAATTTTGATTTCTATGCCGGGTCGGACTTTTTAGATCCTACCAACAAAAAAGCAGCTGATTCAAGTTCAGAGAGTCTATATACATTGGCAGATAAAGCAGGCTATACAGTAGCCCGTGGTTACAAAGATTATCAGAAAAAAGCAAAAAAATCGGAAAAACTGATTCTTTTGCAACCTACTACAGCTACAGATAACAGTTCTATACCCTATGCCATTGACCGCAAGAAAGGCGATATGACTTTGGCTGAAATTACTCGTGCCGGAATCAACTTTCTGTCCAAAGACCTTTCAAAAGGTTTCTTTCTGATGGTTGAAGGAGGCAAGATTGATTGGGCCTGTCATAGCAATGACGCCGCTACTGTGTTTCATGAAGTAATGGATATGGACGATGCTATAAAAGTTGCTTATGAATTCTACCAACAACATCCTGATGAAACCTTAATTGTAGTAACAGCCGACCATGAAACAGGGGGAATCGTCTTGGGAAAAGGTCCGTACACCCTGAATCTGCAAGCATTAAAATCACAAAAGGTAAGTGAAAGCGGGTACACCAAAATTGTAAACGGGCTGAGAAAGAAATACAAAAACCAAGTGCCTTG
The DNA here is from genome assembly GCA_011959205.1 of Bacteroidaceae bacterium. GTDB lineage: Bacteria > Bacteroidota > Bacteroidia > Bacteroidales > Bacteroidaceae > Phocaeicola. Next base: position 62,028 of record BLLV01000255.1, read on the forward strand.
GAAAGTGATCAAACAATCACTGAAAGATTATTTCGGGTTTTGGGACAGCGTTCCATTGAATGAAAAACAAGAAGCTGCCTTAAAAAAGACATACGACAAATCTTTCAATAGCAAGAATATCGATTTAACTAAAAGTGAATATCAGCAGGATGAGCCTTTGGCATCTAAAGCCAAAAAGATACTGGATGACATCGCTCTGATAGGTTGGACCAGTGGAGGGCACTCAGGAGGTTATGTTCCCGTATTCGCCATCGGAGCAGGTGCCGAACTATTCCAAGGCCGCATTGACAACACCGAGATCCCGGTAAAAATAGCAGAAGCAGCCGGTTATCCCAACAATTAATCGAAAGCAAGATAGTGCGACAAACGTTCTAAGTCTTTCTCAGTGAACTCCTCATACAGGGATAGCTGGGAAAGATTTTTCAATTTTCCCTTTTTCCTCCTATATTCTATAATCACCTTTGCCTGATAAAAATTCATATAAGGATGAGAGCGAAGTTTATCAAGCCCGGCCTTGTTGACATTTATTCGATGAATGGGTGCATTTCCGAGTTTAAACCATTTCAACATACCCTCATCTACATAATCCACTTCATTCAACTGAGCCGTGTCATAAAAACCTCCCAAACGTTTCCGGTAAGCCACAATCATGCGTGCAATGCCACTGCCTATTCCCGGAATCTTTTTCAACTCGGTAGTGTCCGCTTCACTCAAATCGACTAAAGTCCCTTCCGGATATTTATAAACCGCCAGCGTATCTTTCTCTCTCCTTTTAATGATGTGCAACGTATCCTGTTTCTGTTGAAAAGCCTTTGATATCTGAATATAGGGTTTCAGTATCTTAAACTTCTCAGGAGACAAACCATAAATACGAGAAAAATCATCTGCTGTTCTGAATTTGCCTCCGGCTCTCCGATATTGCAAAATAGTATGTGCAATAAAAGGAGGCAACCCACGTTGCAAAAATTCGATGGAATCGGCTACATTTGGATCAAAAGCAGCTAATATGACTTCCCTTTTTTTAGGCTTATCATAGGAAGAATATTGCAAAGATTTCTTTTTCTCTATCTCATGTACTCCGGCCAAAAATTTTTTTATTTCTTCTATCCCCTCTTGATCCTGTTCCAAAGGCTCTTCTTCCTTTACAGGAAAAAGAACCCATATACAGACAAATGTAAAAAGCAATGTTAACAAAAAAAGTATAGCTCTGCGTTCACTTTTTGAAAAATAGAAGAAGTCTTTCCACATTATGATTCTAAATTAGCCCCAATTCATTGATAAAGATCAAAATGATAGCCACAGGTGCCACATATCTCAACAAAAAGAGATACAAATTGAAAAGGCTCACTTTCAGCTTTCCTCCATTAGTCAACTCCCCATAAGAAACAGAACGCTTCAAGTACCATCCCACAAAAATACATACCAACAAACCACTCAAAGGAAGCATAATCTTTGCTGTAATAAAATCAAGCAGATCAAAGAATCCCTTATCAAACAGTGTATATTTCTGCATAATCCCCAATGACAGAGAAGAAACAGCTCCGATTGTGACACACCCGAAAGTAACCAAACTAGCAGCACGACCACGAGTCAAACAGAATTCCTCATGCAGAAAAGCCGTCACTACTTCATGCAAAGAAATTGTAGAAGTCAATGCAGCCAAAGCCAACAAGACATAGAACATCACTGAAAAAATATAAGCCAATATCGGCGCACCATTAAAAGCTTGCTGAAACACATTAGGCAACGTAATAAAAATTAACGACGGTCCCGCATCGGGCTGAATACCCACAGAAAAGGCAGCTGGAAAAATAATCAATCCAGCCAAAACAGCCACAAAAGTATCAATAGCACCAACACTCAAAGCTGTATTCCCCAGTCTGGTTTCTTTCCCAAAATAAGAAGCATAGGTCGAAAGGCATCCCATTCCCAGACTCAAGGAAAAGAAAGCTTGCCCCATAGCCCCTAAAAAAACATCTCCATTCACTTTTCTGAAATCAGGCTTCAGCAAAAACTCCAGACCTTTTTCTGCATTGGGAAGTGACAATGAGCACCCAGCCAAAACGACTATCAGTATAAACAAAACAGGCATCAACACCTTCGAAGATTTCTCTATTCCATCCTTCACTCCCTTTACTATAACAAAATGGGTAGTCAATAAAAAGATGACTAACCAAATAAGCGGACGAACAGGATCTTTTGAAAAGTCTTGGAAAGCAACTACAAAATCTTCCGGCCTTTTACCTGCGAACCCATTGGCTCCCGCTTCCAATATATATTCCAAGGTCCATCCTGCCACCACCGAATAATACCCCAAAATAAGAAAACCGGCCAAGACACCCAAATACCCCAACCACTTCCAAGGAGTTCCGGGCGCCAAAACCTTATAAGCCCGTCCTGTACTTGCCTTTGAATGACGGCCTACTGTGAATTCGGCAATCATAATAGGCATTCCCAACATAAGAACACACGCCAGATATATTAAGATAAAGGCCGCACCTCCATGATTTCCCGTCTCGTATGGAAATCTCCATACATTACCAAGCCCTACGGCCGAACCTGCCGAAGCCAAAACCGCCCCTATTTTACTCCCAAAATTAACTCTTTCGCCTTTTTGCATAAAAAAAACTATCAAATTATTATAAATCAACCCCTACTAGCCTGCAAAAGTATAAAATTAATCGTACTTTTGCGGTGAATCACAAAAAAATTAAAGTATGCTATATTATTTTAGAAAATATCCGGTATCCCTGATTATTGTGGCTATCATCTTTTATCTCTCTTTTTTCACTCCTCCCAAAACAAATATGGAGAAAATCCCCAACATAGACAAAGTAGTGCATATATGTATGTATGGAGGCCTCTGTGTCATTTTATGGATAGAATATCTAAGGAACCATAGGACTATCAATTGGAACCATATCGTATGGAGAGGCATCATAGCTCCTGTAGCCATGAGTGGATGTATCGAACTGATGCAAGCCTATTGCACGGATACTCGTAGCGGTGACTGGTTGGATTTTTTGGCAAACAGCATCGGTGTCGGACTTGCCACCCTAGTAGGGTATTACCTACTTCGTCCCTTTATATGGCGTAAATTCTAAAAAAACGCCGACGATTCTTCGCGAACAGTCGGCGTAATGATAAAAGTCAAAGTTATATAATAAAGATAGAGAGTCAACTTAGCGGAAATCTTTCAAATCATTCTGCAACCTTTGACGGGTGAAAAAGATACGGCTTTTCACTGTTCCCAATGGGAGTCCCAGCTTCTCAGCAATTTCCCTATATTTAAATCCTGATACATACATAGCAAACGGCACACGGTACTCTTTAGGCAAGGCATTTACTATACGGTGTATCTCTTTCAAGTCGTATGCACCTTCTGTAGAATCGAATCCTGACTCCTGTGGAAGATTCAAATGAAATAAGTTATCTGTTTGATCGACAAAAGTCTGATCACGCACTGTTTTACGATAATTATTTATAAATATATTACGCATGATGGTATACATCCATCCTTTAAAATTCGTATCCGGAGTAAACTTCTCCTCGTTATCCAAAGCTTTAAGTGAAGTTTCCTGCAACAAATCATTAGCCTCTTCTTTGTCAGCTGTCAATTTAAATGCAAAGCGAAATAATTCGGTTTGTATACTTAGCAAGTGCTGTGTAAAGTCGACTGTCTTCATATTAATCTATTTTTAAGTTGTTATTTTCTGTTTTGTTTTCTGCTGCAATATTAACGACTTGTAATAAGACCGAGGGCAGAAAAACTAACAACAAAAAGGGGAAAAACTATCAAATAACAGTTTCTCCCCCCTATATTAACAGTTTACAGGTGTTTTTTCTTAGTTTCCGCCTTGATTTCCGCTACCAGAACCGCTACCTCCTGACTTTACATCATCATTATTAATACTACGTGCTGTTTTTTTCACCTGTGCTTTCAACTCTCCAAAACGCCAGCTGATATTAAATCCATAATATCTCTGCGAAAATTTGTTCTCACTCCATGAAGAGAAATCAGGTGTAGTCGTTGTATTTCTAAATGTATTATATTTAGTAAATATATTCGAAGCATTCACAGATACCGTCAAACGCTTTTCCTTCAAGAAAGAACGACTCAAACCAAATCCATAATAATTAAAGGAAGATCCTTTTCCTTGCAAAGAAATACGAGGAGTTCCCCCACCACCATGCAAACTGAAACGAATGTCCCATGGCAAAGTCTGCTGGGCATTCAAAAAGAAGTTTCCATAAAAACCATGATTACGCACTTTCAAATATTCTTCATCACTCTTGAAATCGGTATACGCTCCACTTGCATTAATTGAAATGCGTGTCTTGGAACCGGGATTCCAATTCATCCACAAAGAAAGATTAGTGCGGTTGGTATGTCCAATATTTCCATACGTATTTTCCTGTATACCATCATTCAAAAATGAATATCGTTCAATGCCATTATTCACAAACGAATAGTTTAAAGTTACATTAATATTAAATTTGGGCGAAAAAGAACTGAATGTCATTCCTACCTGATGTGACTTCTCTGTGTCCAAATCCGGATTACCATAACTGATATTCGTAGGATTACTAGTATTCCTAAAAGGATTCAGATACCAAATGCTTGGACGGCTGATACGCATATTATAGTTAGCACGAAGCGTTTTAGACTGAGAAAGTTGATAAGAAAGGCTGGCCGAAGGGATCAAATCATCGAAATTGCTATCAAAGTTCCGATCGGGCATATAGGCATAATCCACATCCATCAGAGTATGTTCATAACGTAAACCGGCCTTTCCACCGAACTTTTTCAACTTCAACTGATAGCCCGCATAGGCGGATAGAATGTCTTGAGACTGGTCAAACTTACTAGTCAAATCGTTATCTTCCTGATAATTCCCCAACTCATTTTCCTTAAAATACCGGCTGTCGCTCTTGTTATTACGCAAAATATATTTCACGCCGGCATCTATCTGATGCAATTTATTGATGGGATTGGTGTAGTCCAGCTGGAATGTATGCTCGTCTGTACGGGCATCATTATCGTAATACTGGTTTCTAAGTTCATAGGGATAATCCTCTATTTCTTCATATTCCGTATGTGCCTCACTGTTATCGGGAGAACCGCTGTAACGGTAAGAAAATGTCAGGAGCTCACCTTTTTTCTTAAAGGAACGCTGGTAATCCAAATTTGCCCCGATGCTTCCGAATCCGTTTTCACTGTGATTCAGCGTATTATAGCTATAACTATGTTCATGTTGCGCATTCAACATAACAGTACGACCGAATCCGTTATTCTTGAACTTTCCTCCAAACATATTCATAGAAAAAGTTATCAAGTTCAAGGTATCAATTTCATAACTTCCCTCCATACTGCCATACTGGAAGTTTCCTTTGTTTTTGGCAGACCCCTCATTACTCAGGTATTTATAATTTTCGGATGTAAAATCTTCACGTCCGTTCGCAAAATAGGAGCGTGGAGAAATATTACGGTTATAAGCATAATTTCCGGTTACAGTAAATTTACCCACCTGCACTGTACCATATCCGCTGGCATTATAGCCACGATTGCCCACACCCGCATTCAGCGTCACAGTATATCCTTCCATCCCTCCTCCTGTAGTAATAATATTAAGGATACCAGCTACACCTTCTGCATCATATTTTGCTCCCGGATCAGTAATTACCTCTATGGATTTGACAGAATTAGCCGGCAAACTTTTCAGCACCTCCGTAGGATTGTTGCTCATCATATTATTAGGTTTGCCATTCACATGCACTTTGAAACTGCTACTACCGTTTACCTGAATTTTATCTTCTCCGTCCACAGTGACCAAAGGCACCTTACGAAGCATCTCCAAAGTAGTATTGGTTTTTGAATCCGGATCATCTTCCACACTGTACGTCACCTTGTCTATTTCTGCTTTCACCAGTGGTTTCTGTGCTACAACTTCTACACCTTTCAACATTTCTGTCGATTCCGCAATAAGTATCTTTCCCAAATCGACATTCTTATGATTTTCCGACACAGAGAATTCTTTTTGAACAGGCGATTTTCCCACAGAAGTAAAATTAATTAAATAAACTCCCGGCATAGTGAGTCGCTCGTTAAATTTGCCATCTACCCCTGTCACAGCCAGCTTAACAGGTTTTCCTGGATTACTTTTTAATGAAATACGAATAGTGGAATAAGGTTCCCCCTCATTGGATAACGAATCCACCAAAATGCCTTTGACCGAGAACTGTCCTTGCACTCCTTTTTGTGCACTTGCTGTAATTGACACACTTGCCAAAAGCAAGATAATAACCCATAAAATGTTGTGTTTCATAAATTAATTTTAAATTTGTGTTTTTCGCAAAGATAGGCAAACTATATGACATAGTTCATTTTTATACGTTAAAGAAACCTATATATTATCTACCAGCGAGTATAGGGTTCCTTCATTAAAAAAGAATTATAATAACGTACATCTCCTGTTACCTCTTTTTCGATGAAATGGGGCTTTTTGAACGATTCGTCCTCACTGTTCAATTCCACTTCCGCTACAGTCAAGCCTTCATTCTCACCATGAAACTCGTCCACTTCAAAAATATGCTCTCCGCTTTTTACCAAATACCGTGTTTTATCAATCACTCCGGGTTCACACAGCCGCATCAACTCTTCGGCCTCTTGCAAACTGATTTCCTTTTCCCACTCATAACGACTTGTACCGGATTCGTTAGCAGCTCCTTTTATCGTAAGATAACCCTTGTCATCCCGAATACGCACCCGGACAGTTCTGCCACGAGCACTACAGATATAACCTTGTACAATATGACTATGTGCGTATGCTTCCTGTTTATAACTATCGTCTTTTACTAAAAATTTCCGTTCTATTTCTTGTCCCATACCTTTTTTAATATATAAAAAAGTCCCGCACGAGAGTAATCTCAGCAGGACTTTACTATTTCTTTTTCTATTCTTATCCGTATATGGCATATCCCACCATAATGACAAGGGCCAATACGATCAATCCAAAGAACAGGCCTTTTACAATTCTATTTGCTTTCTCTTCTTCCCGCTTACTATAAGCGACTTTCTTATTCTTTCCCATAAGTATTTCATTTTTAAGATTAAACTTTCTCCTTTGAATATCCCAAAAGTACAAAGTTTCTAGAAGAAAACAAATAAATTACGAAGAAATTACTAATTCTCCGAACCGGAAAACTCCATCAAGTACGCCTTGATAAAGCCATCAATCTTTCCATCCATCACTCCGTTCACATCCGAAGTCTGGAAATTGGTCCGATGGTCCTTCACACGACGGTCGTCAAAGACATAACTACGTATCTGTGATCCCCATTCTATTTTCTTCTTGCCCGCCTCCACTTTGGCCTGCTCTTCCATGCGGTGCTGCAATTCCTTATCATATAAAATTGAGCGCAACTGGCGCATTGCATTCTCTTTATTCTTCGGCTGGTCACGTGTTTCAGTATTCTCAATCAAGATTTCCTCTTCCTCACCGGTATATGGGTCTTTATATTGATAACGTAAACGTACTCCTGACTCCACCTTGTTTACATTCTGTCCGCCGGCACCTCCCGAGCGGAAAGTATCCCAAGACATACGGGCAGGTTCAATTGTCACTTCAATACTATCATCCACCAACGGCGTTACAAACACAGAAGCAAAAGAGGTCATACGTTTCCCCTGAGCATTATAAGGAGACACACGCACCAGACGGTGAACGCCATTCTCACCTTTCAGATAACCATACGAAAAACTGCCTTCAATATTCATTGTCACCGTCTTGATTCCAGCCTCATCCCCATCCTGAAGATTAGCTACGCTCACTTTATAGCCATTGGTCTCCGCCCAACGCATATACATACGCATCAGCATGGAAGCCCAATCCTGACTCTCGGTGCCACCGGCTCCGCAATTTATTTTCAAAACACAATCCATTTGGTCAGCCTCCTGGCGAAGCATATTCTTCAGTTCCAGCGCCTCCACTGCAGTGACAGCTTTTTGGTACGTTGTATCAACTTCTTCTTCAGTTACCAAGTCATCTTTAAAAAAATCAAAAGCCAGTTCCAGTTCATCCGCCATGGTCTTTACCTCACGGTAACCTTCAATCCATTTCTGCAGATCTTTCACCTTCTTCATTTGTGCTTCCGCTTTCTTGGCATCATCCCAAAAACCGGGCGCCTGCGTACGCAGCTGCTCTTCTTCCACCTGAACCAGTTTGTTTTCTATGTCCAGATATCTTTCAAGTGCCGCAGTACGCTCTTTTACGTCTTTCAATTGCTCTATTGTTATCATTTTGAGGATTTTTGCATTTCAAGATGCAAAGATAGTGGAAATCTATTCATTTTCCCATTATTCTTCGTACATCTTTTCTATTTCTGCAGCATAGTTCTTGTTCAGCACATTACGTTTTATTTTCAACGTATTGGTCAGTTCACCACGCTCCATGCTGAAAGGATGAGGCAGCAAGGTAAACCTTTTGATCTGTTCATAGTGTGCAAACTGCTGCTGCAATGTATCAATTCGCTCCTTAAACAAATCGATGATTTCCGGTTTCTGCAATAATTCTTCCATACTTTCATAATGAATACCTTTTCTTGCAGCATGCTCTTTCACCAACTCATATTCAGGAATAATCAAAGCTGAAACGAATTTACGTTCATCGGCGATAATAGAAATCTGATCGATATAACGGTCTACTACTAATTTGGCCTCTATAGCCTGAGGCGCTATGTATTTGCCGTTCGATGTTTTGAATAAATCCTTAATACGTTCAGTAAGAAACAAATAGCCATCTTTTATATAGCCTGCATCTCCCGTATGAAACCACCCGTCCTCAGTAAATGCCTCCCGGGTCACTGCCTCTTTCTTATAATATCCATGAGTGATTCCCACACCCTTCAGCAAGATTTCATTATTCTCGCCTATTTTTATTTGCACATGAGGCATGAGCCTTCCCACAGAACCTACTACATGATCCCGATCATCCTCACAAGCCACCGTTGCGGTAGATTCCGTCAATCCATATCCCGCCACCATGTTGATGCCTACCGACAAGACAAACTCTTGCACCGCAGGTGGAATGGCAGCTCCTGCCGTCGGGAAGAAACGGCCGTTTTCAATACCGATAGTTTTTTTCAACAAACCATAAATTACCTTATCGTAGAACTTGTATTTAAGATGCAACATGGCTGGAGGAGTCAATCCTTTGTACACGTATTCCAAATTATGCTCACGTCCCACCTTAATGGCATCCAGCATCAGTTTCTTCTTCAAGCCAGTGGTCTCATTGATTTTCTCTTGTACGCCAGCATATACCTTTTCCCAAAAACGGGGAACACTGCACATTGCAGTAGGACGAATTTCCTTAATGGTCTTCTGAATGTCGGTGGGACGCAAGTTGACAGCCAATGTACAACCCACAGTAAGACACCAGTACGACCATGCCCGCTCAAATACATGCGTGAAAGGCAAGAAGTTCATCACTACATCCTGATCGGTTAATCCGGGAAAACGATTGTTGTGCGCCGGTATAGCCCCCTCATAACAAGCATGATGCAACATCACCCCTTTACTCTCTCCAGTGGTGCCACTGGTATAAAGGATATTAGCCAAATCTCCATTGCCCGACTCAGAAGTGCGTTTGTCCACTTCGGTTTGATGCTGATGTTCCTCGCCCAATTTCAAAAATTCATCAAAATAAATAGAAGTCCGGTCTCGTTCGTCACGCTTCACTTCCCTGTCAAATATAACAATCTGTTTTAAATGACTTCCCAACTGCATAACCCGGAAAGCAACATCATATTGCAACTGTTCGCCTACAAAGACATAGCGTATCTCAGCATCACCCACCATATAATGTACCTGGGCTTCGGAACTGGTAGCATAAAAAGGCACAGTTACCGCCCGTACTCCAAAAGATCCGAAATCCACATACAAGCATTCCGGTTTATTTTGGGAGAAAACAGCTATATTTTCCTGCACACCTACACCTAATTCTATCAGTGCGTTCGAAACAGTCTTTACTGTTACGGCAAACTGATTCCAAGAAACCGGAATCCATGTTTCTGTTTTATAATCACGGTAACGCAGAGCTACACGATCGCCATATTTTCCAGCCTGACGTTGTATCAGGACAGATAAGAGAGAACTACTCATTCTAAAGATCTATTTTTAATTCATCGGCAAAGTTATCGTTTAATTTGGAATTATCCCCTATAAACAGGCATTAATTTTCCCAACCAATCAAAGGGTTAGAAGAAAACAGCAGAAAGTTTTAGTTGCATATATAACTTATTTAAGTACTTTTTCCGCCACCATTTACCACTCAAAAACAGTATCTTTGCAACACACTAAATTATTAAAATCAAGATGATTGATATAGAATATTACTCTTCCGAAGCGACCACATTACTGAATTCGCTCATCGGTATCCCCTCATTGAGCCGGGAAGAAGAAGCCGCTGCCGACTTTCTGCAGAACTATATTGAAGAAACGGGTATCATGACCGGTCGTTCGGGCAACAACATTTGGTGTATCAGCCCGATGTTCGACCTCAACAAACCGACTATTTTGCTAAACTCCCACATCGACACCGTGAAGCCGGTAAACGGATGGAGAAAACATCCTTTCACTCCGAAAGCCGAAAACGGAAAAATCTATGGTTTGGGAAGCAATGATGCCGGTGCCAGTGTAGTATCCTTATTTCAAGCGTACCGCCATCTCTCTACCACCGAGCAGGCATACAATCTGATCTTTCTCGCCTCATGTGAAGAAGAGGTTTCCGGAAAAAACGGAATAGAAAGCGTATTGCCCCAACTACCTCCCATCACTCTGGGCATAGTGGGCGAACCGACAGAAATGCAACCTGCCATTGCCGAGAAAGGATTGATGGTACTGGACCTTACCGCATACGGCAAAGCCGGACATGCCGCACGCAATGAAGGAGTGAATGCTATCTACAAGGTACTGGAAGATATTCAGTGGTTCCGTGATTATAAATTCCCGAAGGAATCTTCCCTGCTGGGACCTGTCAAAATGAGCGTGACACAGATAAATGCCGGCACGCAACACAATGTCATCCCCGATGCTTGTACTTTCGTTGTGGATATCCGCAGTAATGAATGTTACTCAAACGAGGAATTGTTCAAGGAAATAAGCGCCCATATAAAAAGCGAGGCGAAAGCCCGTTCTTTCCGGTTGAACTCATCTTATATCAGTGCCGGGCATCCCTTTGTGAAACGCGCGGTAAAACTTGGACGTGTACCTTTCGGCTCTCCCACGTTGTCCGATCAGGCGCTGATGAAATTCCCGTCTGTCAAAATCGGCCCGGGCAAGTCTTCACGCTCGCATACGGCCGATGAATACATCATGGTTTCGGAAATTGAGGAAGCCATAAGGCTTTATATCGAAATGCTGGACGGGCTGGTGCTGTAAACGACTTACAAAGACACTATTTCCCTAATAGACAGACCGGTAACTTGTGCAATTACATCAAATGCAATACCGGCCTGTTTCATTTTTTTTGCATTCTTGAAGCATTCTTCCTTACGGCCTTTCTCAAGACCTTCCTGCAGACCTTTCTCAAGACCCTCTTTAAGACCTTCCTCACGCCCCTCTTTAAGACCCTCTTCACGACCTTTCTTTAATTGGGTAGACATTACGCTGTACCAGTCGCGGAAATTCTTCAAACTCTCCCAATATTCACCCAACTCCTTGGGGTTGAATTTCGCTATCTCGGCAGCCTCGAAAAGACGGTCGAACACGCGGTTCTGCAACGCACGCGGACGCTCGAACAGGGAAGACAGGTTACGCAGAACGAACAGCCATTTGTCGAACATGCTCTCCAACTCATCCTCCTTCTTGTTGAACTTGGGCATTTCAAGATAGATGAAAGTAAGCTTGTCATAAAATACCTTATGGGTGTACAGGTCCACCAGCTTCACTTCGTGGTGGAAATAGTCCTCGTCCGTATCATTGAAAGTGAAATTGAGGATGCCGATGATATAAACGGCCTTCAATTCATAATCCCATTTTCCCCGCTGGGACTGCTCACGGATGGGGAAAGTGGCATAATACACACTGCGGTCCTTGAAGAACTGCTGCTCGCCACGCTGCATCTCCACCAGGAACTTCTCGCCCTTCTCGTTCTCACAATATACATCAAACACCGCACGGCGGTCATACTCCTGCGTACCCAGATGCTCCGCATTCAGATAGGTGACATCCTTCACCGTCTCTTCCTTGAACAGAAGCGCGTTCAGGAAACTGATAAGAAGTTCCTTGTTCATTGCCGTGCCGAAAAGCAGCTTGAAGCCGAAATCGGTATAAGGGTTGATGTATTTATCCTGTATGCCTTCTGTTCCCATATCTATCCGAGGTTTAATAAGTTATGATACAGGACAAAAGTAATCAATATACTGCAATTACCAACGAGGAAAGAAAGATTTAACTATTTATCGCCTCCTCCACTCAACATCCGTTGGCCTGCTCTTCTATCACCCACTCACCGATGGTACGTGTGGCACTATCAAAGTTGACACCCACTTTCACCACCTTCCGATGGTCTGCTTTGTAAGGGATGGCATACTGTTTACTATTGATTTGTGCCAGTGCCTCTTCCGCACTGCCATCCACCTTAAACTCAAATACATAGATCGTATCGGTCATTTTTACTACCACATCCGCCCTTCCGATGGCACTCTTCACTTCCGCATCCACATACTGCCCCATCAGTCGGAAAAGAAGATAGAATACCGTTTGATAATGCTTCTCCGAATTATTCTCCAAATCATACGGAATGGAGGCGAAGAAAGAACGGGTACGTTCCATGCAGCCATCCACATCACCACGCATCAAGTCCTTGATAAAAGACACGACATAAAAAGTCTGCTCGCGGGCCGGCCGATGGACGTATGCCGGAATCAGTGATTCCAGAAAACCTTTGCGTACCTCCTTGTTGGGATAGGCCAATGTATAAAGCCGGAACATCGGGTCGTAACCCTTGATCGTAAGATAACCGCTTTGGTAAAACACCGGGACGGGATCGGAAATCTGTTCGGTGGGTGCATCAAACTGTTCGGCGGAAGCAGTCACGCCATCTAGCTCCCTGATATCAAAGTCCGACTCCTGCAACAACTCTATCAGGAAAGTAGGTGTACCGGTGGAAAACCAGAAATTCTCGTAACTTCTCTGTGCAAAAGCACTGAACAGGCTGAAGGGGTTATAAATATCCGCAGATGATTTACTGAAATGATAACCATCATATTGTTGCTTCAAATGAGCACACGCCTCTTCATACGTTTCTCCGTTGGCCTGCGCCATTATTTCAATATCGGTCTGCATCTGTGTCAGCAATTCCTCTTCCGTGATACCGCAAATGCTGCTGTAATCATCCGTCATGCTGATATTTTGCAGATTATTCAATTCGCTGAAAATGCTCATCTGGCTGAACTTGCTGATACCTGTCAGGAAAAGGAAGCGGAGATATTTTCCACTCTTCTTCAACGGGCTGAAAAAGTCGCGCATAATGCCGCGGATTTCCTTTTGCAGTTCCGGTGAACTGTTAGTGTCCAACATGGGAGAATCATATTCATCAACCAGCACTACGACCTGTTGCCCTGTCTGCTCGTATGCCCGGCGGATAATCCCCTCAAGCCGGAGACTGAAAGTGTCTTCATCTTCTTCATGACCATATATTTCTTCCCATCGTGCCAATTGCCAGTTAATGGATGAACACAATGCCTCAGCATTCAGGTACTTGCTCCCGCTGAAATCAATATGCAACACCGGATATACTGCCCAATCCTGTTCCAGCTTCTCTATGGCCAATCCCCGGAACAAGTCTTTCTTACCAAGGAAATAGGCTTCCAGCGTGGATACCAGCAAACTCTTGCCGAAGCGTCGGGGTCGGCTCAGAAAGTAAACGGTATATGTATTGGCAATCCGGTAAATCAAATCGGTCTTATCAATATAGATACAATTGTTATTCCGCAATTGTTCAAAATCCTGTATCCCGATGGGATAGCGTCTGAAAGTCTTCTCCATGTCCATTCTTGTTAAAGTAACTATGATTATTGCAAAACTACGAAAAAGAAACGGAAATCTTTCCGTATTCCATTCACTAATTCTTATCTGACACAAAGTCAATGTATTATTTTCAAATAACAGATAGTGTTATTCAAAAAAACAGTAATACAACTGATATTTATAATTTTTAATCTGTAGCATACCTCTCTATTACATTCCCTTTTTCATCCACTTTCCCAATGACACGTGCCGTTCGGTTTATCTTTCCATTTTAGGTCAAAGGACCAACCATCTCGGATGTCCGCCACAAAAACAGACTCTCGCACCAAGATATATTGCAAAACAATTACTTCCAGCTCATTCAGTTTGCCTCCAAGCCGTTCCAAGCTGCGTCCTATCAATGCATTGAACTTCCTTTCCAATTGTATCTTTTTATCCGCTTTCATTTTAAACACTTCAACCGATATGAGGGTAATAGATATGTAAAGAGGGTGTGTCGAATATATAAGGCCCGTCATTGTAATGCAGAAGCGGATTGCTTGCAGGCTGGTTAATATAGTTCCAGACTTTATCTATTGCTACGAATAACGGTAGCTGAAACTCCTTGCATGCAGTGTATTGTATCATAGAGTGATACATTCTAAACTCAACGACAATATTATTCTGTGGCA
>BLLV01000256.1 GCA_011959205.1 Bacteroidaceae bacterium
AACAATATGAAACAAGCAAAAAAATACATTGAGTTAGGACTATTAGAATATCCCGATAATTATACTCTAAAGTACAATAAGTCTAAGTTGTAAAAAATCTCTTTGAAATTCTGGAATAAGGTTCTTAATATTATATTACCTGTTTCAGAATTTCAAATTAGCTATATCCATTCAACAACAATATATTATGAAGAAATTATTTATATCATTAATTACAGTTTTTACTTTAGCAAAAATTGTAAATGCGCAAGAAATATCAGGGACAGTGGTGGATGAGAGGAATTTGCCTATATTTGCTGCTAATGTTTACTTTAAATCAAATCCTCATAATGGTGCAATAAGTGATTTGAATGGGTATTTTTCTATTCCTTATACATATGATAATGACACCCTCATTATAACATTTATTGGCTACCAGAATAAAAGAATTCCGGCTGTTGAATTGGAAGAGGATTCAAAGAATATCATAACATTAAATGCCGACCCTGTACTTTTAGATGAAGTTGTTATTGCAGGGACTACTCCAATATCAGAGCAATTTTCGACAGAAAAACTCAGCAGTTTAGATATATATATGAATCCTATATCTCAAGCCGATCCTTTAAAAGCCATAATTAATATGCCTGCTTCTACCAATAGTGATGAAAGCGCAAATCCATCTCTGCGTGGAAGCAGTTCTGATCGTTCAAGAGTTATATACAATGGCGTACCAATTTATCGCCCAGTAAGAGCTTCAAGTTTAAATAACATTGGTTTTTTTAGTATTTTTAATCCTGAGATGATAGACGTACAAACTGTATATCCATCCAATCCTCCTTTAATAACTGGCAATGCTTCAGGGGGGATAATAGATATATCAACTATTAAGAAAATTAGCAAAAACACATATCAACTTTCAGCAGGGATTGGAAATATTGGCTTTTCAATGGGGCAAAAGTTACAAGGAAAATCTACTTTTATTCAAATTTATGGAAATTGGCAAAATTCATATTTGCTAAAAAAAATAAACACCAAGAGTTTGTCTGATATGAAAAGTTATGATACAAAAGATGTGGGTATAAATTTTCGATATACTCTTAATGATAAAATGTATTTTAATTCTTATAATT
>BLLV01000257.1 GCA_011959205.1 Bacteroidaceae bacterium
GCCGACGAATTAGACGGTGTAGATCTCGGTGGTCGCCGTATCATTAAAAAAGCGCTTTCGCCTACCGTAAAGACCTCCACAGGTGTTTCCAATGGTGTTATGTTTAATGTTACGGATGGTTCGATTTGATATATTGTGTCGCTCAATTCAATGTAACCACGGATATCAAGTAAGTTCTCTTCATTGAGCAGTTCTAATTCTAGGTTCGTGACCGGTGTAACTAAATTATCGATACCCCACGATTCATCAGAAATTGATTGATTAAGTGAAGAACTGAAGCCCAAATCTAGCGTTGCCAGTTCGGGTGGTGTTGTGATGGTTATGCGATACTTCTGATCATCCCAGCCACTGAATACAGTGTTTGCTCGTTTACCGTTTGGCTCAATCGTGTAGTGATAGGTTAATCCATCATCAGTGGTTGTGCTACCATTCTTAACTGGATTTGTTTTTCCAAATTTGAATTGCTCTTCTATAATAAGCTCATCGCCCGAAAAGACATAGAAGTATTCATCATCCCATGAATCGATTCTCAAAAAGTCGAATTCGATGGTTTGTGCTCTGCCACCTTCAACAGTTCTTGCTGTCTGAGTATTGTCTACTGGTGTGATTGGCGTTAGATGAGCGCCGATATTTAATGGTATTTGTACACTTGTGGTTGGTTTTTCCTTGCCTTGTGTACCTTCATTACCAAAGCGGCCAAGGAATGCCCCCCACTTGCTGCTGCTTTCAGCTTCTACTTCCGCATTCTCTATATCGGTTGGCAGAGAATTAAAGCGCCTTGAGTAGATGGAATCCCCACCACCAACAGGTGGCTTTGTGTATGACAGATTGTCGATACCCCAGGATTCATCCGTAATCGACTGGTTCAGTGTTGAACTAAATCCTAAATCGAGAGTCTCCATTCCTGCTGGAGTTGTGAGTGAGATCCGGTACTTTTGGTCTTTCCATCCACTGAATACAGTGTTTGCCAGACTTCCGTATGGCTCAATTGTATAGCTGTACGTAGAACCATTGATGATGGATTAACCTATCACTACACGTTAAGCGATGGAAAACAGGAAATTATTACAACCACCTCAGATCACACAGATCTAGAGGATCTGATTAATGGATTGAAAGCGCAAAGCGGCTATGCCGTGTCTTATACACATCTCCGAGCCCACGAGACACTCGCTAATCTCGTATGCCGTCTTC
>BLLV01000258.1 GCA_011959205.1 Bacteroidaceae bacterium
AGTGCTAAAACCCTGTGGGTATGTTATGTTAATATGCGAAAGTGAACTATCTTTGTGGAGGATAGTCAAAAAAACTGTATCTAATTGTGTGTCAGAATAGAATAAGAGAGTTTCAATTTTATGGTAACGATTTAGCGACAATGCAAATTCACTGGTATGCTGTGCTTTGCTACATCTAACAACTCTATTGCAAAGGTACACTTTTTTATCCAAACGCCCCAATGATTTACTTTTTTTCGGTGTTTCGAGTGTGATTTTTTGATATACTCGTATTCATATCTTCCGTAAAAGCGGTTTTGTCCGTCGGCACACCATCGCCCAAAGGGATTTTGGACGAACGTATGCCGACTACCGCATAAGCGGAGAAAAGGGCTTTGCCTCACGCCTAAACAGAAGTTTAGACTGATGATGCAAGGCCCATTTCTTTTGCGCTTATGCCAGAAAGGTGCTTTTACGGGTTTCTGACGATTTTTCTTTTTTTACTGTCCATTTGAGCCGGAAGCGGAAAGCCGCGCATGACCGCCCGCTCCATAAATGGAACAAGCCGTCACCCACGGCAGGCAAACCTGAAAGAATGATTTTATATCTCCGACCGGACATGTCCTGCCGGAGATATAAAACCATACTTTCTACACGGTAGTTTGCCCGATTCCACGCTTCCGGCTATCTCCCTTTTTCTTTTGTGGACTTCTTTTTTTACGGATTTCTCTTTTGAAATTTTCTGTCTAATCTGCCTCCACTTCCGTTTACCTCCATTTCCGCGCCTTTCAGTGAGCCGCATCAGGCAGTCATTTCCGTTCTGGGCGCAAAGGTAATTCCGGGATTGGACGGGAAAGCAAGGTCAAGCCTCCTGTTTTCTGCGGAAATCTCCAGCCCTGCGGGTAGTATTTCCGCGAAAAACCTTGCATTCCCTAATCCCTACCTTTTCAAGCACCCGAAACGAAAACGACCGATGCGACAGAAAGACGCATTAAAAAAAATGTCGGATAAACGAGAGGCAGATAAGATAGTTTGAAACTCAACTCCCTCAGCTCTTGAATCCGCATTAAAAACAAAAAAAATCAAAACAGCGAAGATATGACGGCAACGGCAAATTTCAGACAAGTGGCGCAATACATTGGACTTGCGATATGCGGTTTAATCGTGCGCACCGCCTTCGGGATATTGGGCATCCTTTGGGGCATCATCACGGAGATAGTAAACGGAGTGTTCCGAGTGGCGATAGGCGTAATCGTGGCTATCCTCTCAACCATCGCATTCTTCGGCTTCATCCTTTGGTTATTCACCCTTTAATCCCTACCGACATGGCAAAGAGAAGCAGCAAGACGGCAGCACAGCAGTGCAGATACTACGAGGTGGACAACATCTTCGTGTACATGGTGGAAACGTATATCAACGGCAACATATCCGTGTTCCGCGACCTCTACCACGAACTGAACAAAGACGCACGGAGGGATTTTACAGACTTCCTTTTGAGCGAGGTTGAGCCGACCTATTGGAGAGAGATACTGAAACAGACAATCTAAAATGACAGCTATATGAAAACGACAGACCATTTCAAGAGAACGATACAGATGTATTTGGAGCAGCGGGCAGCGGAAGATTCGCTCTTTGCCAAGAACTACCGCAACCCAGCCAAGAACATAGACGATTGCGTGACCTACATTCTGAACTATGTGCAGAAAAGTGGTTGCAACGGCTTCACGGACGGAGAGATATACGGACAAGCCGTCCACTACTATGACGAGAACGAGATAGAGGTGGGCGAACCGATTAACTGCCAAGTGGCTGTGAACCACGTTGTGGAACTCACGGCAGAGGAAAAGGCGGAAGCACGGCAGAACGCTATCCGACAATACCAAGACGGACTGATGCGCGAAATGCAAAACCGTCACAAGCCGAGAACCGCCACCAAAGCGACCACCCAACCCATACAACAACCCTCATTATTTGATTTAGGCTTATGAAACCGAAAACACGCATACAGCAGGAAGTCGCACGTTTGAACAAGCGACTACCGAGATTGACCGAAGAACAAAGGGCATACGCTTTCTGCCACTGCTTCAAGCATTACGCAGTCAAAAGGGCAAACGGCACGAACATCTGCACCGAGTGCGGACATTCGTGGAAGAGCGACCACGACCTTGCGGACACCCTTTGCGGATGCACCTGCCCCCATTGCGGCATGGAGTTGGAAGCGTTACGCACCCGAAAGAGCGTTTTCAGCGATATGGAGTATTTCTCCATCGTCACCACCTGCAAGCAATACCAAGTGATACGCTCCTTTTCCGTCAAGTCACGATACAAGGCAGGGCAGCCAGCCGAGTACTCCATCTTTGAAGTGGTGCAGAGGTGGATTGCCCCCGACGGCAGGACAACGACCGTTGCCCGATTGCGTGGCATGTCCTTGTTCTACTACGACCTATGGAATGAATACAGCGACATGGAAGTACGCAAGAACGGAGAATTTCGGGCATACGACATAAATCCGGTATGTACCTACCCCCGACAGCGTTTCATACCCGAAGTGAAACGCAACGGCTTCAAGGGTGATTATCACAATATCCTGCCTTACGACCTTTTCAAAGCCATACTTTCCGACTGCCGAGCCGAAACGCTGTTGAAGGCAGGGCAATATCCCATGTTGCGTTACTATATATACCACTCTTTCAATATCGTAGAGTATTGGGCATCCGTGAAGATATGCATCCGAAATGGCTACACCATTGCTAACGGCTCTATGTGGCGTGACACGATAGACCTCCTGCGTCATTTCGGCAAGGACACGAACAGCCCGAAGTACGTTTGCCCTGCCGACCTCAAAGCCGAACACGACAAGCTGGTGAAGAAACGCAACCGCCAAAGGGAACGTGAACGGACTGAACAGCAACGCATAAAAGCGATTGAAGACGAAAAACAATATCTGAAATCTAAAGGCATATTCTTCGGACTTGTCTTTACCGACAGCCTTATTTGCATCAAGGTCATAGAGAGCGTGGAAGAAATGATAGAGGAAGGACGTATGATGCACCATTGCGTGGGTGACTACCACAATCGGGAAAATTCCCTTATCCTTTCAGCGACCATTGACGGCAGACGCATTGAAACGATAGAGGTATCACTGAAAACTTTGGAGGTGGTGCAGTGTCGTGGCTTATGCAACGAGAACACCGAATACCACGACCGCATTGTAAACCTTGTGAACAGCAACGTGAACCTTATCCGCCAACGGATGGAAGCGGCATAGTATAAACCTATAATGCCCAATAGTATGGAAGTAAGAATTGAAAGCATGATTTGTCTGTGGGACGATAAAATCCCCACAATGTTCCTTGAATTTGTAAACCTCCTCACTCTGGCAACGAGTGAGGAGCAGTTAAGGGCAAGCGTCAAGGACTTTGCCGAGAAGCACGAACTTGACAGGTTCTTCCTTTACGGCTTCGGCAGGAACTGCGGCTTTTCCATCGCGGCAAAGGGCACGCGGGCGGTTTCCGCTATGAATTTCACTTGTTCCATGAAGTTGCCGCTTCCGACAAACTCCCCGGCAAGCGTGAAGATGTCGCCGCCCTTGCCCAAGCCGAAGTCGTACCAGAGCTGTTTCGTCACGTTCGCCCTGACCTCGATGCCCTGCATCTTCGGCAGGCATCGCTGGGCGTTCGCCCGCCCTGTGAACAGGGCAAGCGACGCGATAATCATAAAAAGGTACTTCTTCATAGTCAGCGCACCTGAAGTTCGTTGATGGTATTTGCGCGTACCAAGTCCTCGTTCTCAATCACGAAGGACTGGTGGCGACCGCCGTTCTTTTCGTTCAGCTCCACCACGAGGCACTTGCCGTCGGGGATGGTGAACTTTGCCATCGTGAAGACCGTGCGCTCGCTCTTCCTGCCCGGCACGAGCGTGACGTAGTTCTGCGCGCGGAGCGGCAGGACGATCTGCTCCTGCACGGCGCACCAGCGAGAGGAAAACGATACCGAACAGGCGTATCTGCCTGAACGATGATTCGATGTTTTTGAGTGACTTGAATTCCATTGTCTGATTTTATTTTTCGGTTCTTAATCGTTTTGTCAATCGGGTCGGTATGTGACCATTTGCCACATACGTATGTAACGGGTTGCCACATACGTATGTAATGAGCTGCTACATACGTATGTAATGGGCGGCTACATACGTATGTCGTGACAGGCTACATACGTATGTCACTTTCAGGCGAATGCCGGTCCCATGATTCATGCCTCTATTTCAGCAGCTTGCCGATGCGCTCCGGTATGCGCACCTTGTTTGCGGGAATGTCCGTGATTTCGTTCGTCTTGCGGTCTATGCTGATGAACGAGGGGATGATCTCGCCCGTTTCCCTGTCCACGAGGTCCACGACCCTGCCGAGGTTGCCCGTTTCGCGCAGGTTCTTCCGGTCTTCGTCCGAGAACTTGTGTTCCTTGTACTCGTCGAGCTTCTGCTCCTTGCGGATGAAGTGTAGCTAACACTTGAAAAGGGACCCGGAACAACATTTAAAAAGTGCCCCAC
>BLLV01000259.1 GCA_011959205.1 Bacteroidaceae bacterium
GCTCTGGCACGGTGCAGCATGGACATTTATTTTTTGGGGGATGTTTCATGGTGTGTTCGTTGTATTGGAGAGAGTATTTTTGAAAAGAGTACTCGAGGCCGTCCCTGTTATTTTGGCGCGCTTCTACACGTTACTGGTGGTCATGGTTGGCTGGGTGTATTTCAGGGCCGATAGTTTTGATGACGCATGGGTCATTATCAAGGCGCTAGCGGGTTTCGACAGTCCCCAGCATGAATGGCAACCCATGATGGTCTGGATGACGCCTGAAACAATAGTTGCGCTGGCCGCAGGAATTGCTCTGTCATTCCCTATTATTCCGTGGGTCTGCGCACAGCTAAATGTAACGAGAATCAATGGGTCTACGGAACCCGGCATGCATGGTCGAGATGCCGCGGATGTTCATGCTCTGCCTGTTTTTTTGTTGGTGGGTGGGCTGGTTTGTTGTGTGGTGCTACTTGCAAGCAGCTCTCTTAACCCATTTCTATATTTCCGATTCTGAGGCGCATAAATGAGCCATGCATCCGAAAGTAGTGAGCTGTCTATAAAGACCCGACGTACTTATCATTGGTGGGCTTTGGTTGTTGGAGTACTGGTGGTCGTTTTCGTCATCCACTTGTTTCCTTTGTTCAATGTTGCTGAGCCAGGTATGTCTGAGAACCGGGTACTCGCAAGTGCACCCGGGGTTCCGAAAAGTCTCGCTGACTGGGCGATATTGCCGGCAAAGTTGGACGCCTTCGCAATCGACCAGTTTCCACTGCGTGCACATATGATTGCGGCGTTGAATTTTATTCGTTACAAACTCGGATATTCGGGTTCGAAAAGGATTATTGTCGGCCAGAACGGCTGGCTATTTTATGATGATGGTAGTCACTTGGTACTTATGTCAGGTGATTTAATTCTGGATAAACCAAATATTGATGCTTGGGTAAGTGGGTTTCGTCAACGCGTGGATTACCTGAACAAAAGAGGCGCGAAATTTTATTTCATGGTAGCTCCTGTGAAGGAGGATATCTATCCCGAAAATCGACCTAGTTGGATGCCTGGGCATAGAGTTAATACTGAAGTTGATGAAATCATCAGTGCTTCAAAAAAAGCAGGGTTCGATCAAATCGTAGATCCTCGTGAAGCCATTTTCCAAGAGCGACACAATCAAAAGCTCTATGATGAGTACGACACGCATTGGACGGGATTGGGCGCTTATATTGCTTACAAACAGTTAATGACCAGATTGTCTAAAGACTTTGCCGGCATGCAGCCGTTGCCGTTGACTGCGTTTACACCT
>BLLV01000260.1 GCA_011959205.1 Bacteroidaceae bacterium
CACGTGACCCAAAGGGATTCTAAGGGTATTGCAAAGTTAATGCTTTTTCCACTGATATTCAAGTCCGAGGGTTCATTTTAGAAAATTTTATGACCGGTTGTTAAAATATTATGGCCTCGCAACGAGACCGGAAATCAGTCTGGTGAAATCCGATATGTCGCCCCGGACGCTTGCATTTTCAAGAGCGGACATATATTCCCGACGTTTCTCTAACGGTACAACAGTCCATGGATAGCCCCCCGAGGCAAGCATGGCGTTAAGGATAAAGCGTCCCATACGTCCGTTCCCATCCATGTAGGGATGTATGAATACAAACATAAAATGCCCCAGCACGGCTCTTACTCTCGGATCAGGCTCCTCACTTATCAGTCGGAACAATTCCGGCATGGCGTCCGACACAGCGCGGGGATTAAGAGGAATGTGCTGTGAACCTCGAATATAGACCTGATTTGTGCGATACCCGATGAGGTCTGACGCTGTAAGAATACCGGCGGTGACAAACGGCATCCACATCTGGCGATACCATCGGGAATGATCTTCTTCCAAAACGCCGCCCGCATTTTGTCCCGCAAGTATCTTTCTGACCGACTCCTTTACCGACTGAAATGCCTGATAATAGCCACGCGCCACAAGTGCGCTCTTTTGTTCCTTGTCGTCACTGTCCGGTTTCCAATTGCCCGATCTAACCTTTTCGATAAGTTCTCTCGATACCTGATAGCCCTCTATGGAAAGAGAGTGATAGGCGTCTTCAAGATATTTTTCATCCACATGTTCGAGATACGATTCTATGTCGGCGACCGCTTCAGGAGTTTGCGGAAAATTTTCCAATACCTGTTCCCTCATTGTCGCCCACATCATTCTTATACGTGCCGCGTATGGCGATTTGGCATATATGGCTGTCGTGTCTGTCTCGGCAGAAAATGGGTTGTACTCAGAGACAGCATATCCAAAATCTCTCATCGTCAACAGTATCTCATCTGCAATAGCCCCTTTGCCGACACTCCGAAGCGCACCGATAATGCGTCCGGCTCTTGTCGTGGCTCCTTTATCAGTCAGAATCTTCAACAATTCGCTTGCGTTGTCGATCATCGACAGGCATATCCGTGCAGACATGGGGTCATTGGAATAATATGATGGGGAAGCGTATACTAATGCGGATTCAAGGCTATAGAGACGCAACCCATATATGGGGTCTACGACAATATTTTGTGTAAGTTCCGATTTAAGCGGAAGCAGGGTGTGGCCGTATGGAAGACTGACTATGTTATTGCTTGCTTTTGGAGATTTAAGAATCAACTGGCCCGGAACAGTGGTCTTGCCGGAATGGAAATCAAGTGAAGAATCGGCAGACAGACTCCAGTCAGAGCCGAAACGTGAATCGGCGTAGGCAC
>BLLV01000261.1 GCA_011959205.1 Bacteroidaceae bacterium
TCCAGAATGATGTTCTTGATTCTGCTAAGCTGGAGGGAAAGATAGAAGGACGATTGGAAGGTCGTGCGGAAGGTCGTGCGGAAGGCCGTGAAGAGGGCATTAAAGAAGGTATTCTTCGAAATGCCCGGAGAATGAAAGAAAAAGGATTTTCTATAGAAGATATTATGGAAATTACAGGATTGACATTCGAAGAGGTCAGTCAGTTGTAATTGTTTGTGTAAGGGCCACATCCCCAAGACGCCTCCCATGGACAGTACGTTTGTTATCCATTGGGTTTTCGCATTGTTTTTTAGACGCAAGTTGACGGCTGCTTGGGTAGACAGGCTGATTCCCTGCAGGACATGTATGGGCTGGTGGCCTTCCGTTATTTCTACTGAGCCGACATCGTCCGGTGAGATTCCGTTGGTGGCTATGCCGTATTTTCCTTCCGGCAAGTCCTTTCCTTCTATATAGAATTTGTTGATGCTGGTTCCATTATAGGTTATTTTGCCGGATTGGGTTACTTCCACTTCCGGCATTTTACGCATCACGTCGCCTATGGTCTTGTCCTGCTTGTCCGTGAAGCTTGCCACGTTGTAAATTAGGGTATCTCCTTCTTCTCTGTGTTTTAGCCCAGTCATATTCTGCATAATTATAGATCCCGACCGGTTCTATATCCTTTTGCCAGAGTCCTGTTATAGTGAATGTATGATCCTTATGTGCATCCTGTGCTTCCAATATCAGTCCTGGCAGTCCACAGAATTTCCATGGCCCATCGCTGATAGGGACTTCAAACGTAAACCACGCATACCAAGTACACTTTTATAATACTCACATTCTAATATGGCTGGCTCAAATATATCAATTTGCTGGGCGGATGACATTATCGGCAGGCAATGAATGATCATTGAGATTGTGATTGTTTTTATGGTTGCTTTGTTCATGTGAAGTGGCAAATAGAGTTGGTTATATTATCAATATCATTATGACCTGTAGTAATAAGTGAAATAAAAATAGCCCACTACTGCCAGACCTGCGAGCAGCACTGTGATAACCGTTATGCCGCAACGAATGAGCAGGGGAGGGATATGCCCTATGATATTCCTCACCTTTTCGCTGCGAAGCTCTATCTGTTCATAATCTTTGTTTTCCATTGTTCTGCCTCCTCTATTTTCTAGTTTCCTAACTCCAGCTGATTTTTTACTAAGTGGTAATAAGCCCCTTGATTGGCAATGAGCGACAGGTGTGTTCCTGTCTCTATTATTTTACCTCTTTCTATTACGATGAGCTGGTCGGCATTCTTTACCGTGCTGAGCCGGTGTGCCACGATGACTACCGTTTTTCCTTTATAAAATTCCATCAGGTTCTCTACGATGGAACGTTCGTTATTGGCATCCAGCGCATTGGTCGCCTCGTCCAGAAATATATAATCGGGATTCTTGTAAACGGCACGCGCTATCAGGATTCTTTGTTTCTGTCCCTGACTCAGCCCGATTCCGTCCTGTCCTATCAATGTGTTGTATTTCAAGGGTAAGGATTGGATATAATTGTTTATACAGGCAATGCGTGCGGCTTGGAGCAGACGTTCCTTGTCAATCTCGCCGTCATCTACCGCAATGTTGCGGGCGATGCTTTCCGAGAAAATGACTCCGTCCTGCATGACTACTCCGCAATGTTTGCGCCACCATTTCAGGTTATATTTCTGCAAGTCTGTACTGCCGATGGTTATTTCCCCTGCCAGCAAGGGGTAATAGCCCAACAATAGTTTGATCATCGTTGTCTTTCCGCTTCCGCTGGTTCCTACTATGGCGGTTACTTTCCCTTCGGGAATGGTTATATTGATTCCGTCCAGTGTTTTGTTCGGGTGGTGCGGATCATATTTGAAGTCGGCGTTTTTGAAAGACAGGCTTTTGTCCCGGTCGTGAAATGCGCTTAGTGTATCCTTGTTGCTTTCCTCGTTCTCCATTTCGTGAATCTCGTTGATGCGCTCCAGACTTATTTTCACATCTTGCAGTGAGTAGAGGAAGTTCATCAGTTGTTCCACCGGTGCATTGAGTTGTCCGATGATGTATTGCACTGCCAGCATCATTCCCAGTGTCATTTGTCCGTGAATGACGGCTGTTGCTGCCAGCACGGTGATGATGATGTTTTTTACTTCGTTGATGAAGATGCTTCCCGCTTCCTGGGTCTGCTGTAGTTTTAATGATTTCATGTTGACCTGGAACAGATCTGCCTGTACATCTTCCCATTCCCAACGGCGCCGTTGTTCGCAGTTTTGCAGTTTAATCTCTTGCATGGAGGTGATGAACTGATAGGTTTTGTTATTGTTCATAGCCTGTTTCTCGAACAGCTCATAATCCAGTAATTTCCTTTTTTTCAAAAATATAGCGATCCATATACCATACAGTATGCTTCCTGTGAGAAAGATCAGGAATATAAAAGTGTTATAGCCTAACAATACACAGCCGAACACCATGAAACTGAGTAGCGAGAAGGTGACATTCAGCATTTGTGTGGTAAGGAATTTCTCTACCCGGTTATGGTCGTTCATCCGTTGCATCAGGTCTCCCATCAGTTTGGTATCGAAGAAGGACATGGGCAGTTTCAGCAGTTTGATGAAAAAGTCGGATACCAGGGAGATATTGATTCGCATGCTGATATGGAGCAATATCCATCGGCGGATAAAATCCACACTGGTGCGGCTGATGGTCAGTATGAGCTGCCCCAGCAGGATCAGGTAAATGATTCCCAGGTTCTGATGGGTAATACCTATAT
>BLLV01000262.1 GCA_011959205.1 Bacteroidaceae bacterium
TCATGCGCGATCTCCGTGCAGGTGATGTGGATGCTTTCATGGAAGGTTTGAAAGTCTTTTTTGCCGGTATTCCTTATGAGTTGAACGATAACACAGAGCGTCACTATCAAGCTGTTTTCTATGTAATCTTTACGTTGTTGGGACAATTCATCGAGACGGAAGTACGCAGTGCCCGTGGCCGTGCGGATGCGGTGGTGAAGACGAAAGATGCTATTTTTGTATTTGAGTTCAAACTGAATGGGAGTGCTGAAGAAGCTTTGCGTCAAATTGATGAGAGGGGCTATTTGATTCCTTTTATGCTGGATGGAAAACGCTTGGTGAAGGTCGGTGTGAATTTCAGTAAGGAAACGCGGAATATTGATGAATATATTGTGGAGTGAGATGGACACTGCCTTTTTTGCCTGCCATACGATATATGATAATATTAACCTGCAAGATGCAGGATACCTCAGTATTACTATAATGTGAAGGAACTCTTCATGCAGACTTCCCGGTTGTAACGGTTATAACAATTTATTTCCGGTAGCCTACATTAAAAGATAATCCAATTTTTGATCTATACTTATAAGGAGACCGCTTCCTATGCGTCTTTCCCTATAGGATATGTCAAAATGGGATGCTAACAATTATATGTCCGATTCCTTAAAACAAATAGCGACCAAGGGCATTCTTTGGAGTTCGATAGAACGCTTTTCCGTGCAAGGTACTTAATTATAATTTTGAAATGAATCCATTCAAATAGGTATAGATTTGTTTGCGAGCTACCTGGTTGGGGATAAATCGGGTCTTGTCCACATAATAACAGTCACCGCGGCGGATTACTGCAAAATTCATCATTCCGTAAGGGATGTGTTTTTCTGTTACTTTTCCAAACAAAGATTCTTCCTTTCTTGGTTCCGTATCCACTTATTTTTTACGATATACTACTGCTATTATTGCCCATAAAAAATGGGGATCTCTTACTAAGAGATCCCCATTTCATTGCAAAAGTAGCTATAATACTTCGAATTAGCAAAGTTTTTCTGCAAATATTAAGACTTATAAATAAGGCATAAATGACATTTGTTTGCAAAATTCATATCAAACAGAGGTCGAAAATGTCACTATATCAATTGTTTATCATTCTCTGGGGATCTCTTAGTAAGAGAACCCCAAAAGAAAGAAAAAAATGTAGGTTTATTTTGAACCTTATATTTCAGAAATATGCATTGTAATTTGTACTGTTTTGATGGAAACGAATCGTAAAGTGGAGTTTGAATCCCAAGTACTCCCTTTGAACAATCAAAACATAACGAGCGAAGCGCCTAAGTTACTGCCATGCAGTTCAATCGTTTCCGTCTCAGACCCGGGGTCAAACCAAGGAACCACGTTTACGACGGGGATAGGAAAAGAACGCTCTGATGACAAATGGCACTATTTGTTCCTGCACAACAAGGAACTGAAACGCTATATTGAAATTTTTACCGGCAAGAAATCCGTGATGATTAAAACCCCGTCAGGGAGCAAGGAAGAAAGACACTTCTGTTTCAAGGTCTTTTCGTATACCACCGCCGACCATAAGAGACGCTTCGAACAATGCCCTTATAATAAGGAGGAATATCAGCATCGGCGGACTTCGGCCCATGCTGTCCGGGAAGCTTTCACCACAGGCTCCACACAGATACTGAACGCACTGACAGACGAGAAGGAAATCACAGGAGATGGTTACCTGTTTGTCTGCGCCCCCTTGGAGGACCTGAACCTGATTCTGGTCAATATGCTCCCCCGCCAGTATTTGGTCACCGACTATAACACACACCGTGCAGCGGTAATTCCTCAACGCCAGATGGAGGAATTTATCTATCTGTATGAATCCATGCCTTATAACATTGAGTTGATGGATCGTCCTTTGGAAGACTATCTTCAGAAGAAGCAACGTATCCGTATTACCGGTGGCGTTTTCCGGGGTAAGGAGGGATGCATCATGCGCCTGC
>BLLV01000263.1 GCA_011959205.1 Bacteroidaceae bacterium
GGGTGGTACACGTTTCAAATGCTACCCGGGTCCCTTTTCAAGTGTTAGCTACACTTTGATGATAGAGATGGACAACCTTGTGAACCGCATACGCCTATGATAGCAAAAATCATGAAAGGCTCGGACTTCCGTGGTGTAGTGAACTACATCCTGAATGAAGAAAAAGGCACTCAAATCATAGATGCCGACGGCTTATTTCTGGAAAATAACGACACGATAGCACAAGGATTTATCGGCCAAGCGCAGATGAATCCAAAGGTGACAAAGGCTGTAGGTCACATCGCGTTGAGCTTTTCCAAGGAAGATGCTCCACGGTTGAACAACACTGTCATGGCACAGATAGCCCGTGAGTATATGGAACGGATGGGCATCAAGGACACGCAGTACCTTATCGGGCGGCACTTTGACAAAGAGCATCCGCACGTGCATATCGCCTTCAACCGTATCAACAATAACGGCAAGACCATCTCCGACCGAAACGATCGCTTCCGCAGCGAGCGTATCTGCAAGGAACTTACCAAGAAATACGGGCTTCACTTCGCCAATGGCAAGGAACAAGTGAAGATTGACCGATTGCGCGAGCCGGATAAGACTAGGTATGAACTATACAAAATTCTGAAAACGGAAGTCGGTAGATGCCGTGATTGGAACACCTTGCTTGAACGATTGGAAAGGCAGGGCGTTGGTGTGCAGTTCAAGTACAAAGGGCAGACGGACGAGATTCAAGGTATCGTCTTCTCAATGAATGGCTACCGCTTCAACGGCTCCAAGGTAGACAGGCAATTCAGCTACTCCAAGATTGATGCGGCATTGGCCCGTGACAACTACGGAGAACGACAGACGCAACCTCAACCACTGGCTAATCGGGAAGAAATTAGCCCAACAGCAAGTGGCGGTGGCGAGCTTATCAACGGCTCATTAGGCTTGCTTACTCCAAGCAATGCACCGGAGGAACAGCAGCCTTACGACCCTTATCTGAGAAACAAGAAAAAGAAGAAACAACGTAAAATTAATTGGTAACAATGGCAGACAACAATGTATTTGTCCTCTTCGAGGAAATCAAAACCGCCTTAAAAGGCATCAACAACAAGTTAGAAGAGCTACCCAAAGTGCTAGGGCAAGTTCCACAAAGCGAAACCAATACCCAAGATTTATCTCCGATTAAGGACGCTGTGACGGAAACGGCCAAAGCCCAATCTGAAGATATTAAGGGCTTGATGGCAAAGCAATGGAAGGCATACGCGCAAATCTCCACCGTTATTTTGCAACACCTCGACACCATCAAGAAGGTGCAGGACAAGCAAAGAGTGCAACAAGAACAGCAACAGCAGGAGCATATCCACAAGCACAGCTTCGACATCAAATCAAAGAAGGTCTTTTCTTTCGTTGCAGGGCTTGGTGTTGTCTGCGCCTTATCCCTATGGGGCAATATCACGCAGTGGCAATCCAATCGCCAGTATGCTGATGATGCCCTGAAGTTCCGTGCCATCTGTGCATGGGGCGGCTGCAACTCCAATGATGTACTTTGGCTGAACAAGGTGTTCGACATCCAACGGGACGAGAAGGCTATCGAGTGGGTACGGAAACAGGCGGACGAATTTGAGGCATCATTGAAGGTCGCTTCTGATAGTCTGATGCAGGATCGCAAAAAAAACAAAGGCCGATAAACAAGACAACAAGTAGTTCTTCAGACAAAAAACAAGAAACTAAGAATCGCATCGGAATAGGGTAGCCATTCCGATGCGATTTTCTTAGATATTGCTTTTAGACCACTTAAATCATTAAAACTTGGTCGGTACTTAGTCGGTGCTTGATCGGTAGTTGGTCGCAGCTTGGTCGGTGGCAATTTTGAGTGATTGCTTAGCTTGAGGGGTACTTAGGGGGTATTCTGTAAATTCAAGGTTTTTGTCTCATAACCAATTATTTAAATAAGTTTAACTGTTTCGGATGCAGCAGAATGATGTCCGATAACTGTATCAGAGAAGTGTTTCTTAACGATAGTTGTTCGATGACATTCTCTATGCGTTTCTTGTCATTTCCGTTGTACCAACTGAATTCCCATTTGGCCTGAGGATTTACGATGCTTTTAATATGTCTTAAATATGGGAAATCGACATCTGACAAAGAGAGTCCCCATACATGTATTGTGTCAATGTCAGACAGTTTTTCCCATATTTCATTATTGTTTTTTATTATGGCATTTACATCCTTATATAAACTCCCCATGTCATTGACGGCTTCTTCCAATTGCTCTTTTTCATTGGTAAAGGTATCAAAATGCCATTTGTTTTTGATTGCCTTTGGAGTTTGGTTATGGCCAAATATAAGATATTGATTTAATGTTGCACATCCATGAATATAACAAATGCTACCTCTGTTAATTCCATACGCCGTTTCTAATGTTGTAGTGTAATTGAAATTTATGAAATATGAATTGTTCTTGTTTATCTGAACTCTCTGATTATAATCAGGTGCACCAAGTTGTAAAACCCATTCTTTAAAATATTGTTCTATGTGAAAATATAATCTGTTGAGAGTATATCCTACTTCCGGTATAGGCCCATCAGAAAAATCATCAAGGTTAAAAAATCCGCGACTTCCATCTACACGTGTGAAGAATATCATAAATGGAGAAGATACGTAGTCTTCAAGAATTGCCTCTATAGGGATGTTCCCTAAATTTTCTTCCAATGAACTCCATAAATCTCCGCCATCGAATTCATAGACCTGAAATAGACGGTTGAAGACAATTGCGTCTTTGTCCTCTAACCAATCCTTGAAATTATTGTAACTGGAGTTGATACAATGGTGCATATCAAATCCATTACCGATTAGATATAGCTCGTTAATTGATGAACTCATACGAAAAATCTACTTCTACCTTATTTGTATAAATCCAGTAACTCTGAGTAAGTATGTATCTGACCGTTCCAATTGCGAAACTTAGGGATTTCTGCAATATGGTCGCCGAGGGGTGTGTATGCTCCGAGCTTGATGTTCAGACACGGCATCTTAACCATGATTTCTTTTCCATTGGCATCCAATATCGGATTGGCATCATCATCAAGCAACGGTTGCTTGCGAGAACCGAAAGTGATACCTGTTATTTTATAATATCCGGCAATGCCTCCATCGAACATCGGCACAAAATGCTTTGCCTCGGAGATGTCTCCACTGGGCATGTTTCGCATCACAAACTCGTCAGCCTCCCGGTTGACAAACGCCAAATATTCTTTTGAAACCTCCATGTGCCCGTCCTTGCAACGTCTGTTTTTGTTGACGATACCGAAAAGAAACTTGCCGTGTGTTGCTGTCGTTGAAGGTACTGCAGTGCCCGCTGACACAGGTGGAAGAAGTTTACGCGGATCTTGTCCAAGCGGACATTCCACAATGGTGAATGCCTCTCCGAGTTCTGCAAGTACATGTGAGTTTTCTTCTTCGAACCGCTTGCGGTTGTCAAGTGCAAGAGCTATGATATCCTTGTCATCGTATGGAGCATACACCTTTCCGAGAATGTCGCGGAAATGCGTTTCGATAAATTCTCGGGTATCAACTCCCGGCTTCGGCCGCATGGCAAAGAATTTGAAACGTTTCTCAAGTTCTTTCTGTATCTTATCGCGGAATATTCCACGTACCTTCTCACGCCATTCTTTCTTCCGATAGGCGTTATTACGGGCATAGAGGGAAACAACATACAGGAAATTGACATCGTAGTGTGTTACAAGGAGCGTGTCGCGGTCAAACAGACGGTTGCGGAACTGCTGCGAGACAAAAGTCGTCGCACTTTTTTGCGCCTTTTCGACAGTATCAGTATACGAAAGGTCATCGGGCACTGTTGCGCTGATGAAGAAGTTGGGAATGATGTTGTAGCCCTCTGTTATTTCATCGCGCAGACAGAAGTCGGTCTCTTGTGGCTTGCTTTCTGTGTCTTCACCAAAGAAAAGATTAAGATTCCATTGTATTACATTGCGAGCGTAGGTGTATTGTTTGGCAACCGACTCCCTTGAAATGGGGTTCTTCTGTTTGTAATACTTGGAGTCACCTATGTAATAGACCTGCTTGCCGGGTTCTACTGAAGTCAGGCTCTTATACAGATACATGTGGTCTACTTGTTTGCCATCTTCCTGCTTCTTGTTGAGTCTGTCTGGAAACTCCGAGTTTCCGATAAGGTCGTCAATAATCGCCTCAAAGACAATGTTGAAGTTCTTGGCAAGCAGGAATTCATTGAGCTGTGCGTTGATGCGCACGCTTTTCGACTGATCAAAGAACGCGAAGCACAAATCCCATAATTGTAATGCCTTGTCGGAAAAATATTTGTATTTTATCTGACGTAGGCGACGGACGCCAAAGCCGCAATCTGTGGTGCCATCCTCGCGACGGTGCGGCATATAGCG
This sequence comes from Bacteroidaceae bacterium, assembly GCA_011959205.1. Taxonomy (GTDB): domain Bacteria; phylum Bacteroidota; class Bacteroidia; order Bacteroidales; family Bacteroidaceae; genus Phocaeicola. The sequence goes on from BLLV01000263.1 coordinate 4,395, forward strand.
TTCAAAACGCTTGCCAGTAATGAGATCGTAATTGAAATTCACTTCTACGGGAAAACCGTAAGTCTGCTTGACGTAGTTTAGAATCGAATAGAAGATGACAAGCAGTTCTTCGTCAAAGTTTATGCGCCGCTTCTTCGTTATCGGGTCAATGTAGACTGGCTCATTATCCTGTATTACCACTTGCGATTTTGCAATGGTCTTGCTCCAGTTTATCTTGTTGAAACCGCTACGGTTATTCTTTAAGATAAACATAAACCAGTCTTTGTTCTGCCGTGCAAACTCAATGAGCGAGAGAATGATGTCAAGGAATGTGTTTCCGGTACGGTGCTTACCACGGCCAACCTTTATTGCGCTCTGCTGGCGTATGATGGTGTGGTCCTTGTTCTGACGTACGCAGTTATCACGGTAAACAGTTATTGCTCGGTAGATCCATACCGATAATCCATAGATGAACTGCCGATGCCCTTGTGAGAGCGGATTCCTGGGTTCATTAAGGTCAATGACATGCTCGGGATGCAATCCCTCCACGCCGAAAAGATTGTCGCGATGGTCTATTACTACCTTTGGGAGAATGAACACCGCTTGGCTCTTTTCGGCATAATAGTAGTAGCCTACGTAATTAACGGAGGCTACGCCACCCACAACATCAAGTTCATCAATGTTGGGAAACAGTTCCCTTATGCTTTCAAATGGGTACGGGTGCCCCTCTACGAGTAGTTTCATTCTGCAATTTGCTCAAATTCCATACCAAAGGAGGTCGCAAATTCTTGAATCTTATCGAGTCTTTGTTTTCCCCATTGAGTCGAAACAACAAATTCGATATTATCACCGGCTGTTATAATCGGTTCGTTCTCAAAAAATCGACGGTCTCGTTTACTATCATTGACATGTTCTTGTTTCCATTCGGACAGAGATGCAACTGGTAAAAAAATGTCTTTTCCGCAGATAGCTTTACCTGCGTCAACCATTTTTTGAAGTGTCATGTTGGGCTGTCGAGCAATAGCTTTACTCATTTCGAGAAAAGCTTCGCCGATTCCATAGCTGCCATTGCCATTGACCGAATACTTAAGACGTTTCCCATTAGGAGACATATCATCTTCTTCGTTAGCGTCATCTGATTCTTCTGAGGTCTTGGGGGTAAGACCAAGATTGGTAACAAAATGTTCAATACGCTCCTCATTTATTTCGCCTACTTCATCAAAGTATGATGCGAAAGTCATCGTTTCGCCATTCTCGTCCTTGAAGAAGGCTTCTTCAAGGCCAAAGTCCTTGAATACGTCATTGTAAAGGTAGAACAGCACTTTCGACACAAAAGTTTCGGCACTGATTTTACCATCGCATGCCTTTGCAAAGAAATAACCGAGTTTCTTGTCCTCTTGTTGTATCTCGCCACATTCAATCTCCGCGTTAATGGCTGAAACAAACTGCCACCAATCATATTGATGTCCGTTGGAGAATGTTATGCGGTAACCTTTCTTTGCATCCTTGATTTTGATATACTTCCAATCCCAACGACGTTTGAATGCGGAGTCAATGGGGAATAGGGATTGGTCAGAAGTGTTCATCGTCGCCCAAATATAAAGGTTGTTAGGCAACAGCAGGTGTGACCCAAACTTCACTTGTGCAACAACATCCTTGCCGCCTTTGTAAAGAGCATTTATGTTCTCAGCATTAACAATCTTGAAGTCGCCAAGTACACGCTTTAACTCTTGTGCAAGATCATCATCGGCCACTATAGGATAATCTGAGAATCCAGCTTCATTTCGGTCAAGCAGCTGGAAGATATCGCCGAAAATCTGAGCACAGTTGCCACGGTTAATTTCTTCGATGATAAGGAACACCGGCTTTGGTTCCTCATTCTGTTGCTCGCGCCATGCGGCAATATATGCTTTGAGAAACGACTGAAAAATGTATCGGTAAACAATACGGTCTTCAAGTATAGTTTTGCCTTCCTCATCACGAAGTTTCGTGCCTTGTATGCCATACACGGGCACACGGACAGTAATGGGCTTGTACGATCCGACAAATGCCGCATAGTCTGTGTCTGGATGGAACGTTGTACGATAATTCTCATACTGAGCACAAAACCTATTTATTGCAAACGATTTACCTGTACCCGGCGCTCCGTAATATATTTGTTGGAGTGATTCATCTATTGGGTGCATAATATTTTCTATATTATTGTTGAAAATATCGAAAAAACTCTTTCTATCTGTTCTGTCCATTGTTGTAAATACTGTGAGAGGATTGATGTCTGTTACATTCAATTTGCCTTGTGGAGAAAATGTCAAAATCCTCGAATAATTATTGATGTAGTTCCGAATAATGTCATCATTATTTTTTGCTTCTTCTTTGAAACATGCAAGACAAGCATCATGGTAATCGCAATTTGGATGTTCTCGTACATATTCGTACAATGTCCTCAGAAAGAAAGTAGGACATTCAATGTTGTTAAATCCCTTTTTGCTGATATACGGGTTCGGAATATAGTAACGAGGAAGCCAATGAAATAAATAAATTTCGGCTTCTTCTGTTGTGATATCGTGGTCAAAACGAGGAAAGAAATATCCTTCCTCAGATTCATAATATAAACCTAATTGGCATGCCAATTGGTATGGAGTTCTAAAGAAATCCCCATCCCATTTAGTAGACATGATATTCCTGAACCGCTCAGAAGTCAAGACCTCATGCGGCATAGAGTTTACCAACTCAACAACTGTTTTTGGGGTTCCATTTCTCCATCGGCAAATAATATCAGCCATAAGTTTGTCGTTATTCTGTTATACCATATTGTGTGATATCCATCTGTTTAAGAATGGCTATCAGCACATCTACAACTATACTGTTCCCAGCTTGTTGGTAGGCTGATGTATCAGACACAACTATTTTGAAAGTATCTTTAAATCCCATCAGACGCAGGCATTCACGTGGGGTGAGTTTCCTAATGCGTCCCTTGTGAGTGACGTAATTGTCTACGCCAGCCCGGTGCATTTTGTGCATAGATTGAAGTAATGGGCGGGCCACATCTAAATCGGTCTCTGTAGAAGTCTTGAAGTTTTTTGTCCCTCCCGCCAAAACATATTTTGCCACCTTTTCTGAAAGATAGTACTTCTCTTCTACATCCTTAACATCAAAGATGAATTCGTCGAAATCCGTATCATGTTCCGTCAGCTCCGAATCGGGATGAAATACAAAATCTCCATGCCAGTTGAATTGCTGGTTTCTTTTTTGGCACAATTGTATATCTCCATTGATTTGTGTGTAACTCTTCATCCGATTCTTATGACTTGTGACAAATTTTACACCTTTTTCCCGAAGAAAGTATTTCGTATCAATAAAATCTTCAAGAAAATCATACATACGGTATTCCAATTCTATCGGTGCTGGATATTCAAATTTAGTTTTCTTTTTGAATCCAAGACAATACACCCGTTCTCTATGCTGAGGGATACCATAATCGCAACTATTCAAGACTCTGAATTTTACATCATAGCCTAACTCTTCAAAGATGTCATGTATGACGTGCCATGTTCTTCCCTTGTCGTGATTAAGCAACCCTCGTACATTCTCAAATAAGAACACTTTAGGCTGTGTTTCTTTGACAACTCGGGCAAACTCATAAAACAAGGTGCCTCTAGCATCTTCAAACCCCAACCGATGACCAACCATCGAAAAAGCTTGACACGGTGCACCACCAACAACTATATCGACTTTACCAACATATTTCCTCGCATCAAAATCGCGTATATCGGTAAACCAGTCATCCTCGTTTATTTTATAATTTGCGAAATAACTTTCTTTACATTTAGCATCTATATCTCCAGCGAACATTATTTGATGCTTTAATCCTAACCGCTGGAAGGCATGCTCAAATGCACCAATGCCCGAAAATACAGTGCCAATACGAATAGTATTTTCAGGATGTGAAAACGGAAGTTCTTTCCAAGAAACATCCTCTGATAGAGGAGTGGGAAGAATATTCTTTTTCTCCAGTTTTTCCGAACGATTCTTTATGATTCGTTTTACCTTGGTAATCTTATCGGACTCTTCTTGTATATCTTTTATGATGGTAGCCATTAGAATTCTAAATTTCTATTATTCGGGCATTTTTACCAATTCTTGAATCTGCACATTAAGAAGCTCGGCAATCTTAAGAAGAGTGTCGAGGCTCGGTTGAATAGTGTTCGTACACCATTTGGAGACTGTAGCAGGATCTTTGCCGAGTTGCTCGGCAAGCCATTTGTTGGTTCGCTTCTTCTCCACAAGTATGACTTTGATTCGGTTTATATCTTTGCCCATGATGCTTATTCCTTGTTCAATGACACAAAGGTAACAATTTTCATTGAAGAACCATCCATCTCAAACCATAAAATTGGTACAAGGATTCAATAAATTGCATTTTGTGCAATTTTAATCTGCGGAATAAGGAGCTTTAGATTCTGCCGCCACAAGGATATCCGGTTCTTCAATAGAATATCTTTTAACAGTAGAACACGTTATATCATTAAAGAGTTTGTTCAAAGCAACCTCCCGGTTGCATTTATTACGGAGTTCACACTCCCAAATACGGATTACTTTCCAACCAAGAGCAATCAATGCTTGTGTCGTTTTCTTGTCGCGTTCTATGTTCTGCGTAATTTTAGTCTCCCAAAACGGAGTGTTGCTTTTGGGCAGCCTGAAATACTTGCATCCTTCATGGCCGTGCCAAAAGCAGCCATCTACAAATATGACTGTCTTGTATTTCTTCAATACAATATCCGGTGAGCCTGGGAGTTTTCTGTTGTTCAGACGATACCGAAGCCCCTTGCTGAACAAGAATTTCCGCACCAAAATCTCCGGCTTGGTATCCTTGCCCTTGATAGCCGCCATACAGCGACTCCGTTGATTCGGTGTCATTATATCAGCCATGATCTAAAATGATGTGTAGCCAATACGTGATATATGGGATGCGTACTTATGCCCAATCATATCCATTAATTCTTTTGACAATAAAAACAGTGGAGGTTCACTTAAGAGAACTCTTGCTGGCGTAATTACAAATGTGTAATTAAGATTAAGCCCTATACTCCAATTCTTATCATTGTATTCAAAACTGAATGGTAAGTATAAAGAATAGTCTCCTTTCTGCTCAATTTTTACATTCTTCAGTAACTGAGACGGACACATTATGCCAAGAATATATTTGTTTGTTCTCTTCTTGTTTTGACAATAATCACAAGCGGCACTGAACTCAATTGCAATTGGGATTGCCGTCTGTCGTTCCTCCTTAGTTATACCGGGGAAAGTCAATCCAAACCATTCCGTATACTTGATATTAAAAAGTCTTGTGAAATTATTGTCGAAATCTTGTTCTATAAACTTGCATACTGCACCTCGACTATAAATGTTTTGAGGTGGAATATTCAAACCATCAATATGAATTATTGTATTCAGTTTTTCAACTGAGAAGCCTTCAGGAAATTTTAGGTCCCCAGATTTCTTCGCTTGTTTTAACGGTAACAAAAAATCTGCCCAATAAGTATCTCCATTGTTCAGAAGAATATGCTTAAATACGGGAACAATACTCTCCTTTATTGCCGAATCCGGATTAGACTTAGCCTGATTTAATCCATATGTAGCTTCTGCTATTTTTGAAAAAACGTCTTGGCAATCTTTATTATATTGATTTGACTCACCCCAGTTGTCCGAAAATGGTATAATATTTAGGATTCTATCAAGAGTCTGTCTTGCCGCTATGAGTACAGACTCGTCAAATCTAATAAGACACTTAACCAAGTCTGAAGAGAGAATTTCTTCCAGCTTTTCTGTTAATTTCTTCTCAGAATCAAGGAAGTCTGTTTTGTCGATGGATGTAATCAATAGCGGCTTTAATTTCCGTCTGAATTCATCGTCTGTTCTATTGATAAAATTTATAAATGTCGAAATAAGCTCTACGCGATTTGTCCAAAACACAAGCACATATGGACCATTATTGATATTTATATAATGCCCTATTGCATCCTTTAGAGTTGAATTTATATCTCCAGCCTGATTTAAGTGTACGTCAAAAAAAGCAAAACGCACACCAGTCATTGGATGATCCGGAAAATTAAATCCGTCGTAGACAAATCCTTTACATCCGATTCCATGATTATAAAACACTTGACGCAATTGTGCCAAGTGTTCTTCATCGTCATCAATTATTATTATACGGTTATTTTCAATCATACTAATCATTTGGGAAAATAATTGCAACTATTGCACCAGTATATGCCTGTGGTACAGAACAATCTTCATTGGAAGGGAAGAGAAGTTTTCCTCCAATTGTCTCCATTACTAGGTTTGAAAAGTAAAGACCTAATCCCATCCCACCAGGTTTGAGAGTTCTATATGGTTGTACCAATTCGTCTGTTTCCATTTTAAAACCTTCGCCATTGTCTGCAATGACAATCGCTGGACCATCAAAAGATTTTGTATCGGAATTAATATAGATAGCTTTAGATGCCTTGGCGCCCGAATCTTTTTCATGCTTTATGCAGACCCAATATATAGCATTATCTATTATATTAGAGATTGTGCTAAGAAGAAGGTTTCCGGGTCCTTTGATCTCAAAGTCGTCAGACTCTTTGGTCAATATGGGTGTGGAGTATATGATATTGTGATAGCGGAAACGAGAATTATGTATTTGTATTGCTCTTTCTATTAATTTTGATGCAGAGGTTTTAATTCTTTTGTTTTGTTTTACAATTGGCGCAAAATTCTCGATTAAGTGTACTAATGATTTTACCCGTTGTTTCAAAAGAATCTTATCATAATCGGAATCATTTAATGAAATATTAATGAACCGAATCTCACGTTCTACTTCATGAAACACAAGGCTGAGGTTTAGACCACTCATTCCTGAATTGAGCATCAAATCCCTCATTTCATTGTAATCCTTTTCTACTTTCTTTAGCAAAGGATTAAATTCATCGGTTAGTCCTTTTTTTGCGAGTTTAGCATCAAGTTCTTTAATCGTATCTGATAAACCTATTTTCTTGACGTTAGGAGTATGAGATGTAAATGCCTCTATTTTGTCTCTGTCATCAATGGCTATCCGTTCAAACGCACTAAACACCTCTTGAACAATGGAAGTCAATAATCTAAAGGTTCCATTATCAGTGAAACCTTCTCTGTTTGTTTTTTCTTTGAGACCATTTTCACTTTTAAGCAAATCTAAAAAGACGGCACCAATTGTCACCTTTTTGCTAAAATGGTCTCCTGCTCGTTGAACTTTGGCTAACTCTAGACCAAGCCAATCATCTGAAGGTTCTCCATAATTGTATACACGAATGTTATCCCGGAATACCTTTACTCCGCAATTGTCTTTTATGAATGATTTAATAGCAACTCTTTTCCCTGTTCCAAATGTGTAGTCAATGACATTCCCATTCTGATTGAATACATGGAATATGCCCGAAATGGGGCCGATATTTGACAAATCTTCATTCATTAATATATTATGAGGTCTATCATTGAAAGATTCTTGTTTTAATAAAAGATCCTGCTCCCCAGATAATTCCCTATTTGCCATTTTAGCCGAGGCAGGAAAGTTAATTGGATTAAACTTATAGCCCCATTTAAAAACGGCACAGCCACTATCAGATGGTTCAATAACAAATTGAAAAGTATACAAACTTTTTGCTAAGACCCAAAGAGGTGTTTTGGCCTCGTCAATCCATTTCTGTTTCTCTTCATCATCGCATACGATTTCAATCTCAAATGAGTCAAGAACCTTAAATGGATTTTTAATATTCTCTATCTTTTGCGCTAAATCTTTCAAAATGGATTTTGTCCATTTTTTCGTTTTAAGTCCGGAAAGAACTATTCGGGTGCCATGACCAAGTTTGAACAAGTCGGATATGCCGTCATTAACCTCGACCGACAGATTTTCAATATATTCTTCCGACTGGATTAATTCTTTCCAGTTGATATGGAGTCTAGAACCGAAAAGCTCTCCTTTAGCTTGAGATTCTAAAGTTATTTCATCAGCCAAACGATGTACAGCAAGACGACCTACTCCCTTATTACCTAAAGAAGAACGTTTGAAAATTGGGCTGATTTTGGCTTTTTTCTTTTTGTAATCAGTTCCAATCGTCAACCAAACATTTTGAATGATATCGATAGTCATACCGCTACCGTTATCTTCAATTATAATTTTACGCTCAGAAGAATCTAAATTTTGGAAATAGATAGTAACCTTCGTGGCGTCAGCATCATAGGAATTTTTGACGAGCTCAAAAATTGCTAGGCTATCACTACCAATAAGTTCATCACCTAGTAGATTTATTATGTGGCTGGTTGCTTTTATTGGAAATCTTTCAGAATTCATAACAATTGTGCTATTGCTTTGGCAATGGCATGAGCCATCAATGGAGGCACAGCATTACCAATTTGTTTAAACATGGCTGAACGTGAACCTTCAAAGAAAAAATCATCTGGAAATGATTGTATTCTTGCAGCTTCGCGCACAGAAATAG
>BLLV01000264.1 GCA_011959205.1 Bacteroidaceae bacterium
GTAATCATTCTATTTTCCGCCACGACAATTTTATCGGCTGTTTTTCAGCCGATAAAATAAAAATGCCCACAAGAAAATATTTTTGTTTTAACATTCCGGTTTATAAAAACATGGTAGAAGAGTCTTCTTGTCGCAGTCCTTACCATGAAGAATACATTCAAACAAGTGCTTCAGGTAATCCTGAGGGTCTATGCCATTAAGCTTGCAGCTTTCTATCAGAGAGAAGATGAATGCCGAGTTTTCTGCCGCATCCTCACTGCCTATGTTCATACAGTTCTTGAGCAACAGCTTTACCGGTTTCATCCTTTGTTCACAGAGGTTGTTCGATATTTCCGCTGCACCGTCCTTGAGGATATTTCTCAGGGACTTCCACTGGTTTAACGTATAATTGACAGCCTTTCTCATCAGTTCGTTAGCCATAATCTTCGCATCCTGCATCATCATGACCACCTTATGATGGATACTTTCAAGGATCGGTCCTGTAAGCTTCCGTCTTTTCCCCTTTATCTGCTCACCGCTGAGCTTCATGGTGCGGAACAGCTCTTCATTCATGAACATATCGCCGATGGAGTCTATTATCTCCATCGCTGTCCTGTCCGAAGGCAAGGCGTCAACCCACAACCTTCTGCAGTGCGTCCAGCATCCTATATGAAGCACCTTTGAGTCTTCTCCATCAAACATTCTGTAAACCGTATATCCGTCAGTGGAAAGGGTCCCCATAAAATGTTCCAGGAACGACTTCGCCACATCGGATGACCTGCTGCCGTTGTTATAGTGATAATAGACCATCTTCATATGCTTTGCAAAGAATGCCCATAAGTACTTTCTCCTGTAAGCCTTGCCTTCCTTTGTTTCGATGCCTACAAGTTCGGTCGTCTCATCAACCATAAGATATTCAGCCTGCTGTACAAACCCCTTGAAGACGTCTTCCATGAACTCCTTTAGCTTGGCGATTCCGTTATGGATATAGCTGTTCAGCGTAGTATTGCTTATGTGGATGCCCTCTCTGGCAAGCAGTCTTATCTGTCTGTTCTCAGGCATACTGAAGTCATATTTCAGACAGAGCAGACGGGCAAGCAGTTCAGGGGAGAAAATACCTCCAAGTTTTTTCAGCGGATGTTCCATTGTGCTTACAAAAGTTCCGTCCGCAAGCTTCACCCTTGCCACCTTGTAGACATGCTCCACGTTATGAGCCCTTACATGTTCTATGACCCTATATTCCCACACATCAGGCATACCGTTGCGGTTCATGAACCGTCCTCCTTCGGGAA
>BLLV01000265.1 GCA_011959205.1 Bacteroidaceae bacterium
TTATCGGCTGAAAAACAGCCGATAAAATTGTCGTGGCGGAAAATAGAATGATTACGCGCTGAAAACCTGCAAGCCTTTATCGTCAATCCCTATTGGGTGATCTCCCAACGGATGACGTTGACCCTTATAGCTACTGTATTGCTGATGGTGTGGGCTATCTATTGTGTGGTTTATCAGATTCGTATTATTTCCTGTCAGAATAAGATAACCAAGATACGTGAAGATTTCTCATACGCCATGATTCATGAAATAAAAACTTCGCTGGCTTGTATTTGGATGGGAAGTCAAATGCTCAGATCAGGCAGGCTGGATCCCTATCCGGACAAACGCGAGAAGTATTTTCAGATATTGCAGGATGAAAGTGAGCATCTGTTGTCCTTGACAAACAAATTGTTGACTCTTTCAAAATTAGAAAACTATCAGTTGAGGCTTGTGAAGGAGGAAGTACAACTTCGTCCCATGCTGGAAGACCTTATCGGGAAATATACTGCCAAAGCGGAGAAACCGGTACATTTTTCCCTCCGGTTGGAGTCGGAGTGGGTGTATGCTGATGAGGAATTTCTGCAAGAAGCCCTCGGCAACCTGATAGACAATTCTATAAAATATTCGGGTGAGGAGGTGGATATACAAATTTCATCCTCATGCCAGGCTGATAAATCCTTTTTAATAAAGGTAAGGGATAACGGTATGGGTATCCCTCTGAAAGATCAAAGCCGCATATTCGAGAAATATGAACGTGCTTCGGCAGCCGATCGCATCCGTAAGGGCGGTGCACTGGGTTTTGGATTGGGATTGAACTATGTTTTCCGCGTGGCCGAGGCACATGGTAGAAAAGTGAATGTGGAAAGTATTGAAGGAGAGTATAGCGAGTTCTCTCTTTCTCTGCCGGGTGAGGAGAAGGTATAACTGCTGTTTTTTTAAGAAGGGAGAAGCTATGATTAAGCTGTTGGTGGTGGAAGATAATGCTATCTTTGCTACAAAATCCACTGGAGCTTGGTGCAAGGTTCGATGGAACTTGGTGCAAGATTCAATGGAGCTTGGTGCGAAAGCCAACGGAGCTGGGTGCGATACATACATATGTGTAGGGCGATGCTTGCGTATGTGTAACCCGATGCCAACGTACGTGCAGGCTTACACGTTACTAACTAAAGTTTATTGTTGAATAAAATACGCCTTCATCTTTTAAGAAAACATCTTCATCTTTTTAAAAAACAACTATACGTTTTTTAAACACGCCAGCATGTTTCGTGAACAGACCTAGCCTGTTCAGTGAACAAACCTAGCTTGTTCATCGCATTCCCCCCGCTAAGTCAATATCCCCCTTTCTCCCGTCACCCTTTCATTTTATGCAATATCCACAGACAATCAGCCGGTTAAAACTGAAACCACTTTCCCTCACTTCCGTTTCAGCTGTATGTTTGTCTCCTTTCACAATCAGGACAAAGACTTGGAGGCTGAAAGGACAATGAAAGAATGTCCTTTCATAGCCGGAATGCCTATGAACAGGGTGTTTCAGCGGTAGATGAAAGGAGAAAAGGAACAACCGGCTTTTATCGCTGAGCCATTTAAAATGAAGATAATTCCAGCATCCCTGCAGGTTTATGAATGTATAAGGCTGGTTAGCCTTTTGGTAGAAAGAAGGATAAAGGTATCTCTAAAGAGTGCCTTATCCTTCTTGGGTTATGATTTAGAAACTATAGGCTACGCCCAGATTGAATACAGCCTGATCCAGATCACTGACCAATTGGTATTTCATTTCGAAGTTCATGCTCCAGTTTCTATCTAAAGCAAATTCCATACCTGCCCCCAGGTTGACACCGAATTTGCTGGTGCTGGCCCCAAAGCCTGCCCCTATGCCTAAATCTTGATGCCAGCTGGTAAATGTAAATCCGGCTAACGGATAAATTTTCACATTGCTCGCTATCGGAACCAAGTAATGGACATTGGCATTAATGTCGAACATGCTCAGCTCGTTGTGCTTGAAAAAATAATCCATAGAAGGCTCAATACGTATCTCATTGGTAATATTGTATTGGTATTTGGCACCAATACCCACACTTTCTGTTTCAGTTCCGTAGCTTAAGCTACCGCCCACCGCCTGTTTTCCTTGTTGCGCAAAGGCGGAACCTAATCCTAGAAATATCATGCTGGCTGCAATAATGAACTTTTTCATAATCAATCCTTTTTTAGTTAATACTAGCGTTTTTTTCTTTTTGACAGATGGAATTATTTCTTTTCTTCCTCTTCTTCTTTAAACCAAGAGGCATACATCAGATATCCGTTGGCTATCTTTTGGTTCAGCTCTTTGCTTTGTGCTTCAGGTATTTTTTTGATGAATTTGGCAGGAACGCCTGCCCAAAGGCTTCCCGGTTCGATAATGGTATTGCTCAATACCAAGGCACCGGCGGCTACAATGGCTCCTTCGCCCACGACGGCATGATCCAGTACGGTAGATCCCATCCCGATCAGGGCGCCATCTTTTATGGTAGCTCCGTGTATGGTTACATTGTGTCCCACAGAGACATCGTTTCCAATCTCCACAACGGACTTCTGGTACAACGTGTGCAGTACGCTGCCGTCCTGAATGTTTACGCGGTCGCCTATGCGGATGGAATTTACATCACCGCGCAATACGGCATTGAACCAGATGCTGCAATCTTTTCCGATGACAACATCACCTATAATAGTGGCATTGTCGGCTAAATAGCAGTTTTCGCCGATTTCCGGAGTGAATCCTCTTACTGATTTTATAAGTGCCATAATTAATTCCTATCGTTTTAAAGGAGATGTTACTTCTTTTAACCACTCACGTTCCTCATTGTTCAATTCCGGACTCAAACGAGTGTAAACTTTTTCATGATATTGGTTGAACCATGTTATTTCTTCATCGCTCAGCATATCTGTCAGGATGGCTTCTTTGTCAATAGGGCAGAGGGTGAGCGGCTCGAATTTGTAGTAGGTGCCGAATTCTGTCTCTTGTGCCGGAACAATCAACATGGTGTTCTCCGTACGTATTCCATGGCGTCCGGCTTTATATATACCGGGTTCATTGGTTACGGTCATACCCGGAACAAGCAAGGCCGGCATGTGGTTCATGCGGAATTGGTGAGGCCCTTCGTGCACATTCAGGAAACAACCTACACCGTGTCCTGTTCCGTGCAGGTAATTAATCCCGGCCTTCCACATGGGGAGACGGGCAAGCACATCCAGCTGGGTGCCGCAGGTGCCGTGTGGGAATTGTGCCATCGAGAGCTGGATAAATCCTTTCAGGACCAGGGTGTAATCCGTTTTTTCTTCTTCGGTAAGTGCTCCTAAAACAAGGGTGCGGGTAATATCTGTTGTGCCGTCCAAATATTGTGCCCCGCTGTCCAGCAGCAACATGCCTTCGGGCTTTAGGGGGATATCTGTTTCGGGGGTCGCTTCATAGTGAACAATGGCTCCGTGTGCTTTATATCCCGCAATGGTGTCAAAACTGATCCCCTTGAAGTGTGCTTGTCCGGCGCGGAATTCGTATAATTTCTTATCTATGCTTACCTCGGTTTCATTTCCGGCAGGAACAGCAGCTTTCAGCCAGCGGAGAAATTTGACCATCGCTACTCCGTCGCGTTTCATGGCGTGGTGAAAGCCTTCAATTTCGGTCTTGTTCTTTATCGCCTTCAAAAGAAGTACGGGAGAAGGAGCTATTTCTATAAGGGAATGAGTGTGGGCTGCTGCATAGATGGCCGCATTGATATTGGCCGGCAACTGTAGTTTTCCGGTAAAAGCCTTTAAATCTTCCTCGATCGTTGAATAAGGCCTCACCGTGACTCCATTTTCAGTTAGATGGCTCTTTACTTCATCAGATAGTTTGTCCTCTATTATATATAAGGTGGAATTATGCTCTGTAATGAGAAGGTAACTCACAAATACCGGATTGCAATGTATGTCACTTCCCCGCAAGTTCAAAGCCCATGCCACTTCATCCAGTGCGGAAATTAAAATGCCTGTACAGCCGTTGCGGCGTGCGGCTTCTTGTATTTGAGTGATCTTATCCTTGCAGCTGAGGCCGGCATATTTTAATTCATGTATGAACACTTTGCTGTCGGGCAAAGCAGGCCGGTCAGCCCATAATTCACAGAATGGATCGGGAGTGAGGATTAAATGTATTTGCTTTTTCTCTAATTCTCTCTGTAAGTCGCCTGCTTCCTGGTAGCTGTTAACCCAACCGTCTATGCCTACATTGTCTTCAGCATTCAATACACAGCTCAGCCATTCTATAATGGAAGGTGTTTCCGGTAGTCGGTCTTTGAATAAAGTGATACCTGTGCCTTCCAATTGTTCGGCAGCTTGGATAAAATAACGTGAATCAGTCCAAAGTCCGGCTTTGTCTGGTGTTACGACGACTGTACCTGCCGAACCGGTAAAGCCTGATATCCATTTACGCGCTTCCCAATGTTCGGGAACATACTCTCCTGAGTGCGGGTCTGTACTGGGGATAATAAAGGCTGAAAGTTTATGCTTGCGCATGAAATTGCGCAGACCGGCTATTCTATTTATAATTTCCGATTTCATTTTAATAGGTTTATAATGGTTTATACTGGAAAGCAAAGATACGATTTCTAGATTATTTTAGATAAATAATTGTGGAAAGTTTTGTAAATAAAGAAAGTATGTGTAATTTTGCGCCGCAATTTGACTATCGGAAAATTTTAATAACAATATATTTAATAATTAAAAACAATGATTGTAGTACCAGTAAAAGAAGGCGAAAACATTGAAAAAGCGCTGAAGAAGTTCAAAAGAAAATTTGAAAAAACAGGTGTTGTGAAAGAATTAAGAGCTAGACAACAATTCGACAAGCCGTCTGTATTGAACAGGCTGAAAAGAGAACGTGCAGTCTATGTACAGAAGCTTCAGCAAGTAGAAGAATAATTAAAAACTCGCACATTCTTTGAATAATTGAATTCTTTTTCATATATTCGTTGCAGAATTGATAAGCGACGTTTCTTATGATGACAGACTCTTTTTTGGATTATCTTCGGTTTGAAAGAAACTATTCTGAGAAAACGGTAGTTAGCTATGGAATAGATTTGACCAAGTTTGAAGAATACTTCAAGGGGAGAGATGAGAATATCGATTTTACAACGGTGGATGCGGATCTGGTCCGTGGTTGGATAATGAACCTGATGGAGGCTGGGTATACATCTACTTCTGTAAACAGGAAATTGAGTTCGCTCCGGTCGTTTTATCGTTTCCTTCTGAGGAAAGGTGTGGTAAGGGTGGATCCGATGTTGAAAGTCATAGGTCCGAAAAACAAGAAACCTCTGCCCATATTTCTGAAAGAACGTGAAATGGACCGACTCTTGGATGAGATTCCTTTTAAGGACGATTTTGCAGGTTGTCGGGATAAAATGATATTGGAAATGTTTTATGCCACGGGCATGCGACTTTCCGAGTTGATAGGGCTGAATGATGTGGATATCGATTTCTTTGCGTCTCTGATAAAAGTGACAGGGAAGAGAAATAAACAGCGGCTGATTCCTTTTGGTGAAGAACTACGGGAGGCGATGCTTGTTTATCTGAAAATAAGAAATGAAGTGCTACCTGGAGAAGCGGAGGCGTTTTTTGTTCTAGAGAATGGGAAACGGATGTACGCCGGAAAGGTATATCTTTTAGTGAAACGGAACCTGTCAAAGGTGGTATCGCTGAAAAAAAGAAGTCCGCATGTGTTGAGGCATACTTTTGCAACTACTATGCTGAATAATGAGGCAGAGTTGGGCGCAGTAAAGGAATTGCTGGGCCATAGTAGCCTGAAAACAACGGAAGTCTATACGCATACAACTTTTGAGGAACTTAAAAAAGTTTATGAACAAGCTCATCCAAGAGCGTAAAAAAAGGAGGTAATTATGGAAGTTAGAATTCAAGCTATTCATTTCGATGCAACGGAAAGACTTCAGGATTTTATCCAGAAAAAAGCTGTTAAGCTAGAAAAGTATTGTGACGATATAAATAAAGTGGAGGTGTCATTAAAAGTAGTAAAGCCTGAAACTGCAATGAACAAGGAGGTTAGCATGAAAGTGTTAGTTCCTAATGGTGAGTTCTTTGCGGAGAAGGTGAGTGATACATTTGAAGAGTCGGTTGACGTGTGCGTGGATGCACTTTCCAGGCAATTGACAAAGTATAAAGAAAAACTGCGCGGCAAATAAAAAAAAACGCTGAAAGTTTTTGAGATTTAAAATAATTATCTAACTTTGCAGCCGCTTAACCATTTAAGGTGTAATGGTTGCAAAGTTAGAAATAACAAGCCTCTTTAGCTCAGTTGGCTAGAGCACGTGATTTGTAATCTCGGGGTCGTTGGTTCGAATCCGACAAGAGGCTCA
>BLLV01000266.1 GCA_011959205.1 Bacteroidaceae bacterium
CCATATTTCTTTTCGCCAACGCTTCTTCCATACACTTGCGGTTCTTTTTTGTTTCGCTGATGAAGGTGCGGAGTATTTCTGCAGCGGCTTCCGGATCATCTTCCGAGAAAGCAGTCAGGGCGGAGAAGTCCAATGCCTCTTTGGGGTGCCGGTTTTCTTCGGCTGGTGCCTCATGGGGGGCGGGATTTCCCGTGACAGGGATGTCTTTTCCGGTGGCTTGGGAGATGGCGGTGAACAGTTCGTTTATGGTGAAAGGTTTGTGCAGGCAACCGGCAAAACCATGCGAACGGAAATACGCCTCGTCCATATCGCTACGGGCGGTCAGTGCGATTACCGGCAGGGTTTGCACCCATGATGTGTCCAGCGTGCGGAGGGTTTTCAATAAATCGAATCCGTTCATGGCAGGCATCTGTATGTCAGTGAGTAGGGCGTCGAAGCGCTCTTCCTTCAATTTGTTGAGAAGTTCTTCGGGATGATGGCAGCAGGTCACAGTCACTCCGGGGCGTTCCAGCATGGCGGTGGTAAGCTGTAATTGTATGCGGTCATCGTCAATTAAAATCAGGTGGAGCGGCTCGCTGTCTTTGTGGGGAGTGTCTGTTTGCCGGATTCCGGTTGCGTCAGGGAAAGCAGGGATGTGCTCTGCTTCCGGTCCGGAGGGATTTTCATCCGGATGGGAAGAGCCTTCGGGCAAAGGCAGATATACATGGAAGCGGCTGCCTTTCCCCAGTTCGCTCTCTATCTTGATCTCCCCTTCGAGCAGGAGTACCAGTTTGCGGGTGATGGCCAGTCCCAAGCCGAATCCTTCTTGTCCTTGTGCGTTATGAAGGCGGGTGAATTCCTGAAAAATACGTTGTTGCTCTTCCCGGCTGATGCCGTACCCCGTGTCACTGATACTGAAATGCAATTGGCCGTTTTCTAGTGCTGCCTGTAGGGTGATGCTTCCTTCCCGGGTGAATTTCAGCGCGTTGGAGAGCAGGTTTTCTGCTATCTGGCGGATGCGGAACGGGTCTCCTGTATACACGCGGTTCAGTGACTCGTTGCAATGATAGTCCAGTTCCAGCCGTTTGGATTCCGCCATCGGTTTGAAGCTGATATAAATGGTGTCAAACAGTTGGTGGGGGTTAAACGATACCCGGTTGATGTCCATCTTATGTGCATCCAGTCGATGGTAATCCAGCAGAGATTTGACCAAGCTGAGCAGGTGGCTGGCCGAGCTTTGCATGTTGTTCAGATAGAAACGCTGACGTTCTTCGGTAGTGATCCGTTCCAGTAGGTCGATATAGCCTAAGATGGAACCCACAGGTGCTTTGATATCGTGCGTGATGGTCAGCATCAGTTTTTCACGGGCCGCCAGCAAGTCTTCGGCACGGCGTTTGGCTTTTTCCAGTTCCCGGCGGTAGTGGTTGCTGCGGGTGATGTCCCGCCATATCAGGATCAGAAAGGAGATAGCCAGCATCACAGCGGCAATGGCAATTCCTGCCATTGTGCGGATGGAGTTTTGTCGGATGTACTCCTTTTGTATATGTTTTTTTTGCGCCAGGGCCTGCTCTTCTTCCTCTATGGTGCTTAACAGCTGGTTGACTTTCTGGCTCAGTTTTAAGCCGCTAAGGCGCAGGGACTGGGTGCGTCGGTTCACCATTTCCATCCGTTCCTGATGGGTGTCGGTCACCCGGCTCTGTATGTCTTTCAACAGGATGGCCACCGTGTCTGCCGGACTGTATGCTTCGGTCAGTGTGTCGGTATATTCTTCTTGAATCACATTGCTGACTTGGGTGGAATCGGCTTTTCCGGGTGCGAACACTTCTCCCAGCCGTTTGAAGAAGCTTTTGGGCTTCTTGCGGATGACGTATGAGTTGGTGTGTGTGATTACTTTTTTGCGTACATGGGGAAGGCTGAGCAAAGAGTCTTGCTCGGCAATCAGTTCGTCGATATGCTGTTTGTAAATCTTGTCCGTTCCGCCATCCTGAATTGCTTTCAGTAGGTTGCGCATGTTTCGTTCTTTGTCTATGAAGAGCATTCCCACCGTATCCAGCCGTGCCAGTTGCATGCTGTCGGTCAGCAGCGTGCGCAGGGAGTCGAGTGCTGTGTTGGCCTGTTTCATGGCCTGTTTATATCGGTAGTACTGCCCTAGTTGTCCCGTACTGAGTGATTGTCCGATGACTTCCGCCTGATAAAGCTGGCCGATGATCTGATTGGTGACATGGCGTCGTTGGCTTAGGATGGCTTCATCATCACCGGTTCCGGTCAGTGACTTCATCTCCTGATAGATATATCCGATGGATATAAAGAGCAGTGCTGTCAGCAGGATATAACCGAATGCAACTTTCAGCTTGGTGGAACGGTTGGGCAGGCTCATGGTGGCTTTATTTTAATTTCGTATCACGGTTAAAGCGCAGGTAATAGAGTATTCCGGCTGTGGTCAGTCCGAAAGGAAATGCCATCCATATTCCTATAATTCCCCAGTCCATGATGAAACCGAAGAAATAGCCGGCCGGCAGGGAGATAAGGAAATAGGCGATGAATGCGATATACATCATGGGCTTCACATCTGCGATTCCACGAAGGGCATTGGCGAAATTTATCTGTAATCCGTCACCAAACTGGTAGATGATGAACGGAATGATAAGTTGTGCTACCATCACGCTGACCGCCGGACTATCGCTGAACCATCCGCCCAATTCGTTACGCAGCAGGAAGATGGGCAAGGCTCCTATCAGTGCGATGAGCAGCATGATATGGAATCCGGCGTATGCCGATCTCCGTACGTTTATCCGGTCGTTCTGTCCGCGGAAATTACTAACCCGCACGGCAACGGCAGCTCCCATGCCATAATACATCATAAAGCAAATTTGGGAAATGGCGAGCATCACCTGATGGGCTGCCAGAGCAGTAGTCCCGATCCATCCCACCATGATGGCACTGAGGCTGAACGAAGCAGTCTCCATTCCCATCTGCATGGCAATGGGCCATCCCAGTTTGTTCAGGTGCAGGAAGTCCGCCCGGTTGAGCGCATGGTGCAGAAAACCTTCTTTATAAATATGATAGCGCCGGGTACCAAAAAAGATGACGGCGAATACGATCACCATCATGATGCGGGAGGCCAGTGTGGAAACTCCCGCCCCCAGCAATCCCATTTCGGGCATTCCCAGTTTGCCGTAAATCAGGATATAGTTGCCGATGATGTTCATCACATTTCCCGCCAATAAGATCCACATGGAGACGCGGGTATCGGTTATGCCGTCGGCAAATTGCTTGAAGCCGTTGAAAAGCAGCACAAACAACAGGGAGATCAACAAAACGATGAAGTAGGGACGCATCAGGGGCAGCAGTTCCTCGGGTTGTCCCAGGCAGTGGATATTCAGGTAGAGTATCCACATGATGAGCGTGAGCAATACCGCCAGCAGTGTATTGGCAAACAGGCTGTTCTTCAGCATCCGTCCCACGACATGGGTTTCCCCCCGTCCGAACAGGCTCCCTACGACAGGGGTCAGCCCGTACGAGAATCCGGTAGCGAAAATAATGGCCAGGGTAAACATGTTGTTGACAAAACTGGCGGCGGCCAGCTCGTTCGTACTGTGATGGCCTATCATCAATGTATCGGCGAAGCCTAGAATGATGACGCCTATCTGGCCGATTACGATGGGGAGGCCTAAAGAGAAAAGTGCTTTATAATGTTGCATGGTTCATAATTTACTGATGTGCTGATGTGCCAAGTTAGCACATCAGCACATTGGCACATTTATAGTAAAGTGTAGAACAATTTTCCCGCACAAATGTTTTTTGTGCCACTTCTTTTATCTGCTCTGCGGTGACCGAACGATACTTGCTTACTTCCTGATTGATATCCTCCGCTTTGCCGATCAGTTCAAAATAAGCTAGATTGGTAGCCACGTTCAGGTAATTCAAGTTATTGAATATCTGTTCGCTTTCATAGCGGTTCTTTACTTTTTCCAGTTCGTCCTCATCCACACTTTCTTCCGCTAATGCTTTCAGTTCTTGCCATACGGCCGCTTCGGCTGCTTCCAGCGTGACGCCTGGGGCGGGTTTGCCGGTGATATGGAACAATCCCTCGTCAATGCTGCCCGAGATATAGGAGTCGATGCTGTTGAATACCTGTCTCTCTTGCACCAGATGCTGCACCAGGCGGCAGGAACGTCCGCTGCTCAGCAAGTCGCTCAGCATATCAAAAGCATAGTAGTCGGGATGGCGCCGTTCACAGATATGGAATGCCATGAAGAGCGCGTCTACAGGCACGTTACGCTCCACTGTCAGCCGGCGTTCCTCCGTCTGCCGAGGTTCTGTCGGCAGTGAGCGGGGGACTACGTTGCGGCGCGGGATAGGACCGAACCATTTTTCGGCCAGTGCCACTGTCTCTTCAAAAGTGATATGCCCCGTTACCGCCAGAATGGCGTTGTCCGGCGCATAATATTTAAAGAAAAAAGCTTTCACCTCTTCCAGGGTGGCATGGGCTATGTGGCTGATTTCTTTGCCGATGGTAGGCCACTGGTACGGATGTACCTTATAAGCCAGGGCGCGTAGCAGATGCGAGGCGTCGCCGTATGGCTGGTTCAGGTTCCGCTGTTTGAATTCTTCGATCACCACTTGCCGTTGCACTTCCAGGCTGCGCGGGTTGAAGTCGAGGGACAACATACGGTCACTCTCCAGCCAGAATCCGGTTTCCACATTCTGGCGGGGGAGGGTGATGTAATAATTGGTCATGTCATTATTCGTCCATGCGTTGTTCTCGCCTCCGGCGTTTTGCACCGGAGTGTCATAATCGGGCACATGGACAGAGCCTCCGAACATCAGGTGCTCAAACAGATGGGCGAATCCGGTATGGTCAGGGTCCTCATCGCGTGCACCCACATCGTACAGCAGGTTCAGTGCCACCATCTGAGTCGTATTGTCCTCGTTGTGTATTACACGCAGTCCGTTGGACAAAGTGTATCGGTTGATGTTAATCATATCACTTATTCGATACTTGCTTTCAGAATCCGGATATCCACTACAGGACGGTCTGCACGGTTTGTTTTTGCTATTTCAATATTTTCTACTACTTCCATACCTTCTGTCACTTCGCCGAATACGGTATAAGAGCCGTCTAGGTGAGGGGCGCCGCCTATGGTGCTGTATGCTTTGATCTGTTCGGGGGTGAAGCGGAATTTCTCTTCTTTATCGGCCAGTTCGCGTGCTTGGGCTTCCAGTGTGTCCTGCAATTCCAGTAATCCGGCATTGTCGCCTGCCTTGCGCATTTTGTATATTTCTTTCATGTGCTGGCGTGCCAAACTGTCGAACAGGGCTTCTTCGCGTTGTTCGTTTATTTTGTTCTCCATGCCCAGCAGTTGCGGTTCGGTGAACTTGCGTCCGGTAACAATATAGAACTGGCAACCCGATGAAGCCTTTTCAGGGTTCACGTCATCGCCCTGGCGTGCTGCCGCCAATACCCCTTTCTTGTGGAAGAATTTCGGATTGAACTCGGCGGGAATGGTGTAGCCCACATCACCGCTGCCCAGCATGGCGGTATCCGATGCGTTTTTGCTGTCCGGGTCGCCGGCCTGAATCATGAATTGTTTGATAACCCGATGGAACAGTGTACTGTCATATACCCCTTCTTTTACCAGTTTGATAAAGTTATCACGATGTTTCGGCGTTTCATTATACAGGGCCACTGTGATATTTCCCATGGTGGTTTCCAGTTTCACCAAGGTGCGATTTTCATTTTCCATAAGATGATTCTTTTGTTTTTTCGAGCCGGCACTGCATGCTGTCAATGCGATGAAAGCCAGGCATATTAGTAAAATTTTGTTTGATGTCATGGGGCGTTTTTTATTTATCGGACAAAGATAGTAAATAAAATCGAAGTAAGAGTGGAAAAGCGAAGAAAGGAATGGCAAAAAGAGAGAGGGAATCTTTCATCAGATGCATCCCCTTCCTGAAAAGATGGGAGTTATATAATATAGGTACGCGTACATTTTTTATGGGAAAAAAGGATCAGCATTTGAAGTATCTTCTCTCTCTTCTTTGTATTTGTCGACTTATCCGTATGGTTCATGTTATGGAAACAGACCGGAGAACTGTAAGATTATAGATCTTATGCCTGAAAGATCTATAATCTTTCACGGCAAAACAGGTATCCCGTAAGTTCTTTTTTATAAATTTATGGAAAGCAGAAGATAAATGCAGCGTTCTCTCAACCATTATGCCGATAAAATTGTTTAAATTTGCAGGAATACTTGTACAGACACTCAATGAAGAAGAAATATGTTCGTTGGACATTGTGGACGATAGCATCTCCGTTCATTCTGTTCGTCATTTTATGTATATTGATTTACCTGCCACCCGTTCAGAATTTTCTGGTGGACAAAGCTGCGGTATATGCCTCGGAGGCTACCGGTATGAACATCTCCGTAGGACGTATCTCTTTGTCATTTCCGCTGAATCTGGTGGTGACCGATGTAGATGCCGCTTCTCCGCATAAAGATACGTTGTTCAGCGTACGCCGCTTGCAGGTGAATGTGCAGTTGCTGCCACTGCTGAAAAAGCAGGTGGAAGTGGATGGCATATCCTTGCAGGGAGCTACGGTAAATTCTAATGATCTGATACATGGCATGAAGCTGAACGGTACTTTGGGGGAATTGTTCATTTCCAGTCATGGAGTAGCACTGGATCCCGAAACTGCCATAGTTAACAAAGTTTTGTTGAAAGATACGGATTTATCCCTCTGCCTGAATGACACCGCTGCCGCCGATACGGCTGCAAGCGACACCACCTATTGGAAAATAATATTGCAGGATATTGATTTGCAGAATGTATCCTTTGCACTGGATATGCCTTTGGACAGCTTGTCATTGGCGGCTTCGCTGGACAATGCCACGTTGCGCGACGGTTTGATAGACTTGCATAAATCGGCCTATTCGCTGCAAACATTCCGGATAAAGAACGGACGTGTGCGCTACGACAGCGGGAAACTGCTGGCTGCCTCACCTGCCGATAGCTTGCCCTCCGGGCTGGATCCGTCCCATATTGCACTGACGGATATCGGCGTGAAATTGGATTCCCTGCACTACGAGGGCAGGAACATGAAAGCTGTAATCAGCCAGTTTGTGCTGAAAGAGCGTTCGGGGTTGGAAATTGTCTCTACCACAGGGCGGCTGTCCTCCAATGGCAAGGTGCTGCGTGTGCCTTCATTGAAACTGGAGACCCGAGATTCTTATCTGGAGCTGAACGCTGCAATGGATTGGGATGTTTTGGATTTCAAGAATGAAGGCTTGGTGTCCGCACGCCTGATGGCCGATATCGGAAAACCGGATGTGGTGAGATTCATGGGAAGCATGGACGAAAAGTTTGTCAGGCAGTATCCCTCCGAACCCCTGCGCATCCGTACGGGGATTGACGGAGATTTGAGCAAGCTGAAACTGACTACTCTGGCTGCCGAACTGCCCGGAGCGATGGAATTGTTTGCCCAGGGCGAGCTGACTCATCTGACAGACAGCCTGCTGCGCGGAGGGGATATCACTTTGGAAGCCGAAACCAAGGATTTGAAGTTTGTTTCCACGCTGGCCGAAGGAATAGAAATTCCATACGGAACGCGCTTGGAGGGTAAATTTACGATGGCAGGACCTAAAATGGGGACGGATCTGTTGCTGATGCAGCCCGAAGCGCAAGCGGTGGCTGCGGTCGATACCATTCCTATAACGGTTTATAATGACAGCATCTCCGTGGCGCATGATTTTAAGATGGAACGGGCGGCGCGCCTGTTTGCCAAATACGACTTGTCGCATGACAAGTATGAGGCAGACTTGGCTATCAATCATTTTGACCTGCACCAGTTTATGCCTGCCGACTCTTTGTACACCCTATCCACCCGTCTGAAAGTGGAGGGGGAAGGTTTTGATTTTTTCTCCCCCCGTACTTATTTCAATGCAGAGGGGGGAATAGATCGTTTTCATTACGGTAGTTATCATTTGACAGGGATCTCACTGGCTGCCGGACTGGAGAAATCGAAGGTTCATGCTTCACTGGCGGTGAAAAACTGGGCCATGGATGTCAAGGCGCATCTGGATGGTATCTTGAAACCTCATGATGTCTCGGGCGATTTTAAAATGGATGTAGCTCATTTGGATTGGCAGGCGCTTCATTTGATGGATACCCGTTTTCAGACTTCCCAGCACTTGGGCGTCC
>BLLV01000267.1 GCA_011959205.1 Bacteroidaceae bacterium
ATCCCACCTCCCCATCTACCCTCCACCCCCACCATTTTTTAATGATCCCGCGCCCACCGAGATCTACACAAGGCTATTCGTTTTTTAATGATACGGCGACCACCGAGATCTACACCGTCTAATTCGTCGGCGATACAGCAAAAGCCGATCTTCCCTACTGGACAATACGCACTAATTCAACACTCAAAATTCCAACAGGAGATATCAAAATCAATGTGACAAACCCCAAGAATGTAACCATTCTTGGACGTGACCCAGAGGTTTTTACAGGAGAAAAACGAACACCCTTTAACGGCCCACTCATCGAAATAGGGCAACTTGAGAAGGACAATATGCTAAAACTAGTTGTGAATCAAGTTAATGCCTCCAAAGGCAGCGCAAAAGGCGGCAATGGTGAGAACGGAGGTGGTGGCGGACTTGGGACTGGTGGCGGCTATTTGCACCTCAGTGGAGACGTCACGATCACCAACAGTGTGATTCAAGGGAATCAAGTACGCGGAGGTAAGGGCGGAGAAGGAACAGGATATGGCGGAAGAGGTGATAATGGTTTTCGTCCCTATTCAGGATCTGACAACACTACTGGCAGCCGGAGTGGAAAAGCAGGTGCCTTGAATGGAGCTCCAGGACGTGAACCACACTGGACAAACGGAGCAAAAGGCACAGCGGGGGGGTCTTTAAGTGATGCCCATGGCAAAGCCGGAGGCAAAGGGCGCGATGGCCTCGTTGGATCAGGTGGTGAATCTGGCGGAGATGGAGGTGGAGCGACCCATAAGAACTTGCATGATTTCTTCTGGGTTCCGTGGTGGCATAATAAAGAATTGTCGGGGGTAGGAGGCAATGGCGGCAATGGTGGTAAGGGAGGTTATGGCGGCGGTGCTGGAGGAGGAGGTGCACCCGGAGGAAACTTCTGGAAGAAACACAAAGATATCAGCAGGGCCTCTGTAGGCACGGCAGGAACTCCTGGAGATTGGGGACGTGCAGGTACAAATGGAAGCCTCCATTCAGACTGGCACAATGGCGGCAAGAAAGGGAATGGCGGCCATGGAGCAAGCCTGGGAGCGGGCATCTCGTCCCTAGCTGAGCAGAAAAATGGAAATTCGCTCAAACTTATTAACGTCAGACTATTTGCCAATCAAGCACTCGAACCTGACGGAC
>BLLV01000268.1 GCA_011959205.1 Bacteroidaceae bacterium
GAGCATTAGCCTTCCAAGCTGAGGGTCGCGGGTTTGAGCCCCGTCTTCCGCTCTCTTTTATTGCTGTTATAGCTCAGTGGTAGAGCACTTCCTTGGTAAGGAAGAGGTCACGAGTTCAAGTCTCGTTAACAGCTCTTTAGATAACGTAATTGCTGATTATTAATCAATAAATAACAAGTAAAGCTATGGCTAAAGAGAAATTTGAACG
Organism: Bacteroidaceae bacterium; assembly: GCA_011959205.1. Taxonomy (GTDB): domain Bacteria; phylum Bacteroidota; class Bacteroidia; order Bacteroidales; family Bacteroidaceae; genus Phocaeicola. Next base: position 209 of record BLLV01000268.1, read on the forward strand.
TTCGAAACCGCACGTTAACATTGGTACTATCGGTCACGTTGACCATGGTAAAACCACTTTGACTGCTGCTATCACTACTGTGTTGGCTAAAAAAGGTCTTTCAGAATTGCGTTCTTTCGATTCAATCGACAACGCTCCTGAAGAAAAAGAAAGAGGTATTACTATCAATACTTCTCACGTAGAATATCAAACTGCAAATCGTCATTATGCTCACGTTGACTGTCCGGGTCACGCCGACTATGTAAAGAACATGGTTACTGGTGCTGCTCAGATGGATGGCGCAATCATCGTTTGTGCTGCAACTGATGGTCCGATGCCTCAGACTCGTGAACATATCCTGTTGGCTCGTCAGGTAAACGTACCTCGTTTGGTTGTTTTCTTGAACAAGTGTGATATGGTTGACGATGAAGAAATGTTGGAATTGGTAGAAATGGAAATGCGTGAACTGCTTTCATTCTATGAATTCGATGGCGATAATACTCCTATCATTCGCGGTTCTGCACTGGGTGCTTTGAACGGTGTTGCTGAATGGGAAGATAAAGTAATGGAATTGATGGACGCTGTTGATACTTGGATTCCGTTGCCTCCGCGTGATATCGATAAACCTTTCTTGATGCCTGTTGAAGACGTGTTCTCTATTACTGGTCGTGGAACTGTTGCTACAGGTCGTATCGAAGCCGGTATTATCCATGTAGGTGACGAAATTGAAATCCTTGGTTTGGGTGAAGACAAGAAATCAGTTGTAACTGGCGTTGAAATGTTCCGTAAGTTGTTGGATCAGGGTGAAGCTGGTGATAACGTTGGTTTGCTGTTGCGTGGTATCGACAAGAACGAAATCAAGCGCGGTATGATCTTGTGTAAGCCGGGTCAGGTTAAGGCTCACTCTAAGTTCAAAGCTGAGGTTTATATCTTGAAGAAAGAAGAAGGTGGCCGTCACACTCCGTTCCATAACAAATACCGTCCTCAGTTCTACTTGCGTACTATGGACTGTACAGGTGAAATCTCTTTGCCGGAAGGAACTGAAATGGTAATGCCTGGTGATAACGTAACTATTACAGTTGAGTTGATCTACCCGGTTGCATTGAACGTAGGTTTGCGTTTCGCTATCCGCGAAGGTGGACGTACAGTAGGTGCTGGTCAGATTACAGAACTTCTTGACTAATATGATTTAGATAAATAATATGATCAGTTCTCGGTCGTAATATACCGGGGACTGATTTTTACGGGAGTAGCTCAGTTGGTAGAGCACCGGTCTCCAAAACCGGGTGTCGGGAGTT
>BLLV01000269.1 GCA_011959205.1 Bacteroidaceae bacterium
TTTTTTATTATTTCAGATGGAGTTTGAAGACTAAGCCACCGGAAAAGTATTTGCAACGGTTCAGCTCTACTATGGCATTGATGTAGTCTTTCCAGAAGCTGTACTCAAAGCCAACATTACAAGTTCTCGCATCATATTCGGCCATAAGATTTAATCCATTCAAAGCATTTATCAAATATTCGTGACCAGACAATTCAAATTTAAAATTCACACCTACCGCAGGTCTCTTGTAATGTTCAAACAACATAGCATTACCAATGACAAAAGCAGCGTGTACTCCCAATGTACCAATTTTCCTAAATTCAAAATGCTTAGTAGCAGCCAACCAATAACGGGTCAAAAAATTATTATTTCCCTGTTCACCACCTGTCGATATACTTCCACCACCATAACTATCATGACTACCCGGATCATTAGTACCTATTACAACTTGTGGTGTCCAATCTTTCCACCATCCTTCCTTCCATAAGCGTAATCGAAAATGAAAAGAGCGATCCTGATTATTAAAGTAATTATGACGTCCATCCTTATTCCAAGGATAATCTCCTACAGAAAAAGCATCCAAAGTACAAAGATAACCAACTTCTAACCATGGGAAAATAGTTATATTCAGATAATAATTCCACGTATCATAAGGCCAATTACCTCCCCATGTACCTTTTTTCAAATAATTACCTCCTATCTTAAATGTTTTATCCCTTTCCATATCTGCCGTTGGCATGTGTAACAGACCTGTTGTTCCCCATATTTGAGCATTAATAGCCAAAGACCAACAAATACCAAATAAAAAGAAAGCGATTCTAAACCACTGAATAGACCTTTTCTGAAAGAAGTTTCGGGAGTTTTTACTTCTATACCCTATATCATTTTTCTGCATATTGAAATATGAATCTACAATTTATACTTACTCACCATATCCATAGCAGCTCCCATTGCAATATCCATATTATAATATTCCCAATCGGCAAAACGGCCGGTAAAATAGAAATCATAATGAGCAAGATATTCCTTTAATGACTGAATCATTTCACGAGTATGAGTATCCTGTATCGGATAAGTATATTGATGATACTCATGATCCAAATATTTAGGATGAAGTGGAATACGAGTCAAATTATCAAGAATATCTTCTTTTGACATCTCATCTGTAAATTCTATTGTAGCTGTCATTTTATTATCAGCATTATTAGATGGAGCAAAATTACCGGTACATATTATTCGATGGCTTTCATATTTACGGCTCGGCAAATAAATCCAGCTATAAGGATTCTTGTCTATTTCACAGAATACAGAAGTTGTACCATGATACTCCAAACTTTCGATCTGACGTGTATAGGGTGCCATATCAATTCCTTGAATGAATACAGGCATCTGTTTTATATTTCCACAAAAAATTATCTTGTCAAAGTCCTCTCCCTCAACATGCCATACACCATCAGCTTTACTTCCTACATTTATATTCGAATTATAACGGATATCCAGCCCCTCCGAAAGTCTATCAGCAATATATTGTGAGCCGTCCATTTTTTCATACCAAAAGGTAGCATGAACAAATGACTTCTCTTCAACATGATTCATATTATTGTATATCATCTCTGCAACCGTAGGCATAGGCAATTTGCCCTCAAGCCAAGACAAAGGAACTTGTGACAAATCCCTACGCCAAACTTTTTTATTATATGGTTGGAAATATAATTGATAAAGTGTCTCTCCAAATTGCCCACGCAGAAATTCTTCAAAATTTTGAACTTCATATCCTTTATTCTCTGCCATGTATATTAGATTATCAATAAAGGCTTTCTGAATATCTGAATCAAAAAGATACATGTGATTTTCTATTGGATAAGGAATCTTTTTCCCATTTTCCATAAATACGACAGAATTTCTATCGGCTCTAGTAAATTCTTCACTGCGCTCAAATTTACTCCAAAACCAATCAAGTACATCTTCACGTTTACTATTAAATACATGTCCACCACAGATATGGAACAAATTTCCATTAACTCTACGGCAACGAATAAGCCCCCCAGGAGTTGCTTCTTTTTCAAAAACAACTACTTTATGCCGTTTTTTTAACAATTGTGCAACCGTAAGTCCTGAAATACCTGCTCCAATAATTGCTATTCTACTCATCTTCATTTGTTTATTATTTCATAACAAATACTATTTATCTAAACTCTAATAAAAAGAACATTCAAATTAGTCTTTATGTCTACAAGCATGTAAAAATAGCGGAACAATAGCCCATGCATCTATAAAATATCGTTTCCATAAACGACGAGGATCCTGCAAAACTCTATAAAACCATTCCAACCCTATAGCTATCATCCATCTTGGTGCACGTTTAACGTTTCCCGCAATAAAGTCAATGGCCGCCCCCATTGAGAATGAAACAGGGATATTATACTTATCTTTATTCTCATAAATAAATATATCCTGTTTAGGAGACCCCATTCCTACAAATAACATGTCAGAACAAGACGCCCTAAGCATTTCATTTATTTTATTCAATTCCATATCATCTTTTTCAAAGCCAAAAGGAGGAGAATAAGTACCAGTTACTATCAATGACGGCACTTGATTACGCAATTTATCAGCAGCCATTTTAGCAACTCCAGGTCCCGCCCCTAGTAAAAATACACGATATCCTTTCAATGCCGCACCTTTACACAGTTCCAGCATCAAATCAGGCCCCGTCGTTCTTTCGATTATGGGAGTTCCCAACCAACCAGCCATCCACATAATAGGCTTTCCATCTGTAAAAACTATTGTCGCATTGTCAAAAATTTCTTTGGAATAACGGTCTTTGTTTATTTTCAATACTTGATCTACATTAACACCCACCACATGCGACGGAGTCTTTGTTTCAACTAGTTTGAAAATATGTTCTTCCAATTCTTCCAAACTGTAATTATTGATTCTAGCACCTAAGAAATCTATAGTTCTATTGTCATTCATAATTTATTTCCTATATCTTATCAAAAGCCTCATTTATTGCCTTTCTATATCTGTCAATGGTATATTTTCCCTCATATATAAGCCGTGCATTTTTTCCCATAAAAGCTAGTTTGTCAGGATTCAAGCAGAAATATTCTAATTTATCCACAACTTGACTTACACTCTTTATATCAACCATAACCCCATTTTTGCCTTCTTCCACAACACTTCTTAGTCCTCGCCAATTAGTTGTAATAATAGGCAACTGATACATCATAGCTTCCAATAGAACTACCCCAAAAGATTCTGAACTAAAGAAACTGGGAAAACAGAATACATCAGAAGACAGGAATAGTCTTTCTTTCCTTTCTCCACTGACGACACCATGATAAGTAATATTGCCCTCCAAACGCATCCTTTTTATTTCTTCAAAAAAGAAAGCCTGATAAGTATCGGACAGGAACTTTCCTGCCAAATGCAGATGAATAGCATATCCTTTCGAAACGATTTCTCCAACAGCATCCAATAATATTTTTTCCCCTTTTGTCGAATTCATCAGTCCTACAAACAAAATATTTAACAGACCATCCTTCATATATTCTTTTTTCTTCCACTGTGGATTCAAATCATCTATCCCTAAAGGTATTATCGCTGTTTCCTTAGAATGCAAATACTCTCCATCTTTAGGATTAAATGTTGAACTGGTAATAGAAAAATCAGGGTTACGAAGTATGCGATATATAATCCATTGTAAAGGTTTCCGGTACTTAGGCAGTTCTTCGCTGATTCCAGCAGCATGAAAATGAAAAATAATTTTCTTAAAAAATGGTCTTACAAAAAAAAGAATCAAACAATCTCTAAACACTGCAATGGGAGGACTGCTAGAGGGGGGATAATATAAAATATCTATTTTGTGTTTAAACTTAACTTTGAGTATTTTGAATATTATCGTAAGCAAATGGTATACTTTATACAAAGAGAATCTACCTAATTCATTCATTTCTTTCGAAAAACACATACGGACATGATATAATTGTATTTTCTCATACGCCCCTTTCAACAAATACTCTATCATCTGAGCCTGTCCACCATAAGGAGGAGGAGTCTGTCCAACCACAAGTATTTTTTTCATAAAATTCTAATATGAATATGAAGTGATTTTCTTTCCTCTATATATAAGAGTTTCTATAATATTTTTGAGATAGCAACCTTTTACTATTTTATAACATACAAATAAGATGAAATAAAATGAATGACGGTTTCTAACATAATCACCGTTATACATTTTTCTAATCGCTTCATTGTCCACTTCCCATATCAATCCATGCTGGGCTGTTTTTGTTTCTGCATAAACACGTATAGCCCCCAAAGGCTTATCAAAAAGCATCACTTTTGCACCGGATTCATAGACACGTATCAACCATTCAAAATCCATCATGGCATGAAAACTTTCATTCAAATATCCAAGTCTATCAAACAATGATCTTTTCCAAAACATGCCTTGTTGGCAAACATTGCCACACCCATGTTTCATTAAGAATTTATTCATAAGAATATGTCTTATTCCAAGAATACGATCCTGCTTATCACACTCCATAAATACACCATTCATAAATTCACAATCCGGATGTTTAGCATAAAACTCTGCAACTTGAAAAAGTGATCCAGGTAAAAGCACATCATCACTGTTTATCCAACAACACAAATCACCTGTAGCACGTTTCATGCCTTTATTAATTGCAGCTGTTTGTCCATTATCCTTTTCACTACACCACCAATCAATCTTATCCTGATATTTCTTTATAATTTCTATCGTCATATCTTTAGAACCTCCATCACATACAAAATATTCCAGATTTGGATAATCTTGACTTATTACAGATAGAATTGTTCTTTCAATAAATTCACCTTGATTAAATGAAGGTGTAACAACCGTTATTTTGGGATACATTTTACTGATTATTAATTAGAATTTGTAACATATTTATTATTTGGTATTATTTCTATAGCATGTTTATAAAAATATCCTGTTGTAAAAGCCAATGTTATGTATATCCATTGAAGATAAGTATTCAAATCAGCAGAGTAAAAGAAACAAATCCAAAGGACAATGAAAAAACGGCAATTCTTATTAAAACAATAATAAGACAAACAATACAGGAAAAATAACCCACACATCAAACCATAATCATAAAACAATATAGGGAAAATACCTCCAGAGCCTCTTACAGCATCCGTTTCATGCCCCAAGACCCTTTCCATTAACATTGGTTCTGAATATCCACGCCCCAATCCTATCCATGTATTTAAAGAGTTAATATTAAAATCTTGAATATAGTAAATAACAGGATTAATTCTTGAAGCACCACTCAAATCCGCCAAAGCAATAAGTTCAGGATCTAACGAAAGCAAAGAAGGCAATAATTGTTGTATTCGTTCAAAAGCAGGATTGTCAATATATGTTATTGATAAATAACATATAAAAAGTATTCCACTCAAAGCAATAAAAAAACTACGACAGTTTATAAAATAACACATTGTAACAGGAACAACCAAAAAAGCTGTACTTGAGCCTGAAGTTAAAAGAGCATAAAAGTAAGCAAACCATAAAATCCGATCTTCCCCATACACCATCTTAAATTGATACTCTTTCCCCAAAACAATCTTACTCATATAGATATAAGATATCATAATAACCATAAGGATTATACTAGAGTGAGAAGGTTCATTCGATAGTGAGTTAAAACGAAAATCATCTGTATAAAATGATAATCCATTCAATATAGGAGCACCTATAATCTTTGAAAATTGTTGAATAATAATTACTATAAAATATGCATACACTAGCCGTTTTAATAAAATTCTATAATTATAAGCAGACATACATTTCTTATAAAGTAAATGTTTATACTGAAAGAAAGTAAAAACAAATAAGATCCCATAGAATAAAGATATAACTTTACTGAAGCCATTAATCCATGAAGATGCAGTCAATAAAAAAATTAGAATCCAAAAAGGAATGTCATCTCTAAATATTTTAAAATCCATCAGAAAAGAACATGACATCACAACCATTACAAACAATTGAAAATAGTCTATTGCATTATCATTCATAAATGGATAGAAAGTTGTAGAAAAAACCACAATTATAAGATAACAAGAAAATGTTTTCCAGCTATCAGATGTTATTAAATGAACCATAATTTAGAGTAACCTTTTATTATAAAACCGAATCATAAAATCAATGCTAACATAAACAAATCCATTTACAACAAATATTCATAAAAACGATTATTCTTTTTACATAACCAGCTCTAACATATAGCCTCTTTGTATCTTCAAAGCGAAATCTTCAACATTTTTTTTCATCAAGATGTAATCATTTTCTGATACATTTTGCAATTTCACAGACAAATCAGTTAATGAATCAATACTTATACCCAAGTGATGTTTCTCTATAAAATCACGTTCCGCTGATAAGTTCCATACAATCACAGGAATACCCGCAGCTAAATACATAGAAAGCTTATGTGGGGCATTATATTTCTGATAATTACCCATCAGTCCATTACATGTAGTCAAAGAATCACCATCCCAAACCAGTCCCCACGAAGCTTCCAAATTAGATAAATCATCAGGTTTAAATTTTCCACAATAATGCACTGTATTTGATTCAATCATACTTAAATCCTTGTGATATACACCATAAAGATTAAATAATAAATTCAATTCTTTCAATTTATGTACAAATGGTGATTTATCTAAATTTCCAGCAAAAGCTATCAATGTTTTAAATAACTGCTTAGGTGTAGGAGTTGAAAATACCATATAATCAAATACATTAATAATCTTCATCTTTTTTTCATCAACACCAACATCAACTAAAACACTTCTCATATTAGGGGTGTGAATAATAATAGAGTCAGCCCTATTACAATTTTCTTGTTCTATTTTATTAATTTTCCCTGTTGCTCTTAAAGACTCTAAATCATGCACTAAAAGCACAATATAGCATTTTTTTAATTGAAGAATACACAAAATTATTAACGTGGCCAAAGGAGTACCTATTGGATATTGGACAACAACTTTTACTTTCATAGGTATTTGCCAAGTTAAAGAAACAATCCCTAACACCGTTTTTAATATATGTTTTCTTGAGAAAAAAAGTTTTTTTATTTCATATCCTTTTGCGCGTAACAAATTATTCACATCTTCACGCGCCTTCGGGCCCGCATTGTACAACACAGACAAGTAAAAATCAAGCACAATCATAGTTTATACATTATGTAATATTCAAGTAAATGCCCCGTTTTAACGAATTAAATAAAGAAAAATAAACATTCAATTTAGGGAATCTTCTTAACCAAGATACTTAAAGTGCCTTCAATTAAGTTAAGTTTAAATACACATTGAGTTTAATACTAATTCACATCCTCAGCGATTTTAGTAACTATTCAGCTATCCACTAAAAGCTAACTATCTGTCATTCAGAGGAACGAAGTGACGAAGAATCTATCTGCGTCCGAATGGCTGCACTATTGGACAGATTCTTCGCTTCGCCCTGAATGACAAGATATTGTAAATCAGATATAAAGAATAGCTGAATAGTTACCGAATAAGACTAGATGATTAAATTTTGTTATTTTACAAATAACGCATAAATTTCTTTTTTATTTTAGTTCCTATTTTCTTTATCATATCTTTTGTGGAAAGATTCATTCTCAATGCTATTTTCTTATCAATATCAAATTCACTTTCAACAAAATTTTCTCGTTTTACAAGATAGAAGAAATCTCCAATATCAGCTCGAAGAATATTATACTCAAAAGGAATATGCGTATGACCAAATGTATGGATTGCATTTGATTGTTTTCGCGCAGTCACCACATAGTCTGCAGTAAGATTCTGAAGCTCTTTAGTAGAGTATAAATCAAAACACACATTATATTTAATACTATCAACTTGAATAATTTTATCTATCATCTGATAAAAACAGTCATATTTGAATAAAGACTCCTCTTCAAAATCACGAAAACGATATTCAACATTAACGCCCATAAACAAATCAACCGTATTTACATTTCCTTGTCCCTCATAATGAATTCCAGCTGTACCAAATTCATTGGTAAAAGATACATAAGGATAAACAAAAAACTTGTTCATGTCTACCATATATGCAATGAAAAATTTCTTCCAAGAATGAGTCCATTCTTTCACTTCGACAGGAATATTAATTTGAGTAATATCCTTATTCTGCCCCAACCATGCTCTAAAAGATTTCCATTGCTCCCGTGTCCATAATTGTCCCCAGGAAGAAGGCCATTGGATAAAGAAAGTATCTTTTCCATCGCGAAAAGGGTAAAACTGAAAATAACCAATCTCAGCATATCGGTAACTAAAAAGAGAGATACCTGCAATATTACTATCTTCCATATAATAAAGAGCTGCCTGCTTTGCAAAATGATAGAAATCTTTCCCCACATACAAATCATCTTCCAAGACAATCACAGCATCATATATCTCCACTAAATCGCCACATGCAAGAATATTATTCTTTAACCCAATATTAGTATGATGTAAAATAAACTTCTTCTCCCCGAACTTCCAAGAAAAATCCTCGGCTACTTTCTGCACGTTGTTAGTACCAGAATTATCAATAGAAAATATTAAATCTACTTTATCATTTTGATAATACGCTTCTTGGAGAGAAAGTAAAAGGCGCTGTAATGATTGCGTACGATTATAACAAGGAATTACTATACTAATATTCATAAAGTGATGAAATTAATTGTTAGCGTCCAAAAATGACGTGTACTCCAAGGAAAGCCGCCACACGGCGGTTCTCCAATAAATAACGTCAAAAAAGATACTGATTTTTAATATTTGTTATTACTCCAGTCCGATTGTCAAGGGTAACAAATGTTCATAATCCCTACGTCCTTTAACAATTTCACTGAAAAATCTCTTGAAATAATCA
>BLLV01000270.1 GCA_011959205.1 Bacteroidaceae bacterium
CCCATAGCCGTCAGGCTAAGCCTATTTACATTGAAATAAAGTTAAAAATCTTTCGATTAGAGCTTTTTTTACCCCATTCCTTTTGGGAACAGGGTTTGATTTCGTATTTTTCAGCATGACAAAGAACTATTAAGTTTTTTCGATTAAGGCGAAGTGTCAAGTGGCTAAACTTAGGGCATTTCGCCTTTTGACTTCAAAGTTAATCAATATTACGGTTCTGTGAATCGGATAAATAAATCAATATAAGACAACTTTTTGTTTTTTCTTTCAAGATAATGATTCATTGACACCTTATCAATGAGTTTCCTGAAATTTTTATAAGCCTCTTTTTCTTCCTCTTCAATGACTAGGCGTAGGATTGCAAAGTTACTCCATAATGTTTTCATGCATTTATGTATGCTTAATAGTTTCCTTCCTTTGTGGTAATAGTATGCATTAAGCAAATTAGCCAATGCAGAACAAGCAAGGATCAATATGAGTTTTGCATAAAACACACATAGGAATCTGTACACCTTCATCGTTGGTATCTGATGGATTCCACAAGTCGATTTCCATTGTTTAAAGATCAATTCTATTTGCCATCTGATATGGTACAGGTCTTGTATATCTTTGGCCGGAAGGATATAAGCCGGCACATTAGTTATGAATAAATTAAGTTTGAAGCGCAGCTTGGAGTTTTCACTGATGTTGTCCTTTCTCCTCTGATTAGCTTTTTTTAGTTTATCCAGCCGTTGGTTGTAAGCCTTCTCAGAAGCTAGACTGATACATAAACGTGTCATTACTCTTTCTTTATTTCCGATATATACAATCATTTCCAAGTAAGGAATAGAATACTTTCTCATCTTCTCATAGATTCTTTTGAAATTAATTTCTTCTCCATGAAAATCAAAAACAGACAACGAAGGCATTAAACGATAAATATAAAAGGCTTCTCTTTGCTTTATCCCTTCAATCACAGCAAGGCTACAATACCCCAAGTCTCGAATAATCAAATCACCGGCTCCAATACAGTCTAAACTTTCTTTGGCGTCTGTTATATCATTACGGGTACCATCAGTCAAAACCAAATCTACGATAGATGCACTTTTAATATCATACTCAAATTGAATACTGATACCAGCTTTGGAAGTTTTGACGTTTCCACCGGTCCCCCGATAATACTCTTTCAGAAAATCAGGCAAGATGAATTTAGTGGAATCTTTTATTCTTACTCGCTCAAAATTTGACAAATAGGATTTTTCCAGAGAAATAGAAATGTAATTCGCAATCAGATGCGACAAGATTGATTTTACAAAAGATTGAGCTGATACATTGAAGCGCTCATCTATAGATTGCTTAGAAGCATAAACACCAAAAGTCTCAAACGAGTAGATACCCGTTTGAGACAATGAATATTTTCCCGTATTTAAGGAAGCACAGTATAACAACATGTCTATGAATATAGAGGGAGTGATTTTTGAATTTCTCTTTTTAAAACCACTTTCCCTTGCGCAACGTTCCACCAATTCATCTGTGAGGCTTGAACGAAGAACACCCATATTTAAAACAATTTCAGAAGGATAAGAATACCTACCTTTTATTTAATAAGCTAGCTTAGCCTGACGGCTATG
>BLLV01000271.1 GCA_011959205.1 Bacteroidaceae bacterium
AGTGGTAGCCACAGCACTTCCAGCCTAATGAACGATGATAACGGTCAATGTCCGCAGCCCGCAGGGTACTGCCGGCCTTGTTGGCAGAGCAGTGTACGATAATCAACGAAACTGTTCTCATAGACCTCCTCCAAGTGCTCCTCCGGCAGCACCTGTGATGAGCAATTCAATGATGCGGGCGATGTACAACAGCACGTTTTTCCAGTTTTTCTTCATACGTCTTGTCTTTAAATAAATGAATAATATAAGTTCCATACTGTTAAGGGGGTCATGGTGCCATTTTATAGTCAATATCCTTGAATTTCTTCTTGAGTTCCCGGCACGGGGTAAACACAATGTGCACGCCCTTGATGTTTTTCTTGGAGAAAGAAGTCTCCGAAGCTGCCCCTTCGCATTTCAGGGTGGTGCAGAACGTGCCGAGACCGTCCAGAATGACACGGTCACCTGTGAGAAGGTGCTCGGAAAGATAGGCGAAGATTTCCGCCAGTACTCCTTTTATGATACCGGGGGGAAAAAGGCGGGAATGCTCCACCACTTCCTTTACGAGGTCTTTATGAGACACCACTTTTTTTGTCACGCACTTTGCGTATGCTTTCTTGGGTGCCGTTCTGTCGAGCGGACTACCCAACGAAAAGACATGATACATTATCATAACGATGAGTTGTCTACGGCGGCAGGTTCAGAGCCGTTATTCTGGGTATTTCCGTTAGCAGGAGCGGGTGTCTTTCCCTTGGCGGCATCAAGGTCAACGGTGCCTTCACCGGCTTTCTCGGCTTTCAAAGTAGCAGTTTGGGCGGCACGGCTCGCCACGGGGTTAAACTCGGCCCGCCCAATCAGATTCTCGAAGTCAATTCCCGGAGTAAAGAGAATTTTCACCCCCGTTATATTGGCAGCCGTAAACTTTTGGCAGTTCTCCGCACCGTTGCTGGTCAGAGACAGCCAGAAGTCACCCAATTCGTCGAGCTGTACCTTCTTTCCTTCCAAAAGCATTTCTACCAGGCATTCGCAAGTGTCGGAAAGCACGCCCTTCACTTTGCCCCGGTTGTGTCCTCCATGGTCGGCAATGTGCTGTACAAAACTGCGGAACGACATCACTTCCTTCACTTGGGCTCTGGCGTAAGCTTTTGGAGCGGCATCAGTGTCAATAGGATTCGAAAGCATGCAAACAGAAAAATTAATCATACGTTTGCCCATCGTCGGTATGGGACTTGGTATTTACAGGGGGGCTTCCCCTGCCCGACAGATATTAAATTTCTGAGTGCAAAACTACAGCCTCGGGAATCCGAAAGCAAGGAAGAAACCCCGGTCAATTTTTCTTCTTCCTTTCACGCTGATAAATAACGTATTATATACTAAAAAAGAAAACATTATGGAACTCAATATACAAGGAGATCCCGGAACCGGAAATACCTTTACGGACATTCATATAAACAATGTGGAAACCTTCGCTCCCAACGCCACAACGGTTGTCAACAACCACTATGGTGACGAGAAGAAGCCACGGGCATCATCCGATGCCACCTTACAAGGTGCGGAATCCGTTCGGCGAAAGACCGAGATCATGCAGTATGTAAATCACCTCAAGCAGTACGTCACACCAGCGTGGCGAGATCGCTACGAAGCCACATGGCAGGCCATCCTCCGTCTTCCCGAGGTTTCGTCCGTTGTCTGCGAGCCGGGTAAGCAGAAGGACACCAACTTCAATCGGAATCTTGTTGCCAACATCATATATATAATGTGTGAGAAAGGAATTATCGCAGAGAATAATGCCACCACCCTTGCCAAGGCTTTGGAAGGTGATAAGGACCATCCTGTGCGCGCCCAACTCCGTGTGAAGCCCGAGGACAAGCTGACCCTTGAAAAAATCCACAATCTCCTAAGATAAGCAGAATGGAACTGGACATAAAGGGGGATCCCGGAAACGGTAACCGCTACGATGACGTACATATAAACAAGGTGGAAAACTACAATCCTGATGTCCGGACTATGGTGAATAACCAGGGGACGACTATCAACATCCGTTTGAATTTTTCCCTTAGCATAGACGGACAAAAAATTTTCAACCTGTTCAGGTATGTTTGCACAAGCATTCATATTGTTCTGTCTCGTTCTGTTTCAGGAGGCTTTTCACATTATCTTTCATCCTTGTCATCCGGTTTTCATGCAACCTGTCCGGTAGGGGAAAACGATAGTGAAAATCCTCCGGAGCCGGTGCAAAAACGTAGCGGGGTGCATTAGCCATCGCAGCAGGCTGCGCGGGTCATTGCAGCAGGGTGTGTGAGGCATCGTAACAGGGTGCATAAAATAACGGTCATGGTTGACCGACCGAGGAGAAGTTTGTGAATCTCATTTATTGGATATGCATGCACAGATTATTGTCCGCAACGGTGAAATAATTATAAAATTGTCAGTTGGAATTTTTATTTGTTAGATGTTAATGCGAATCAATCGTTGAACTCTGATTCTTTGTTTTATAACATGAGTGTAACTTCTAGAGATCCTTTGAATTAGTTGAGTCTGTAATCTTTTGGATTTTATCGTTTGTAAATTAATTTACATAATTAGTTATGAGTAAAAAAGAAGAGCTGAAGCAACAAATACTTCAGTTGACACGTGAATATTATAACGAAGTCCATAAGACTTCCAAAGTGTTTGAACCGGGCAAAAGCTTTGTCAATTATGGCGGCCGTTACTTCAATGATGAAGAGATGGTGAACCTTGTGGATTCATCACTCGATTTTTGGCTCACTGCAGGCCCTTGGGCTCATAAGTTCGAGACCCGTCTGGCAAAATGGCTGGGTGTGAAACATTGTGCGCTTACCAACTCAGGTTCCAGTGCCAACCTGTTGGCCTTTTATGCATTGACCTCCCCGAAATTAGGAGACAGGAGAATAAAGAAAGGTGATGAAGTGATCACGGTCGCCTGTGGTTTTCCTACCACGGTAACTCCTATTATACAGTATGGTGCGATTCCTGTTTTTGTGGATATCACGATTCCGGAGTACGATATGGACGTCACCCGGCTGGAAGAAGCCTTTTCAGACAAGACAAAAGCCGTAATGATCGCCCATTCATTGGGAAATCCGTTCAATCTTGAAGCAGTCAAAGCATTCTGTGACAAACACGGACTATGGCTGGTAGAAGACAATTGTGACGCCTTAGGATCTGAATATACCATTGACGGAGTGACGAAAAATACAGGTACATGGGGACATATCGGAACCAGTTCGTTCTATCCTCCCCACCACATGACCATGGGCGAGGGCGGTGCAGTTTATACAGATGATGCCGAACTGGACAAGATAGTCCGTTCTTTCCGTGACTGGGGGCGCGACTGCTGGTGCATAGGCGGTGTGGATAATACATGCAAATGCCGTTTCACAGGCAAGTTTGGTGAACTGCCTGCGGGTTACGACCACAAATATGTATACAGCCATTTCGGCTTTAATCTGAAAGTGACAGACATGCAGGCGGCTATCGGTTGCGCCCAACTTGAGAAATTGGATTATATCATAGAAGCCCGTCGTCGTAATTTCAAGATACTGCGCGAAGGACTGGAGGGAACGGAAGGCCTGATTCTTCCCGAACCGATGAAAAACTCCAACCCCAGTTGGTTTGGCTTCCTGATATCGGTGAAGCCGGATGCCGGGTTTACCCGTAACCAGCTCAGTGAATACCTGGAAAGCAAAAGAATCCAGACCCGTAATCTTTTTGCCGGCAACCTGGTGAAGCATCCGGCATTCGATGAGATGCGTGCCACAGGTAAAGGTTTCCGCATTGTCGGTGAACTGAAGAACACAGACTTTGTGATGGCCAATACCTTCTGGATCGGTGTCTATCCGGGCATGACGGAAGATATGTTGCAATACATGATCTCCACCATCAAGGAGTTTGTGGCTTCCCATAAGTAAAATTCAAAACCAGTAGAAAATGAAAGCGGTGATTTTTGCCGGTGGCTTCGGTACGCGTCTGAGCGAAGCGACCAATCTGATCCCCAAACCGATGGTTGAAATCGGAGGGAAGCCCATCCTGTGGCATATCATGAAGACTTACAGCCATTACGGTATCAACGAGTTTGTCATCTGTTGTGGCTACAAGCAATATGTCATCAAGGAATATTTCGCCAACTATTTCCGTCATAATTGCGACATGACGGTGGATTTGTCCAACAATACCGTGAGCATACACGACAACCATTCGGAGAACTGGAAGGTCACCATGGTAGATACAGGTCTGCATACCCAGACGGGAGGCCGCCTGAAACGTGTGCAGAAGTATATCGGCAACGAGCGTTTTCTGCTGACCTACGGAGACGGTGTTTCCGATATTAATATAGCTGAAAGCATCCGGGCACATGAAGCATCCGGCTGTGCCGTTTCACTGACAGCCTACAAGCCGGGTGGAAAGTTCGGAGCCTTGCAGATCGATTTGGAAAGTGACAAGGTCTTGTCCTTTCAGGAGAAACCGGACGGCGAACGCAATTGGATCAATGCCGGCTATTTTGTGTGCGAGCCTGAGGTGTTCGATTATATACCGGAAAATGATGACACGGTGATATTTGAGCGCAAGCCTCTGGAACAATTGGCAAAGGACGGGAAGATGCACGCTTACCGCCATGCAGGATTCTGGAAGCCGATGGACACTCTGCGTGACAATACGGAACTGAATGAGATGTGGGACAAAGGAACTGCTCCTTGGAAAGTTTGGTGATAAAGTCATGAATTGTTTGTATAATCAGAAATAAATAGCGTTATTTGCAGAAACAAAAGATACAGAATGAACAAGGAAAAGAACATAGCAGAAGAAATCAAGACCAAGGACGATATAAAAAAGTTCTTTCGGAGAATGATTGAAGACAAGCAGGCGGTTGTTGATTGTATCCGTGTGGGGCGTCCTTTGTCCGATTTGAAGGATCGGGGTATTAAAATAGCCAAGTTGACCGATGTCCTCAGTTAACTGCTACTCAGCTGATGTTATATTCTTTAGTTCATATTAATGAGACATCTCCTTATGAAGTTTTTGCATACGAAGAAGACACTGTTTATTTCATAACAGATGACGGTAGTGAATATCTTGTCGGTTTCATTGAAGAAACAAATATAGGAATTCAGCGTGCCTATCAGTTGTTTATTATAAAAAAAAGAAACGGAATACATATCGGTACGGATGTGAAGATTGGACGGACTGTTTCATCTATCGTTCATTCATTTTTTCGTAACCCTTCCAATATATTAGTTTATATTTGTGATACCAGTGACAAGCATCAGGCGGCTCGTGACCGGAAGTTTAAAATCTGGTTTAAACGGTATGCTCCCTTGGAGGATCTGGTGTTTGTCTCGGAAGTGATAGATGTGGAGGATGATTCTTATTTCGCTTCTATGATTCTTTCCAGACGGACAACTGATTTTTATCAGATACAGACAACTTTCCATGATTATTTCCAAGATTTACGTTCTAAATTAGAATAATCATTTAACTATTTCTATTTATAAAAATCAACATGATAGACATTTTCCATGATTTCTATCGTGGGAAGCGTGTGCTTGTCACCGGTCATACCGGTTTCAAGGGCAGCTGGCTTTCCATCTGGTTGCATGAGCTGGGTGCCGAGGTTATCGGTGTGGCTCAGGGCCCTTTCACTGAACGTGACAACTTTGTGCTTTCCGGTATCGGGCAGAGAATAAAGGCGGATATCCGTGCCGACATCCGTGACGGTGAACGCATCAAGGAAATCTTCCGGCAGTATCAGCCCGAGATTGTGTTCCATCTGGCAGCCCAGCCTTTGGTACGTCTGAGTTATGACATTCCTGTAGAAACCTATCAGACCAACGTGATGGGGACTATCCATATTCTTGAAGCTATTCGTTTTACAGACAGTGTGAAAGTGGGCGTGATGATAACCACCGATAAATGCTACGAGAACAGGGAGCAGATCTGGGGCTATCGGGAGAACGAGCCGATGGGCGGATACGATCCTTATTCCTCTTCTAAAGGAGCGGCAGAAATAGCCATAGCCTCGTGGCGTCGGAGCTTCTTTCATCCCGGAGCGTATGAAAAACACGGCAAGAGCATTGCCAGTGTAAGGGCCGGAAATGTGATAGGTGGCGGCGACTGGGCTTTAGACAGGATCATTCCCGATTGCATCAAGGCGTTGGAAGCAGGTAAACCGATAGAAATCCGTAGTCCTAAAGCAATCCGCCCCTGGCAACATGTGCTTGAACCGCTTAGCGGCTATATGCTTCTTGCGCAAAAGATGTGGGATGAACCTATGAAGTATTGCGAAGGATGGAATTTCGGCCCGAGGGCTGAAAGCATCACCAATGTGTGGGATGTAGCCTCTATGGTGATAGAGAATTACGGAAGTGGTGAGTTGAAGGACCTTTCTGATCCGGATGCTTTGCATGAGGCGAAGCTGCTGATGCTGGATATCAGTAAGGCGAAGTTTCAATTGGGCTGGGAGCCAAGGATGAATATTGACGAGTGTATACAGCTGGTTGTGGACTGGTATAAACGTTATAAAGAAGAAGATGCGTATGGATTGTGTCTGGAAGAAATAGATAAATTTATAGCAGAATGAAAACTTGCATAATAACAGGTGTTACCGGTTATATTGGCTCACATGTTCTGAAATATCTTTTGCGGAAAGGATGGAATATCCACATTGTAACAAGGCATGAATCCAGTTATGCTAATATAGCTGATGTATTATCCCGGATACACGTATTTGAATATGATGGAAATATTCATAATCTGATAGCCTATTTTCAACAAGTAAATGCGAAGGTGGTATTTCATCTGGCGGCAGCTGTTATCACTAACAACCAGCCGGAACAAATTCCTGCTTTGATACAAAGTAATATTCAATTTTACACGGAAGTATTGGAAGCAATGCGCCATTGTGATACCAGGCAGTTTGTCGGAACTGGAACTTATTGGCAGAATTATAACAGTACAACATATAATCCGGTGGATTTGTATGCTGCGACCAAAGAAGCTTCTGAAAAGATACTTCAATATTATGTGGATGCCCATCATTTTCGTGCAATAACCTTACGATTATTCGATGTTTATGGTGAAGATGACAAGCGTCCTAAATTATGGAACTTGCTTCGTGATATAGCAGGAACAGAGAAAACGATAGATGTAAGCCCGGGAGAGCAGTATTTGGATCTGGTACATATTAGCGATGTATGCACAGCATATGAGGCGGCTTTCAATCTTTTGGACTCTGATATATCTGTGAAAAATGAAGTATATGGTGTCTCTACAGGAGAGTTGCATACGCTAAAAGAAATAATTTCACTTTTTCAGTCTGCATTAGGAAAAACTATTCATGTAAACTTTGGTAAACGTCCTTATAAGGAACGGGAAGTTATGAAGCCGATGTGTGAATATAAGATTCTGCCAAACTGGCAAATTAATATTACGATTTATAAAGGATTGGAGAAATTTTTGAAAGGTGATAACTACTCGTAATTATTCAGCTATTGGATAAATAAATGAAACTTACTGATAAAGAAATTTAATCACAAATACATGCTTTCAGATAATAAGCGAATAGCAGTTAACACGGTTATTATATATATTAGACTATTTGTTGTCACCATAGTTTCTTTAATTTCCACAAGATACGTATTACAGGCATTAGGCGCATCGGATTTTGGTCTGTTCAATGTGGTGGCAAGCCTGCTAACGATGCTCAACTGTATTAGTGCAGGAATGCATTCTACTACCCGAAGATACATCAATGTGGAGATGGGGATTTCAAACGGCAATATGAACCGTATTTTCAATGTATGCCTTGCTCTTCATGCTATGTTTGCCGTTTTCATCCTCGTGGTGTGCGAAGGAATCGGTGTGTGGTATGTCAATCATTATTTAAATGTCGCACCTGAGAAATTAGCTGATGCGCATTTCGTGTTGCAGACATCCATCATTGTTTCTTGCCTCGGCATATTAAATGTTCCTTATCAAGCTATGATTCAGGCATTTGAGAAGTTCTGGCAGACTGCGGTAATAGATATCACTACTACAGTGTTTAAATTGCTGGCAGTAGTGTTTCTTGTGTCTTATCAAGGGAATGCCCTCCGGTTGTATGCAGTGATTATAGGTTGTATGTCATTAATGTCTTTTGTTATGTATCAATGGTTCTGTCAAAACCAATGGAAAGGAATAGTCAGATTGAAATGGTATTCAGATAAAAGTTTGTACAAGGAAATATTTGTATTCAACAATTATGTTGCTTTGGGAGCTTTTGGTAGTCTTTCCAAAGTTCAAGGCGTTTCTGTGTTAATTAATTATTTTTTTAATACCATTGCCAATGCGGCCAATGCCATAGCTACCCAAATCCAGACGTTTGTAGAAATGTTGGTTGGTAATGTGTCATCTGCTTCCAGTCCACAGATTACTCAAAATTATAGTAGCGGTAACTTGAAAAAGTCTGTTGACCTATGTGCTATGATTAATAGATATGTGGTGTTGATTATGTCAATGGTCTTTTTCCCATTACTGATAGGGTTGGATTTCATATTAGGGATCTGGTTGGAAGATGTCCCACAATACACGGTAATGTTTACAACATGGATTCTGATTGGTAATCTGGTGTCAACGCACATGTCTTCCTTGTCAACATTCATTTTTGCAACAGGAAAGATAAAATGGTTCACTATTTTTTCTACTATTATAGACTTATTATTTCTTATTGTAAGTTTCCTTTTATTCTATATGGGCTTTCCTGCATATTCTATTTTCATTTGTCAGGCTATAGACAAGTTGATTAATTTAATTGCTGCGTATGGCTTGCTTGTATATATCATACACTTTGATGTTTGGGAGTTTATCCGTAATGCTTATTTGCGGACTAGTATTGTCATTGTGACAGGCACTATAACTTATCTGTTGCTATCTAATGTAGCCATCCATCCTTTTGCAAAAATCATTGTTATGGGAGGAGTGCTTTTGGGTATTATAGTGGGAATCGGTTTGAAAAAGAAGGAACGTAATAAATTGCAAAATTTAATAATAGCTAAATTAACGAAATGATTAGCGAAAATGATATTTCAAAGGTTCTTACGATTGTAATACCTACATATAATCGTAAAGAAAGGCTTTTAGAACAGCTTGAGTCCATCTGTCGCTATGCCAGCATCGATGATTACTATTTGGTGCTTGTTGACAATTGTTCCAACTACAATGTGATGTTAGCTGTGTCAGAAAACTTCCCTGTGGAGTTCGTTGAAAACATACAATATGTAAGAAATCAGTTTAATACTCACATAGGGTTTAATCTTGCCAATTGTTTTCTTTATCCTAAAACCCCGTGGATGCTCCAAACTTCGGATGATGATGAATATAATGATGGCTTTATGAGCACAATCCTCCAATATATCAATACTTATCCGGATGCATGTTGTATACAATTTGCACTGGGAAAGAACGTGAAATTTGGAGATTTACATATAAATACATTAAAGCAATACAATGATGGTCTTTGGAGAAAATATTTATCTGGCGATTGTCTATATTTGGGGAATAAGCTATATAATATCAAGCTGTTACACGAATATATACATGAGGCTTTTGTTTATAGCTATTCGGCCGCAAGTTTTCTGATGCCTACACTTCATTTTCTATGGGATAAAAAGGGATATATGATTGTAAGTGACAAGAAATTAGGGTTCTATAAACCGAATCCTGGTGGTTGGGGAGATGGTTTTGGTTTTTTAAAGGTGGCTTTACAAATCTCTACTGTGTGTGACGTACCATGGTCTGATGGTACAAACCACAAACAGGTAAAATATGTCAGGAATATATTGACAGGTCATTTTCAAATACAGATGATTCGTTTCTTGAGTGGATGTGTTAAAATAGAGGAACAATCATATAGAAAGTACTTGTATCGTAGGGTGATGAGTACAATTTATGCAGATTGTTATAGACCTAGGCAGATATTATATCGTTTGTGTTATCATATTGAAATTTTAACTAGTCTACCAATTATATCTAAAATGATACCATTAACCATTAATGTATACGAGAAATGGAAACAGAAACAAAAACAAAAAGAGGATAATGGTATATTCTATCAATTATATAAAAAGTATCATCAAACCACATAACAATGAAACTCAAAAAGTTTAAGAAACTGCTTCACCCTCTGAGACTTGGCAAGCAGAAGTATCTGTCTTACTACGTAAAGAGCCAGAAATACCGCCAACTGATAGACACTAACCCACAACAAGCACTTGAAATTTTTTGGTACAAGCGTTATGGACGTGATATAGACTGGGACAACCCACGAACTCTTAACGAGAAAATTCAGTGGCTTGAAGCATTTACTGATACCATACAATGGACAGAATGTGCTGATAAGGTGCTTATGCGGAATTATATCAAGCGTCTTGGATTGGAGAAATATTTGCCCAAACTCTATGGGGTGTGGGAGTGTGCCGAGGACATTGACTTTGCCAGCTTGCCCAAAAGTTTCGCTATCAAATGTAATCACGACTGTGGTTCAACCGTGGTAGTGTATGACAAGGATACTATCGATTTTCAAAAACTCTGCCTACATCTCAATCGTTGCGTGTCTATTCCCTATGGCTACGATGCTTGCGAGCCCCATTATACACGTATCAAGCGATGTATTATGGCAGAGGAATTGCTACCTATACCTGATGCCACAAAGGAACATGTTGATAGCCAATCTCCACTTGATTACAAAATATGGTGTTTTGATGGTAAAGCTTACGCTATCTTTGTATGTTACGATCGTATCAATGGACATGCCGTGTTTGATTCTTATGATGTACATACATGGGAAATACGTCGCGATCGTTTATCTCCACGCTATAGGCAACAAAATTTTAAGCAAATTCCTCCTCCTATACATCTTGACGAAATGATTAGAGTGGCAGAACAGTTGGCAGCCGGATTTCCCCAAATGAGGGTAGACCTTTATAATATTGATGGTAGGATTTTCATTGGAGAGATGACTTTGACCAGTGCTGGTGGAAGGATGCCGTATTGGTCTGACGAGTTCCAACTGGAGATGGGAAATCGCATTACGTTACCCCCAATAACCAAATCATACTACAAGAATAAGCGGAAAAATTCATAAAAGACTTTTTTATGAATTTCAACACTCGCCATTTTGAAGTTAGCGTCCAAAAATGACGTATAGGATAACCGATAAAAAAGTCAGACCTTTGCTTTCGTTAAATCAAAAGCCAAGTTTATGTATAGTTACAATGATTTTGATCGTCTATTTTTGCGCTATAAATTGGAAGGTATCCCTGCGGGTATTTCTATTGAGAAATTTTGTATGTCCAACCAAGTTCCTTATAACCTATTTTCCAAATGGTACAAGGATACTCGGAAGAAGATAGTTCCTGTTCAGGTTTTGGGTGCTCCCTCTACGGACGCAGAAATGGTGGAAAGTCCTTCTCCACTCCCGGGACAAAAGCCAGAATCGGCTCCCCGGCTTTCTTGTCATACCGAACTTCGAATCCTGGTGGATCTCCGCATGAGCAATGGTGTTCATATCAGTCAGAAAAATTTAAGCTACGAAGGTTTGAAAAGCTTGGTGGAGAAACTGGAGGCCTTATGTTGAATATTACAGGAGTAAACCGTTTTTTCTTTGTTCGTGATTTTCATG
>BLLV01000272.1 GCA_011959205.1 Bacteroidaceae bacterium
AGTTCACTTTCGCATATTAACATAACATACCCACAGGGTTTTAGCACTGATCCCATATTATCGGTGGATAAATCGTGGGACTAAAATTTAGTTCAAAAAAGTCCCACGAATTTGCATCTTTCTCACTGATTCATAGTCTTTTGCATAGACTTACTTTGGAAGAGAATACATAGTTTTGTAACTTTAAAAACGATGTAAAAATGGCTCGAAAATCATTTTCTGTATTGTTCTTCATCAAGAAAGGCAAATTATTAAAGAACGGAGAAGCACCCGTGTGCATGAGAATTACTGTAAATGGCTGTATGGTAGATATTTCTATCAAAAGAAGCTGTCCCGTAAACCTATGGAATCAGGCTAAAGAGAATTCAAAAGGAAAAGACCGTATGTCGGTGGAACTGAACCACTACTTAGAAATCACACGCTCACGCATACACCAAATTTATAGGGAACTGGAAACTTCCGACAAGGTTATCACTGTTGATCTTGTGAGAAAACTGTATTATGGTGTGGATGAAGAAAGCAAAACCCTTTTGCAAGTATTCAGAGAACACAACGAACAAAGTCGTAAGCTGATCGGCAAAGATTTTGTTAGTAAAACCGTTCAACGGTATGAAACCACTACCCGATATTTGGAAGAATTCATTAAGAAAGAATATCAGTTATCGGATATTGCTCTGAACAACTTGGAAGCCAACTTCATTTCTAAGTTCGATGCTTTCTTGAAGATTGAAAAAGGTTGTGCGCAGAACTCCGCTATCACCCGACTAAAGAATTTGAAGAAGATTATCCGCATTGCTCTGGAAAACGACTGGATAAAGAAAGATCCGTTTGCTTACTATCGCTTCAAACTGGAAGAAACTGATCCCGAATTTCTGACGATGGACGAGATTAAAATCATTCTCGCCAAAGAGTTTACAATTAAACGAGTAGAACAGGTACGTGACGTTTTTGTCTTTTGCATTTTTACTGGCTTGGCGTTCAGCGATGTGAAAGATTTATCACCCGAACACTTGGTAAAAGACAACAAAGGGGAACTTTGGATAAGGAAGAACCGGCAAAAGACAAAAATCATGTGTAACATTCCTGTGCTGCCTGTGGCAGCTTCTATACTTGATAAATATAAAGATGTGGCAGAGTGTACCGGAAAACTTTTACCTGTATTGTGTAATCAACGCATGAACAGTTATTTGAAGGAGATTGCCGATGTGTGCGGAATTCATAAAAATCTTAGCACACATACCGCCCGTCATAGCTATGCTACAAGCATTTGCCTTGCAAATGGCGTAAGTATGGAGAATGTTGCTAAGATGTTAGGTCATGCAGATACAAGCGTAACAAAACACTATGCAAGGGTATTGGATCAGAATATTTTCAAGGATATGCAAAAAGTAAATAGCTGCCTGTCGGAATTGGCTATATAATAAAGATAGTAGCTAATATTGAAAAAGGATTGGGAAGAATGAATTTCATTTTCTCAATCCTTTTCTTTTATAGTAAGTTTTCCAGAACTCAATATGAAGCATTGACAAAGATAAGTTCCGTATTTAGCCTGTTCAAGTCCGAGCCTTCGGTTTAGATGAAAATCTTCCTCTCACTATGTTCGAGCGTATTTTCATCTAAAGACTTGCACAGACTAAATACTTCACTGGGAAAGTCAATGATTCAAACTAAATTCCGAAAAACAATGTTTTGGGCTTGGCAGGTTACTCTTTCCAACTTTCAAAGTAGTGCTTTTGGAGCAGTTTATCAATATCACTCTGACGGTAGATGATTTTACCTTTTATCTGGATAAAGGGAATTAGTCCTATATCTCGCCATTCTTGCAGGGTTCGCAAACTGACATTCAGTTTCTTGGAAACCTCATTATTAGAAAGAAAGCGTTCCCCATTCAGGTGGGGCTTGTAGTGCTTTACAATAGATTCAATACCATTCAGCATCGAATCGAGCGAAGAAATAAATTCTTTGACTTGTGGGGTATCTTTATTTATTAGTTCCATGATTGAAAGATTGTTTTATTGAAATATTGATTTTAAGATGGCTAGATAGCCGGTTAGTTACGCAGATAGTGACCCAAAGACGAAATGTTAAGTACGTCTTTTGCCGGATCATAATCTACATAGAGCCGTTTGGATGCAGGGGCAATAAAATACTGGCTACCATCTTGCTGTATCTCATAAGTAGCAGGTGAAGCCTGTTTGGTTGTTTCCGATACATATATAATAGAAAGAAGGTACTCTTTGTCGCTCCGATAGATGATAACCGTAGGATTCAGATTAATGCTTTCCCATGTGCCAACAATGGAAAACAGGTTGAAAAACGGATAATCTTTTTTAATTCTTTTCATAAGACGTGGGGTGTTTGGGTGATTGATTTTGCGTTTCACTGTCTGCAATAATTCTTTCAATATCGAAAGTCTTATAATAAATCTTACTACCAATTTGAGAATAAGCCAATCTTCCGCTACTTCTGTAATACTGCAAAGTTCGCTTACTAACGCCTAACAACAGGCACACTTCCTGACTATCCAGCCAGTTTTCTACTTTCTGGGTATGAGTGCTGCACAAACTTTCTATCCGTTTGGCAAACTCCGTGAACCTCTCGCAGACATACGAAAAGGTTCTCTTTTCAATAGTTACTACTTCCATACTTTCAATTTTAAAAGGTTTATAAAACGTGTCGATTTTATTTTCATCGGCAAATAAAAGAAGAATCATGAGCCGTTTTCAAAACTGTCCGAAAGTGGCGAAGTAAAGTTCTTAATGACTTAATATGTACTTATCGTGGCAACATAATACAATGATTTATAGACGAAATACTCATTGATTTAGGCAGATCATATAGAAACAAAGAAAAATAAACCGATATTTCTTTGTCAATTCAAAAATAACGCTTATGTTTGCAGTGACCAATAATAACAAAATAGTCACACGGTATGGCAAAAGCATTTGATGACAACGAAAGAAAACTTATAAAGGATAAACTCAAAGAAGGAGCTTTGCTATTTATCCAGCAACAAGGGGTACGTAAAACTTCTGTAGATGAGCTTGTTAAATATGCCAATATTTCTAAAGGAGCATTTTATCTATTCTATACATCAAAAGAACTTCTTTTTTTCGATACAATAATAGACTATCATAAGAAATTGGAAAAAGAATTTCTTAATGCCATAAATAAGCATACCAATAATATTACGGTTGATACATTGACAGATATTATATCTGATTTGCTAATCAACAACAAACCATACTTTGTATCTATCTTCGTTAATAGTGATGTGGAATATCTAAATAGAAAGCTCCCTCAAGAAGTACTTTCAAAACACGTAGATGATGATGTCATGTTAGCAAACGAATTACTGAATTTTATTCCAGAAAGTAAATCAATTGATACAAAAGTATTTGCAGGGGCTTTAAGAGCTGCATTCTTGACTATTCTAAACGAGAAAACAATTGGAACAGATATTTACAATGAAGTTTTCAAGTTTATAGTTAGGGGAATAGTACAGCAACTATTTAAAGACTAATCCAATACAACAAGATTATATAATATCAACTGACTATGTGCAAATATGTTACATAGCGATACTTTGAATTTACAATATGACTATATAAACAATTTTAGTCATACGATATAAAATTTAAAAATTATGATTACAGTAAAAAACTTATCGTTTAGTTATTCTCAACTACCATTTATTGAGAATATGAATTTTCAAGTAAGAAGCGGAGAAATATTTGGCTTCTTAGGACCTTCTGGAGCAGGAAAAAGCACTCTTCAAAAGATATTAATAGGTATGCTCCCTAAATATAAGGGGAGTGTTTCTATTAATAATAATGAAATTAGAAATAAGTCTGACCAGTTCTATGAGAGTATTGGTGTCGATTTTGAATTCCCTAGTTTTTATGAGAAATTCACCGCATTGGAGAACTTAAAATTCTTTGGTTCTTTATATGACTGTAAGCTGATTCCTGTCGAACAATTATTAGAAATGGTTGGACTATCACAACATGCCAATAAGAAAGTGGCAGGTTTTTCTAAAGGTATGAAATCCAGATTAAACTTTGCCCGATCAATTATTCATCAGCCCAAAGTGTTATTTTTGGATGAGCCAACATCTGGTTTAGATCCTTCAAACTCCCAAGTGATGAAAAACATTATTCTTGATCTTAAAAATAAAGGAGTAACAATCATTCTGACTACTCACAATATGCACGATGCAACCGAACTTTGTGATCGTGTAGCATTTATTGTTGATGGCAACATTAAAGCTATGGACACTCCTCATAATCTTATCATGTCAAGGCGTTATAATGAAGTAACATATTCATATTTGGAGAATCAAAAAGAATTAAATACTACAATCGCACTTGACAAAATAAGTACAGATAAAAAGCTACAATCTCTGATTCAAGCTAATGCCTTATTATCAATACATAGCAATGAGCCAACATTAGACAATATATTCTCAGAAATAACAGGGAGGAAATTACTATGAAGCTTAAAAGTTTAATACTAGGCGATATTCGGCAACAATACAAATATGGTTTTTATGTCCTATATACATTATTTACACTAGTGTATATTACAGTATTGCGCATTCTTCCTATGCCGTGGAAAGAACTATGTACAACTACCCTTATATTTTCAGATCCCGTACTGATCGGATTAATGTTTATGGGAGCAATAATATTATTCGAGAAAAGCGAAAAAGTAATGCAGGCATTAGCTGTTTCGCCCATATCAATACACGCATACATTTTGTCAAAGGTAATTTCCATTGGACTAATTTCTTTGCTAAGTGGAGTTCTCATCGCATTGTTCTCAGGCATGGAACATTCTTACATACATCTTGCTGTTGGAATTATGTTAGGTTCAGCATTATTCACACTGGTTGGAATATCACTTTCTGCTTTTATTTCAACCATGAATAATTTTATGCTGATTATGGTTCCCACTTTAATAATATCTGTAGCTCCCATATCTGTTTATACAATGGGCTATAAATCGGGAGCTATGCTATTACATCCAAGTATAAGTCTTATAGAACTTATGTCTGGAAATATCAGTGTCATATCTCTAATAGCAATAAGCATTTGGTGTATTGCAATGTATATTTTTTCTTGTCTGTCAGTAAAAAAAATGATGACGATATAATTATGAATCAGAATATTATTTCCTTCAAAATGTTTATCAGAAACATATTCTCAGATGGTATGTTATCTGCAATAATATGTATCCCGCTAATATTAGCAGCAATATATAGGTTTGTTTTCCCTTTAATTGTACAACATTATCCGATGCTAAAGGATTTCAGCCTATATTATCCGATATTGGATTTATTCCTTGCAATTATGTGTCCTTACATGATTTGCTTCGCTTCGGTCTTAGTGGTATTAGATGAAACAGACATGAAAATCAACAGGTATATCACAATTACCCCACTTGGTAAGAAGGGGTATCTTATATCAAGATTGCTTATTCCTGTTTTATTTGCAGCCATTGTTTCTTTCGTACTGCTTTCTTTTTGTTCTGTATCAGATATGTCATTATGGACTACATTTATAATATCAATATTGGCTACAATACTAAGCGTTGTGGCTGCTATGATTATTTTGGCATATGCGGGAAATAAAGTAGAAGGTATGGCACTTGCAAAAGTATCTGCTTTAGTTATGGTGGGATTAATAATACCTTTTGTTATTACAGATAGTACCCAATATGTATTTTCATTTTTCCCTTCTTTTTGGATAGCCAAGTTTCTAATAAGTAATAACTATTGGTTTATTCTACCAACTATATTTCTTTCTGGCGGACTGATTTACATATTATATAATAGGTACAGCATAAAAATATAGTTTCTCCTAAAATTGATACTATAAATACCGAAGATATAAAAAGTATAGTACCTAAATAAGCATATTGAATTTATGATTATACGAATTAATATTATTCACTATCTAAAAATTATGCTTATGAATGAGTTATTGAAAATGAAGTTTTTTGAGCTATTGTCTAAAACTTCACAAGAAGTTACTAACACAGAAATGCAAGATGCCTATGGAGAATTTGTCAAGCACATAGTCGCTATTAGCAATTCAGAAGATTATTCCTATATCTTTCGGATGCTAAATCTCACCCGTATTGAGATAGTACCCCTAAAAGAGTTATATCAATGTGGGCAGGGGGAAAAATGCGCTTAAAATTCTCTATGTCCACAAAGCGTTATCGACAATTGATGCCGAGCTACAATTAATCAACTTAAAAATTAACTATCCAGAACAATTTAAGTTATCTATTCCTACAGCGTTCAAGTCCGACCTATATGTAATCCCTAAGTCAAAAGACTTGGGGATTATTGGCATTGCAGAAATCGTATTAGCTCTGTTTCTACAGGAGCAAATCGTTGGCGAAGATGGAAAACCTGTCCCAGAAGTTCGTTTAGCTCGTGGCTTTGAGCAGCTTTTCAATCTAAAATTCGGAAGTATTTACGATAAGGTAGGTGAAGTATTTACCCGCAAGCCGTACAACCTTACCAAAACATTGGATGCCTTACGAAATGCTATCATTAAAGAGGATCGAAAACGTAAGAACCGATAAAGATCAAAAAAGATATTTGTGCAAACTGTTTATTCTCAGATATTTGCAAATATCTTTTCGGGGAGTAGGTAACTACTCCTCTTTTTCTCCTACATTGTTTTACTGAATTTTGCTTCATCAATCGATTGAGAACAATAATGTTAAACTAAAAAATGAAGCAAAATGTATATAGACAACGAAAACTTCGATAAATGGATGGAGAAGCTATCTAAGAAACTCACTGAGATAGGACAAGACTTAAAATCCCTTATCAATACCGATCAGGTATTAGAAGAAAATGAACGATTACTTGATAATCAGGATTTAGCATTTCTGTTAAAAGTGTCTTTCAGAACTTTACAACGCTATCGACTAAAAGGTAAGCTCCCCTACTTTACTATTGGGCATAAAACCTACTATCGGGCTAGCGATATTAGAGCTTTTGTACGTGAACGAGCCGATTATCAAACTTATAAACAGTTTGAAAAAGCCAATCAATTAGAAAACAAACTCTGACAGCAAAATGCAGCAGAGGAAAGAAGCTTGTGTTTAAGCTATCACTTTGTGTAACCACCCCGATTTAGTAGAAACCGCTTCACTAAATCGAGCAAGAGGGAACTGGACAAGTCCTGTTCTTCCCTCTTGCCCTGCGGGGCAAAGCCTTCGGCTTTAGCGTGTTACAAGAACACGCTGTAATGACACCTGTAATAAGCATTTTCTTTGCAACGCTTATTATCAAGTATTTATCTATTCATATTTCTATAAAAAAGTAATTATCATGCCCAATAGCAGTCGAAAAACGATATTCACTACCATTTCCATAGACAAAGAAACGGCAACTTTGGTAGAAAAAATATGCAAACGCTATTCGCTGAAAAAGAGTGAAGTTGTAAAGTTGGCATTCGGGTATATAGACAAGGCACATATCAACCCATCCGAAACTCCTGAATCTGTAAAATCAGAACTGGCGAAAATAAATAAGAGGCAGGATGATATTATCCGCTTCATCCGTCACTATGAGGAAGAACAACTGAATCCTATGATACGAGCTACAAATTCTATCGCTTTGCGTTTCGATGTTATCGGCAAAACTTTGGAAACTCTTATTCTCTCTCAACTAGGAGCTAGTCAGGAAAGACACATAGCCGTACTTAAAAAGTTAAGCGAACAATTCTGTAATCATGCCGATGTGATAAACAACCAGTCCAAACAAATAAACGCACTCTACCAGATACACCAACGGGATTATAAAAAGCTGCTTCAACTGGTACAACTCTATTCAGAACTTTCTGTTTGTGGTATGATGGATAGCAAGAAGAAAGAGAGCATAAAGACTGAAATTACTAACCTAATAAATACATAGAGCCATGCATATAGATTTTGCCCTATCATCAAACGGAACATATAATAATACTGGAAGTAGCAGACAATTAGCCAACTACCTTGAACATGAAGATTTAGAACGGATGGAAAAGGGTATCTATACCGAAGGCTTTTTCAATCTGACAGATGATAAGATCTACAAATCAAAGGTCATTAAAGATATAGATGGTAATATCAGGCAACTCCTAAAGACGGATGCTAAATTTTATGCTATTCATGTCAGCCCATCGGAAAAGGAACTCCGAACGATGGGTAACACAGAGCAGGAGCAAGCCGAAACCATGAAACTTTATATTCGTGAGGTATTTATTCCTGAATATGCCAAGAACTTCAACAAAGAACTATCAGCATCGGATATAAAGTTCTATGGCAAGATTCATTTTGACCGTAGTCGTTCTGATAATGAACTAAATATGCACTGTCATTTGATTGTGAGCCGAAAAGACCAAGCCAATAAAAAGAAGTTATCACCACTTACCAATCATAAGAATACCAAGAACGGGATAATCAAAGGAGGTTTTGACCGTGTAAACTTGTTCCGACAAGTAGAACAAGGATTTGATAAACTATTCAATTACAATCGCCAACAAATAGAATCATTCAACTATTACAATACTATGAAAAACAGCACTATATCCGAACAGAAAAAATTGCAAGAGCAAGAATTTCAATTCAATGAAAGAAAAATTATTATCAATCAAGAAAACGGGCTTTCTATCAATCACAAAAACAAAGAATCAAAGAATCAAGTTACCAATAAGGATACTTATATTACAGTCAAACAAGAAAATAACACTTCCATTCATACATTGTTCCAAAAGGAAAATGGGCAAACATTCAGTTCTCAGTTTTTTCTTACTTCATCAATAATAGATTTTCCACACAGTGAAGATCTCCCTAAAGAACAAGCCTCCAAACACAAGAATAAAAAGGCACATCCAAATATAAAGCTGTAAATATCAAATAATTACAGTACAAATATGAGTAAAGGATTTAAAATTTCTATTTCTTTTCCTGAAAAGAGAAGTCTTCTGAGCTTACCACCTACAGTATATGAATTAAGTATAAGGCAATCTATTCAACAGATTGCAGAAGTAAGGCTCAAATCCATACTGCTCTATGAAGTTTTTCATCAAAGATGCTGTTTTTACCTAGGATATTACTAATTTTGCTATATTATAAGAATTTGAAAAGAAGAATATGGAAAATCATATCAAAATACCATTTAAAGTTTCGGCAAGGACAGCCCGACTGATAGGACGAGAAAATATTGCAACTTCTAAAGGAGCAATCATAGAACTTGTCAAAAACGGATATGATGCAGACAGTAAACTATGTATCGTTTATTTTGATAATCTATATTCAACAATTCATAATGAAGTAGATAGGGCTCACTTAGATTATCTAATTAGAGTAGGAATTTCATCTGAATTAATCAATAATATTTATATAGAAACAGAAGAAAAGGGAACATATATTTTAAAAGAGAATATTCCAGAAGATGTATATTCGAATTTTAGAAAAATAATATCCAGTTTATCTTCATTATATATTATTGATGCAGGAGAAGGGATGACACAAGATATTATTCAAGAACATTGGATGACTATTGGAACAGATAATAAATCACATGACTATTTCACAAAAACAGGACGAGTTAAAGCTGGTGCCAAAGGGATAGGACGATTTGCACTTGACAAATTGGGGAGTAAATGTGAAATGATCACTATCTTTAATCCGCAATATCATATAAATAGTCTGAATAATGAAAATGGCTTTAATGGTTATAGATGGATTGTTAATTGGGAAGACTTTGAAGGAGAATTTAAGACAATAGAGAATGTTAGTGCTGAATTAACAGGGATCAAAGATAAATATCTAAAAGATTATATAGATAAAATTTTACCTCAGAGTGCCTATTCTATAATAAAAACGGAAGAAAATTTTCAATATGGCACAATATTAAAAATTACCGATTTAAGAGATAATTGGGAAGACTTTTATGTTGAACAAGTTTTCTCTGATTTAGAGGTACTTGTGCCGCCTAAAGAAAGTGGTGGCTTTGATATTTATCTTTTCAGCTCATTAACACCGGAGAAATATGGTGAAATATTTAGTTCAATTTGCGATGATTTTGATTATAAAATCATCGCAAAGGCAGACGAATATCAAAATGTACATATCAAATTAATACGAAATGAATATGATATAGATCTGATACCTAAAGATTTATTCAAAAGCCCCAACATGCAAAAGCCTCCATATTCCTATGAGTTTTTTAGGAAAGGTGAATGGGAAATAAATAAAACATTCTCACAGCTAATGCCTGGTTTTGCAGCAAAAGACAAAGATCATGTTTTTGATGATATTGGAGTTTTCGAGTTTACATTCTATTATTTGAAAAGAACCTATTCAACTCCAGATGCCAATCGCTTTTTTTATAAGAAAATTCAAACGAATAATCGAAAAGAATGGCTTGAAAAGTTTGGAGGAATAAAATTATTTAGAGATAATTTTAGAGTAAGACCCTATGGAGAGAGCAAAGATGTTGCTTTTGATTGGCTAGGACTAGGAAATCGAAAAGCCAAAAGTCCTGCTGGTATCGCTAAAGAAGATGGCGGATATCGAGTTGAACCTGAAAATGTTGCAGGTGCAATAAAAATATCAAGACTAACAAATGTTAATTTTGAGGATAAATCTAGTCGAGAAGGATTGCAAGATAATAAAACTTTTCAAATATTTAAACAACTTCTAGCGTCTATAATAAATGTTTTTGAGGAAGACCGTTCCTATATTGCTAGGGAAATGACTGCATATGATCGCATTAAATATGGTCCTGAAAGAGACAAAAAGGCAGCTGATGAATTGGCAAAAAGAATAATGGAGCAAAGCAGAGAAAGAAAAAAACAGCAAGAAGAAAAAGGCTCTAAACAAAGCAATGAAAACAATTCAAACAACAAAGAAGAACAGGCTAATGAAAAAGAAAAAGAGATATTAGCTAGCCATATTGAAAGTCAGGAAGAGCAAATAGAAAAGCTGAAAGAAGAGCAGAAAGTATTAAGAGGATTAGCTAGTAGTGGCATAGTTTTAGCCTCATTTAGCCATGATTTAAGCAAACTGAATGATGTGTTAACATCTAGAACGGAAAAGCTTAAGCAATTACTTTTAGAAAAAATAGCAGAGACTGATTATGAAAATATGGAACCTAGGAAGAATCCATTCAATCAACTTGAAAGATTTAAAAAGCAAGATTTAAAGCTTCAAAATTGGTTAAATTTTTCGTTAGGAGCAGCAAGGAAAGATAAAAGGAAACGAAAACAGCTTTTTCTTAGAAGCTATTTTACTAATTTTAAAAATGACTGGTCCACAGTTCTTGACGGTAGAGGTGTCAACTTAGATATAGACAATATTGAAAATATTGATCTAAGGATTTTTGAAATTGATATTGATAGTATATTTAACAATCTCCTAGTAAATTCAGTAGAGGCTTTTAGTTTGTTGAGAGAAAATAGAGACAGGCTGATTACAATAAAAGTTAGTACTAATTCTAAAGAGATAATTATTGATTATACAGATAATGGACCTGGACTATCTCCCGATATAGTAAATCCTGATGAAATCTTTGATCCATTATTCACAACTAGGCGCAATCCTTATACGGGTGAAGAAGAGGGAACCGGGCTGGGGATGTGGTTAGTTAAGTCAATAATTAAAGAAAATGATGGTATTGTGAAACTATTATATCCGGAATTTGGTTTTGGAGTGAGAATAACTTTTCCTATAAAATACAAGAAACAAGAAAATTGATATGAAATACAAAATTTTATTCATAGATGAAGAACAAGAAACATTAGATGATTTTCTTGATTACATTGAAGCTTCCACTCAAAAAGGAAATATCACAGCTTTAACTCAGCTTCCTTTGGGTGATTTAAATGAAATGATAGACTGTATAATCAAAATAAATCCAGATGCGATTATTACAGACTTTAAGCTTAATGACTCTAGGGAATCCATAAAATACAATGTTCCTTACAATGGAACAGAGCTAGTGCAAGCCTTTCAAAATATGAGAGAAGCATTTCCGTGTTTTGTAATGACCGCTTTTGATGATTTAGCTATAAGTGAAAGCGAAGATGTGAATATTGTATATATAAAGAATATATTATACAAAGACGAAAAAGAATCCAAGGCAAGAGCTCAGTTTCTAGACAGAGTTCTTTATCAAATCAATCACTACAAATCCAAAATAAGAAATGCAGAGGATGAATTGCAAAAACTAATTAAATTGAGACAATCAGGTCATGCTGATATCAACGATGAAAAAAGATTAATTGAACTTGATCATTTTTTAGAAAATTCTATTGATAAGA
This sequence comes from Bacteroidaceae bacterium, assembly GCA_011959205.1. Classification (GTDB taxonomy): domain Bacteria; phylum Bacteroidota; class Bacteroidia; order Bacteroidales; family Bacteroidaceae; genus Phocaeicola. The sequence goes on from BLLV01000272.1 coordinate 12,333, forward strand.
GATGCTCAATACCAGAAGAATTTAAAACTCTTTCTAATTCAGATAAATTGAGTGATCTAATTTCTGCAGTTGATAAACTACTAGACGAAATTAGGGAGGACGAATGATGAATTTTAGAGACAAACAACCAATAAGGACATGTGTAAAGAAATACGCTAACTACAAGAGCTATAAGCCATATTTAGCAAAAGATTTTTTTAATCGATGTGGATATACAGATTGCTCTGATTTTTGGTTTGGAGGAATGAATAACTTCCATATCGACCATTTTAAGCCATGGAAGAAATATCCACAAAATCCATTACTAAAAACAGATTATCAAAACTTAGTGTACTGTTGTTCTTATGTCAATATACTAAAGTCTGATGATCTAGGAACATATCTTGATCCTTGCAATGAAGATTATAATACCCATTTCCAGAGAGATAATATTGGAGCAATCATTCCTATTACTCCGGTAGCTAGTTATATGCATTCTAAAATGAAAATGTATCTATGTCGGTATAGGTTAATTTGGATGCTAGATAATTTGGAAGACAGAATGCATAAATTGAGGACCATAATAGAAAAAACAGGGAATTTGAGAGCAAGGGATTTATATATTAAATTATCTTTTGAGTATGACGATTATAAAAAATATCTAAGAGCAAATCAATGAATAACGAAATTTTCAAACTTTTGAAAAAAGATTTTATTTCAGATCCTTTTTTCATTGACAAGCTTTTTGTTTCAGCTTTCATAAAGGAAAATGGTTTAGTAGTAAAACGAAATAAATTATTAAAAAAATACTCTATTAAAGAAAAGGAAAAAGAAGAATTCAAAAATTTGGAGTTATTTATGATAGCTCTTAAAGATCAAAATATAGAATTAACACTAGAGAATCTTATAAATCTTTTTGAATTTGTAGTTTCACCTGCAGATAGGATTGTGACGGGTGCCGTTTATACACCACTATACATAAGAGATTTTATAATCAACAGAGCATTTGAGTATATTCCCACTAATATGGATGGATATAAAATAGCAGACATATCTTGTGGGTGTGGGGGATTCCTTTTCAGTGTAGCTCAAAAAATCAAGCAACATACTGATTTGACTTTTAGTCAGATTTTCTCGCAACACATTTTTGGACTAGATATACAACCTTACTCAATAACACGATCAAAACTTCTTTTGTCCCTACTAGCTTTAACACAAGGCGAAGATATACCCATATTCGACTTTCAATTATACACAGGAGATGCTCTGTCTTTTAAATGGGACAAGACTATAAATGGCTTTCAAGGCTTTGATGTGATTGTAGGAAATCCCCCCTATGTAAGATATAGAAATTTAAATGAAGAAACTAAAGTATTATTAAAGAATTGGGACACTTGCAATATTGGACTTACAGATTTATATATTCCATTTTTTCAAATAGGAATAGAAAACTTAAAAAGTAATGGAATTCTTGGCTATATAACCATGAATACTTTTTTTAAAAGTTTAAACGGAAGACTATTAAGAAAATACTTTCAAGAAAAAAAATTAGAGTTTGACATAATCGACTTTGGCTCATCTCAAATATTTGCTTCAAAAAACACATATACTTGTATTTGTATAATCAAAAATATCACATGTAATTGTATTAAATATGTACTAATCAATAAGAATGATATAAATTCTATACCCCAATTTAAACATATAGAATATGTATCTCTTAATTGCAATAAAGGATGGAATTTGCAAGAAGATGATATAATCAGAAAAATAGAGCAAACAGGCACTCCTTTTGGCAAACTTTACAAAACAAGACATGGTATTGCAACTTTAAAAAATAGTATCTATATATTTAAACCAATCAAAGAAGATGTTTATTTTTACTATTTGAAAGAACGAAGTGGGAATATCTATAAAATAGAAAAAGATATATGTAAAGATATAATCAATTCAAATAGACTTAAAGACGTCAAATCTGTTAATGAGGTAAAAGCTAAAATTATTTTTCCGTACACCAATCATAAAAAGCCCAATTTAATGAAAGAAGAAGAATTAAAAAATAATTTCCCAAACACATACAAATATCTTCTAGCTAATAGACAAAAATTAGATAAAAGAGATAAAGGAAACGGTAATTACGAAAATTGGTTTGCATATGGTAGAACACAGTCTCTTGAAAAATTTAGTGTAAAATTATTCTTTCCAAAGATGACGAATTCCTATCTAAATTGCATAATTGAAGTTGATGAGAATCTTTTATATTATAACGGTCAAGCTATTTTAGGTAATTCTGTGAATGATTTATTAATAATAAAAAAACTAATGGAATCAACAGTATTTTGGTACTATATTAGAAAAACAAGTAAACCTTACTCGGCAGGATATTTTTCTATTGACGGAAATTATATTAACAATTTTGGTGTTTGTGATTTATCTCAAAGCGAGAAAGAATTTGTAATAAAGGAAGAAAATAAATCTATTTTAAATTCTTTTTGGGAAACAAAATACGGTATTACCATGCTCGATTCTAATGAATAGAATGATTTATATCTAACATTATTATTTTTAGCTTGCGATTCAATTACAATTAAACTATCTTTGCCCTTAGTATTCTCCATGAGCAAACTACCGCAAAAGCACGTAGCAAATTAGTGGGATAA
>BLLV01000273.1 GCA_011959205.1 Bacteroidaceae bacterium
TTTAAATTTATAAATTTAAAGTTTTTCTATTATGAACAAAAAGTTTTTAAGTGCAGTCCTGTTCGGTGCCCTGATGGTTACCTCTACAGGAACATTTGTGTCTTGTAAAGACTACGATGACGACATCAAGAACTTACAGGAACAAATCGACTCTCAAAAGTCAGATCTTACTTCTAAGGTGACTGCTGTTGAGACTTCTATCTCCAGCTTGCAGACAGCCCAGAGCAGTTTGCAGGCAGAAATCGCTAACGCAAAGACTGAAGCCCAACAGGCAGCTTTGGCAGCTCAGGAAGCAGCTATCGCAGCAGCAAAAGCCGAATTGGAAGATGTGAAGTCGGAACTTCAGGCAGCTATCGCAGCCAATACGGAAGATGCGGCAGCATTGAAAACCAAAGTGGCCGCTATCGAAGCATCCATGACCCAGACTTTGGGACGCATCCAGACTTTGGAAGCTTTCAAGACTACTACGGAAGATGCGTTGAAAGCATTGGGCGTAGCTGATGAAACTTTGGCTGCTTCTATTGCTACACTGAATGAAACAGTGCTGGAACAGGGTAGAAAGGTAGCCGCTTTGGAAGCTCAGGTGAAAGCTTTGGAAGAATACAAAGGTGCAAACGAAGAAGCTGTAAAAGCTTTGAAGGACAAACTGGCAGACATTGAAGCCGGCCAGCTGACTGAAGACATGATTGAGCAGATTGCGGAACAGGTAACTGAAATTGCAGGTGCACAGTTTGCTGTGATCGAAGCTGCTATCAGCAAGGCTGTTACTCATGTGGAAATTGTGAACTATGACTTTGAGAATACAAACTCAATGATTATCAAAGGTTCTTCTAGTGTGATGGATCTTCGTACCACTTTGGCAGAAGAAGACCGCGTGTTCGGTAAAGGAAGTGCTGACGAAAGAGAAGCTTCTCTGTATGTTATAGCCAATCAGAAAGAATTCAAGAAAGGAGAACGTGCATTCCTGACTGACTCTGTTTTGATTCGTGTATCTCCTAGCAATGCTGTGCTGTCTCCGGAACAAGTATCATTCGTTAACACTGAACTGGGTAGCTTGGGCAACTTGGTAGTAGTGGATGAAGTGAAACCGTTCAAAGGAATGGCTACCCGTGGCATCTCGGCTAACGGATTATGGGTAGTGAAATTCAGCTTGAACAAGACAAATTATACGGAAGAAGCATACATGGCTGCCGCTAAGTTTGGTTACAACAAGGATCTGACTAAAGTAGAACTCAACAACTTGAAAGATATTTTATATGCTGTTGCTGTAAAGGATAATCCTACTGAAGAAACAGATCGCTATGTGACTAGTGCCTATGGCTTGACTTTGGCCTCAGATTATGCACCGCAATATGAATTGAAGTTCAAGGTTAATGATACATATCATGGGAATATTCGCAACCGTTTCATGTATGCGGAAGATAAAACTGTAAATTATGATCCTACATACGTTCTTGGTGAAGACGGACTTCCTTTGTATGATTATGCATGGAATACCAAAACAGTACAGGGAGTAGCTGAACGTGTTGAGAAAGATGGTTCATTTACTCATGTTGATGCAAACAAACGTGGTCAAATAACTCTTCCGAATGGAAATAAGGTTGATGCGTATTATTCTGGATACGATAACAGAAACGGTGAGGCATTCTTTACAGCTGCTGTAAACGAACCGTTTACTGTTGAATTGGATTATACTCCGGTACAATTGTCGGGTATCTATGGTTTCTATGTAGTATTGGACTCATACCGTGCAGTAGAAAGTGTTCCGTCTGAACTTGTAGCATGGAATGCATACGGCAAAAATATCGAAGGTCTGAACACAATCACTACTGATTCGAAGTTGACTTTGAATATCAAAGATGCTTCTGCAGAAGGTGATATCATCGGTTTCCGTGTATATGCTGTAAACCAGAACGGTGCTTTGGTTGACCCGGATGGTAAAGCATTCTACGTAACTGTTGGTGAAATTAAGGAAGTGGCTCTTTCTACTACTTGGACTCCGACATGGAATGCTGTTAATAACGACTATAATAAACTCTCTGATGTTGTAGAATTGCCCGCTGATGTAATAGCATTGCTGAAAACTCGGGGAACATCTGTATCTTGGTCTGTTGATTATGAAAATAATCCGACTCAGAACAATATCGGATGTCAGTGGATTGATAAGGATGGTAATACAACCTTCTCTGATAATGCTGTTGCAATTCGTTTGAGCTTCTCTGATGCTATTAATAACTATGAAGATAACGGTACTTACAATGGAACTCTATCTATCAAGAATGCTAAGGGACAACTTGTTAAGAATGTAGTTTTGAGTGTAACCAAGGAAATGCCTGGATTCCCTGAAATCTTCTCTGCTAAGGCTGGTCAGTTGAAGAATGGTGTACATGTAACAGTTGATCAATACACAAGAGAAAACTGGAGTATGCCTTATGACTTGACACAAGTATTCAATGGCTTATATGATGTAGATGGTGAAAGCATTTGGAATGGTACAGAAAATAAGTACACATTCGAATGTGAAGCTATCGAAAATGCTGCTAACCTTGAGGGTTACAAAGCGTTTAACGGTCAAGGCAACTATCGTTTGCAATTGCCGACATGGAATCAGGATGTGGCATTCGAACTGATTGGTGGAACTTATGATGTAACAGTTTCATTCACTTACGAAGGTATTTCTTCTGAAAATGCAGAAAATGGTTACAACTATGTTGTTAAGGCTCCGGCAGATAAGAACTTCAAGATCAAGCTGAACTGTCTGGAAGACTTGTCAGTAGCATGGAACAAATTTGATGCGAAGAAAGTTGCTATCAAGAAAAATCTGATCTATGGTTCTAATGATAATATCACTTTGGGTGACTTCTTTGATGTGAAGAAAGTTGGTGAAGTTTATAACTTCGCAAACGGAATGACACAATATGAAGCGATCAAGGATGTGAAATTAGTTTCTGCTTCCGGTTTGAGTGAATATTTCACTGTAACATACAACAATGGATTTGTATTCACTCCGGTTGTAACCGCTGTAAGACCTGCTGCCGACGTTCCTTCTACATTGAAGTTTACTTTAGTTGACTGGTTCGGTCACGAACAAGAAGTTACATTGACAAACTTCGTAGTAAAACCTGAATAAGCAAGTCAATAAAGTAAAAAAACATTTTGAAAGGAAAATGCCTCGATTGGGGCATCTCCTTTCAAAATAGGAAAAAAACTTTTTTAAGCGGGAAAGAATGTCCGATAACGGTTATTCTTTCTCCGCTTTTTTACTTTTACATTCAAACTCTAAAGAAGAAAATTAATAATTTGTTTTTTCTGGATGACAACTTGAATGATGATATTTTATGATTCTATATAGCATTGGGGCGTTTTGATGTGATGAATGGTAACCAAAGAAAAATAGAAATGGATTTGAAAGGAGTAATCCTGACTTGGTGTTCATTGTATTGGAAAGAATACGGAAAGCGAAAGGTCGTGTGGTTAATTATTTTCCTGAAAATCATTGTATACCTGAATAATTCCCTCTATCTTTGTCGGGTAACCAACATTAAATTCACATCGCATGGGAACAGAAGGAATACAGGACAGATACATCAACCCCTACACCGACTTCGGTTTTAAGTTATTGTTCGGCACGGCTATGAACAAGGAGCTGCTCATCAGTTTCCTGAATGCACTGCTTTTTAAAAAGGAGGTCATCAAGGATGTCACTTACCTGAATACGGAACATCTAGGCACGCAGGAGTACGACCGTCGTGCCGTATTCGATGTCTATTGTGAGAACGAGAAGGGCGAGAAGATCTTGGTGGAGATGCAACGCGGTGAACAACAGTTCTTTAAAGACCGAAGCGTGTATTACGCCACTTTCCCCATTCGTGAGCAAGCTCCCCGAGGAGAATGGGACTATGAGCTGAAAGGTGTTTACGTAGTAGGCATACTGAATTTTAGGTTTAATGATGACGATGGTGAACCGGAGCATTTTCATCACGAAGTGAAACTGGTGGACCTGCATACACGTGAAGTGTTCTACGAGAAACTCACTTTCATTTACTTGGAAATGCCTAAGTTTAACAAGAGTGAGAAGGAGCTGGAAACCATGTTCGACAAGTGGCTGTTTGTGCTTCGCAATCTTGCAGGACTGTTGGAAAGGCCACAAGCCTTGCAAAACCGTATATTTGACCGGCTCTTTGAAGCCGCCGAAATTGCTGCGTTCACCCCACAGCGTCGTAGTGAATATTGGGAGAGTCTGAAAAATTATCGGGACTGGAACAATGTATTGAATACCAATATCAAGAAAAGCTTGGAACAAGGTTTGAAGCAAGGATTGGAGCAAGGATTGGAGCAAGGTTTGAAACAAGGTTTGAAACAAGGATTGGAGCAAGGATTAGAGCAAGGATTAGAGCAAGGATTAGAGCAAGGTTTGAAACAAGGATTGGAACAAGGACTGGAACAAGGACTGGAACAAGGGCATGTTGAAGAAAAAAGAGAAAACGCTCGTAATTTTAAGAAATTGGGGGTATCTGTGGAGGTTATATCGCAAGCTACCGGATTATCCCAAGAAGAAATCCAAAAATTATAGAGATAGCCGTTTTTTCTGGAAAGAAGGATGCGTCAAAACTACTATGGCAGATTATATGATGCCATGGAAGTTTTGACGCATTTTTATGTATGTCAGTTATTTTTTAATAGATAAATCACTGAAGCATATCCGTCCAGTTTTAAGGACTGATTTCCACTTTCTTCTTTTTCTTGTACATGTCCGGATACAGCAATGGCTTTTTCTGGCTTTTCCATCAAGGGAATTTCTATTTTGCTACTACCGAAGTTATGAATGACTAGCAGTTTTTCGTTATCTTTGGTCATATACCAGGCAGCAATGCTTTTGTATTTCTTTTCTCCTTCTCCTGATTCGTTGAACATGGCGTGTTTGGTCATGATGCCATGTGCCAGTGCCGGATAAGTATTGCGAAGACGGGCGAAACGCCGATAAGTGTTCAGCAGCGAGTGCTCGTTAGTTGCCTGCTTGTTTACATCAGCTATGTTTGAAACTACCGTGGCGTCTATTTTATCTGTGTATGCGGTGGTGTAACTGTCTCCCCACAACATAGGGCCTCGTACATATTCATCTCCTTTTTCTTTAGTGCCGTATAATCCCAATTCTTCACCATAATATATATAAGGTGAACCGGGAGTGGTGAGCAGGACAGCGGCAGCTAATTTTTCCTTGGCAGCAGATTTTCCTAGTTTGGAGGCTGCACGATCTTCATCGTGATTGCTTAGCTTGGTTGCCGCAATGTGGTCGGGACGGTAGGTAGCATATTCTTGTCGGTAGCTCAGGATGTCTTTGGCGAAGTAGCATCCGGTGGCATTATTGAGAGCCCATTCCAGACGATACCAGAAAGAGAATTCGAACAAGGCGGGTAGCCCGGCATAATAGGGGGCTGCTTCGTTGTGCTCGGACAGCACTTCTCCCACCATGTAGAAATCATCCGTATGTCCTTTCTGCTTGTAATAAGTGTCCATGTCTTTGTAGAACATGTTTAGGAAACGGGGATTTTCGTTACTGGTAGCATTGTGGTATATGTGTTTTGCAGCATCCAGCCGTAATCCGTCCACACCTCGGTCTATCCATTGTTTGGCGGCATCTGTCATAGCTATGTAAGCAGGGGAAGAGGCGGCTTGTTCCACTTCACCATAGTTCAAGTCGGCAAACCAGTCTGTGGCGAACTGGGAGTGATAATACCATAAGTTCATAGAATCGAACAAAATATTGGCAGCTGTTTTGTTGTCAAGAGTGAATGCGGTGCCCAAAGTAACTTTGTGGGAAGCAGATGCTGCACCGTATTTAGTTCCTGCAGGCCAAGAAGGATCGTTACTGGTTCGGATTAGAAATCCCCAAGAGGAAGCGAAGTCTGTGGTTAGTTCATATCGGTTGTTCCCTTTGTCATAGAATTTCTTGCATACTCCATCGCCAAAGTAAAGATATTTGGCTCCGTTTGTGTCGGGGTCAGGATTGTCTGCATTGGCTTTTTCGGCTCGGGTTACTGTGATGGTAGGTTGCGAGGCTTTGCTCCAATCGAGGCTGAATGTATAGATACCTTTTACTTCTGTATCTTCGGAAGAGGTTGCAAACCATTCTTTGGCGGCATATGCTCCTTTGGGTATCATGGCTATCTTTCCTTCGGCTATTTCTGCTTGAGGAGATTGGGAGAAGAGAAAATAGCTACGGTAAGGATTGTCGGCAGATGAAGTAGCTTCCTTGAACCAAGGATGGTCTTTGCCCGTGTGGTTCATTACATAATCCAGGTATATTTTTATGTTGCGTTTGTGGGCTTCGGTGATGAGGCGGTCGAAGTCGGCTTCTGTGCCTAGTTTGGGATTGGTTTTGGTATAATCCGTCACGTCATAGCCGTGATAGGACATGGCAGGGTGGATGGGAGAGAGCCAGATGGCTGTCACTCCGAGTTTGTCAATGTAGTCCAGTTTATCGATAAGTCCCTTGAGGTCGCCGTATTTATCACCATCTTTATCTGCAAAGGAGTAAACTAATAATTGGTAGGAGATGTCGGCACGCTTGATGCCGTCCCAATTGTCGGGGGCGGCTGTGACATCTTTCCAAAGGGTGGTAGGAGGATTAGGATCTTCGGGAGTCGGAGTATCCGGTATTTGCGGGGAATCATCGGAACAAGCTTGTGACAGAGATACCACACAAAGGAGGAACAATATATCTGTCAGAAAGAGATAAATTCGTTTCATGGTGTCTTTGTTTATAAAGGGTAAAACAAAAAGGCGGAGTACTGTATTACGGAAATTCCGCAAGCCGTAAACCGCCTTTTGTCAGTATGAATACAGGAAGAATACAAGAAGCGTATCCTGTATTTGTATTGATTAGTTCTTTGTCAGGGTCAACTTGTTCATGCCATCACATTGGGGGATGAATTTGATGGTATAGTTTCCGGCCGTAACAGTGATATTTCCGGCATTGAAAGTCGGTTCGGCTACCGAACCGCCCCAATTGATGTCCCAGCCGTCATTGGCGCGAAGTTTAATTTCACCGTCAGTCAAGTTGGTGGTCAGGTTCCAACTTCCATCTTCTTTGTTGTAGGTCATGTCAGTATCGGCATCCCATCCGAATGGGGTGGAACTGCCTATTATTCCGATATTTGAGATGAGTGTATGTTTGTAAGTCATAGCGGTTAAATCTACTTCCATCATATAGAATCCTGTTTCCGGAGCGTTGATGTTTCCTGCATTTTCATTAAGTGTACCTGTCAGAGCATCACCGTTTGCTTTTCCCCAGTTGCCATCCCAATTGTCTGTATTGGATCTGTATTTGAATTCTCCGTCCAAGTAGGCAAATCCTCTGTATTTGCCGTCAAAGTTTATTCCGACCAGTGGACAAGTGCCCGACCATGATGTATTGTTACCTATTTCATAGATGTAAGGAGCGAAATCCAGTTTTTCCAAGGTGTAGGTGTATTCCATCATGTCCAATGTCATTTTGTACATGGCGGCTTTGCCTATCATGCCGGCTTGCGGATTGTTTGTGGTCAGTGTTCCTTCAGTGGCGGCATCGCCGTTGGTCATGGTTCCCAGTACGCCGTTTCCCCAAAATTCTCCTTCGATGTTACTCTTCGGAATGATTTTCCAGTATTGATTGTCGGCAGTTGTGGTGAATACGATGGTGAATTTGGCGTCTTCATACACGTCTGCTCCCGAATGGTTGAATGCCATCACGCCATCGGTGCTCCAGCCATCCACTATTGTTTCGCCAGCATCGTCTTTTTTTGTAAACATATCGCCTGCCAGATAGTAGCCTTCGTCAATGAATGGTGCGGCAGGAGTGAAGTTTACATCGAATGAACCTGCATTGATTAGTAATGCTTGTCCGTTGTTGATGGCATTGGCATATACTTGGGCTGTGAAAGGACGTGCTGCAGGACGTTTCCCGTAGTTTTCCACTACCAGCTTCTGTATGGTCAGACTGTCAATCATTCCGTCTGTATTGGATTCCAGTTCTCCTACTTTGCCTTTTTCAGTAGAGAATTCCACTCGTACATTGCCTAAGGTATATCCTTCGGGAAGCGTAGCATTAGACAGAGTAAACAATTTGATGCTACTGCCCGGATTAGACAGATTGATATCATCGACTTTGGATGCCGAAAATTCGGGAATAGTTATTGCGGTTTCTTGTTCGTTAGTTTGAGGATTTGCCCAGTCGGTGTAATCGTCTGTGCATGAAAACATGCACAGACCGGTCAGACCGATTAATGAATAGATTGATATATTTTTCATCTTTATTCAATTTAATAGGTTATTATTTTATTTCACCTTCACCGGTAGCAAAGTTCAGGTAAAGTTGTTGCCCCACTTTGCCTGCTATCCGGTCTTGGTCTCCGCCATCGGCACGGTATTCGATTTTGCCGTCGAATACCATGAACTCGCTCTTCCACCATTCGAAAGTCGGAATTTTTACGTAAGCGCGTATGCCGTCACCGTCACCACCCGGAACACTGGCTGCAAAGGCAGGTGATACGAAAGGAGCATCGAAAGCATCGGGTACGGTGCACGACCAGCCTTCGGCCAGTTCTGTCCAGTCGCTATTGCCCACTACAGGTCCCATCAGCCATACTTCCGGCTTGTTGAATTGTACATCGTACACCACATTACGTCCGGCAACGGAAGAAGTGACAATCATCAGATACCATCCCGGGGTATCAGTGGCGATATTGCCTCCGTTATCTTTGATCTTGTCTGCCAGATCGCCACTTATGCTGTTCATGCCGGAGAATCCTGCCTCGTTTCCATCCCAAGCTTTGTTTTGGTTGAACTTGATGCCGGCATCGTCTATCCATATCATAGACCAGAAGACATGAGGCGCGCCGTTTACAGGAATCATCTTGGTTGCCGTATCCCAGTTCCATCCGTTAAATCCGCCTACGATATATAAATTTTCGGGAGTATTGACCGGAGGAAGCGAGAAGAGTAGGTGCACTTTGTCTAGTGACACTGTGTTAGACAGTATTTCTGTTCCTTCTATTACCTTGTTGTCACTGGTCATCATGACTGCTCTCAAGCGGATATAGACAGCTAGATCCATTGGAAAATCAACATCGCTTGCACCTTCGCTTACTTTCATGTCCGTAAGTGTACTGGCTAAAAGAGGTGCGTCTATACTGATTTTTGTACCGGTATTGGCATTGCCTATTTCTACAAAGTCGGTCATGGCTTCATCGAATGCTACTTGCACATAATATCCTACATTGGCAGGGAAACCATAATCGGGTTGTGAGCAGGATATCTCAATAGAAGAGGAATTGGCTAAATCGACTACTTCACTGCTGATGACCGGGGTGTTCAGGACAAACTCGGTAGGTGCATTCAGCGTCGGGTTGGAATCGCGGTCGTCATCGCATGCGGTGAATATGCCCAGTCCCAATCCGATGAACAGAAATGATTTAATTATTTTATTCATTGTATTTTCATTTAATGTTTATAAAACAAGAGTTTTAGTATCCCGGGTTCTGAACCAAATTTGAATTGGCTGTTAATTCGTTGGTCGGGATGGCAAAAATATTCAGGTGTGCATCAAAACTGCGTCCTTCGTATGCTCCGCCTTTCCATTGCCAGGTGTAATTGTTGTTGCCGCCATAACGGTTAAATCTGATTAAGTCCATGCGGCGGCGGCCTTCGAAATAGAATTCACGGCTCCATTCGTCACAAATGTCATCCAGGCTGTAAGCACTATTTTCACGGGTGGAGGCGTTAGCGCGGCTTCGGATATCGTTTATAGCTTGCGTCCCTTCACTAGTGGTTTTTCCTCCGTTTAGGCGGGCGTCGGCTTCAGCAAAAGTCAGATAGGCTTCAGCAACACGTAACAGGAAGTAATCTGTATCTGCAAAGGTGGCATCGTGTCCGGCAGAACCGTCTGTTTTGAAGTTTGTGAACTTTGCAATAGCATAACCACTTTTGAAAGTAGATACATCTTCATTGTTTAGCGTGCGCCCTACACCGTCGAATAAAGCACGGTCATCCTTGGCAGCTACATACATGTCATAACTGGGTAATTCGGGTGCATCGTTTTGTGGGAAGAACTTACGGATAAGGTCGGGGCGTGCGCGATTACCTCCCCAGTTTTGTGCAGATACTCCGTTGGTGGCTGCAAGGTCTTTAGGATTTGCATGCATCTCACCATCAAAACAACCAGCTATCAAGAAAAGAGAAGTACCCCAGCTGGTGGTTGTAAGGCCATCTTGAAGCAAAGGCAGAAGAGCTTCGTAAGCTGCGTCTGTTTCACCATTGTCACCCATGAATAACATTTGGTAAGCAGTCCATCCGCCTTTTCCCACTGTATTTAATCGATAGGGGGATTTCATTACCTTGTCGGCATATTCTTTTGCTTTTTGCCATTGGGCCGTTCCTACATAAACTTCCGCATTCAAGTACAGGCGTGAGAGCAGCAGCCAGCAGGCGGCTTTATCTACACGGCCATAACCGGCATCTGTCGATTTTTTTGCTTTAGCTTCGGAAAGGGCCGCTTCTATTCCGGTCAGTTCCTGTTCAAGCCATTCATACATTTGAGCTCTGGATTTTTGTTCCGGTTTGGTCATTGGCTCCAATGTAAAGGGTATGTTTCCCCAACCATCCATCAGTAAGAAATAGTGCAGGGCACGTACAAAACGGATTTCGGCAGACATGGTGGCGTCTGCCTCTCCGGCCATGGCCAAATATTGGTTACAATAGGTGATGCCGGTAGTCAGACGGGCATAGAATCCGTTTAACATCGGGTGGGAAGCATTGTAAGTATTGTAGCAGAAGCTGGCCACACCTTCGTCTCCCCATCCGCAGATAGCTTCATCAGTGGTCAGCTCGTTGGAATTGAACAATTGGCGGATAAAACCTGTTGTACCACCATCCAAACCGTCAATATCACAGTCACCGTTAGCTCCACCGTTTCCGGCCAATGCCATGTTGGCGTAGCACTTGTTGAACAGTCCGTTTAAATCAACATTGGTATCAATGTTCGGATCGATAGGGTCTACATCTAAGTCTCCGATGCATGAGGTTGCTCCTAAAGCCAGCATCATGAATGTGGCAGGAACGATATTCTTTATGTATTTTTTCATATACTGCATAATTTTGCGAATTAGAAATTCAGGTTAAGACCAATAATAAATGAGATAGGACGCGGATAGAGATTGTTATCGAATCCGTTATTGATTTCTGGGTCGATGCCGTCATAGTTCGAAATGGTGAATACATTCGATACGGTTCCGTATACACGTCCATTCAAACCGCGATAACTTCCGTTCTTGAGCAGATTGGCAAAGCTGTATCCCAAAGTGATGTTGTCGCACTTCAAGAATGAAGCGTTGCGCACCCAGTAATCCGAAGCTTTGGCGGTAATTTCGTAAGTTTGCCAGTTTCTGGCAACAGCGTCTACCGGACGATTAGATAGATAGTTCAAAGAGTTGGACCATACCTCACCGGGATTCATGTTACTCCATCCGGCATTGATTCCATCATATACATAGTTGCCCAGACTGGCACGCAATGAGAACCCGAAATCCCAGTTCTTGTATTCCAAGCGAGAAGAAAGCCCCATAGTTACATCGGGAGCAGCATTCTTGTAAAGATATTTGTCGTTCTCGGTAATTTTACCGTCACCGTCACGGTCTACTACTGCATTTTCTATCGGATTACCTTTCTTATCATAAACTTGCTGATACACATAAAATGAATTAGCCGGATAACCCACCTGATTGTATTGTAGGTAGAAACCTGAACCTTGTCCTACTTTGATATCGGTATTGGCTACAGGAGCACCGTTGTCTGAAACACCGCTCAAATCGGTAATTTCATTTTTATTGTAGGTTAAGTTATAATTTATAGTCCATATCAAATCATTGTTGACAATAGGTTTCCAGTCTAAGGCGAATTCGATACCTTTATTTTCCAGTGAGCCGATATTTTGCCATGCTTGATTTCTATAGCCGGCCATGGACGCTAATGGTGCATAGTTCAGCAAATCTTCGGTTTTACGGTAATAAGCATCTATGCTGGCTGTCAGCTTTTGATCCATAATACCAAAATCTAATCCGATATTATAGGTAGTAGTGGTTTCCCATTTCAAATCAGGAGTATAGTTGTCGGGACGGTACAAAGTACCATTGCCCATTAACGGATAGAAACCGTTGGTACCTGTGCTTACCGAGTAAGTAGGAATCCAATTGTAGTTATTGATTTTCTCTCCGGCTTGCTGACCGGTCATACCCCAGCCAAGGCGAAGTTTCAAATCTGACAGCCAAGATACATCTTTAAGAAAATTTTCTTCCTTTGCTTTCCATGCTAAAGCTACAGACGGGAACCATGCCCAATGATTCTTGAAACGTGAAGTTCCGTCATCACGGACTGTAGCAGTAAGATAGTAACGGTTCATCAAGATATAGTTGGCACGTCCGAAGAAGGAAACCAGATAACTGTCAGTCTTGTATTCGTACGGAGTGTGAGGACGTTCTGTCCCCGCCAGTGTGGGGTCATCGTTTGTCATTGGATAACGTCCGACATAATCACTATTTGTGCTTTTCCAGAAATGTTGCCATTCGTAACCACCCATGATGTCAAAGTGATGGTTATCATTGAAATCCTTGTAATATTGAGCGTAAGCGTTTAATGAAAGGTTGCGTTTCAGAATACTCTCGCCGCCTACAGAACCATAATACATGGCACCCGGAGAAGCTGTAGATTTGTTTTGTGCCTGACGGCCTTTGGATATATCGGCTCCTAAAGATAAATGAAGACGGAGGTCTTCCAGTCCGTGTATTTTGTAATCAATGTCAGCACTTCCTACAAAGGAACGGCTGTGAGCCACTTCGGTGTTGAAGGCAAGCATGGACAGCGGATTGGCGCATTCGGCTGTACTATTGTAGATGAACGGCCACGTGGAGTCGCCCAATGATGCGGCAGAAGACCATTGGAAGAAACCGCCATAATTCTGCAATGTTTGGTCTAGCGCACTGCCGAACTGAGCTTTGTGATATTCGGAAGTAAAGCGATAAGGATCCTGGGTTGGGTCCATTTTGACAGCTGCGCCTACGGATCCGCCATCGGCAAACGCGGAGCGTGCATACATTCCTTTGGCATTTAAATTCATGGTCAAATGGTCATCAAAGAAAGATGGGTTCAGATTCAGTGATGCGGTAGCACGTTTGAAATCGGATTCTTTCAGGACACCTTCTTGGTTAGTGAAGCCTACAGAAACGCGATAGGGAAGATTCTTTACGGCACCGGATACAGTTACGTTGTGGTCGTGGCTGAGGGCGGTACGATAAATCAGATCTTGCCAGTTGGTATTGGCTGTCCCCATAGCGCGATAGGCATCGCTGTCCTCACCATATAAATTGGTGATGAGCTGACGATACTGGTTGCCGTCAAGTACATCTACCGTTTTCTTCTTTTGACTTAGAGTGACACTTCCGGAGTAAGATACCGAAGGTTTCTGGCCTTTACGTCCTTTTTTGGTAGTAATAATGATGACACCGTTTGAACCACGTGAACCATAGATAGCTGTGGCTGAGGCATCTTTCAGAACATTGAATGATTCGATATCCTGCGGGTTAATCATTGCCAATTTGTTGGAAAGGCCTTTTACACCTTCATTGTCCATAGCCATCCCGTCAATAACAATCAACGGATCATTGGACGCGTTCAATGAAGAGCCGCCGCGTATACGGATTTGGGCACCACTGCCCGGGGCTCCATCGTTACTTGTTACATTGACACCGGCTATTTTCCCGGAAATCATATCCTGGGCATTGACTACCAGGCCTTTGTTCTTTGCATCCGGCTTCATTGCAGTTACCGAACCCGTCAGGTCGTTCTTTTTAGCAACGCCATAACCGATTACCACCACTTCTTCCAGAGTTTCCGTGTCGTCTTTCAGCATCACATTTAGTGAGGCAGCGGCCGGAAGTTCCTGCGTGAGGTATCCGATAAACGAAATAACGATCATATCACCTTTATTGGCTGTCAACTGGAAATTTCCATCAAAGTCAGTGATAGTACCATTAGTTGTTCCTTTTACCACAACATTGGCACCGATGACCGGTTCGCCTGTTGCGTCTTTGACAAGTCCCTTGACAATCATTTGCTGGGCAAACGTGTCTATAGACAAGAATAATCCTACAATGAACATTAGTAGGACCTTGAACAGCAAGTTTCTTTTCATGTCTTTAAATTTAAAGTTAAATAATTATTTCAAGTTTATATTCTCAGTTAAAAAATACCTATTGAAAACTATTAATCCAAACAACCTGATTTTTTACTAAATCTTTAATATATGTCTTTTACCTTACTTTCATAATTTAATCAGAGGGTTAATATGCCTCATTTAATATTGCTTGTTGCAAATGTACTCGTCCTGTGCATCGATTTTTAAGATAAGAATAAAAATATAAATGATTTGAAAACTTTATATAATGCAAATGCTTGATTCTCATAATTATATTCTGCAGGCTTTATTGTGAAAATATAAGTATCTGTGAAGCTGTTAGCCCCTTTTTTACTACATAAATGAGTGCTTCATGTTACTTCCTTCAATGAATTTTCTACAATCTCTTTAAGCCTTTTAATTCTGATTTATCTTTTACCTCTTTAATGCTGATTGCATAGCCACCACCGCTTGCTGCACGTAAGTTCAGTTTGCTTTTATTGGTTACGATACCTTTACGGATAGTATATGCCTGCGGATTATCTTTCCAATCGGCATCTTTTGCATCTGCGTATATAGTTGCAATATATTTTTTGTCCGAGTCAAGGAAATCAAATATCAGTTTTGAAGCATGACCGTTCTCATCTGCCGTACAGCCGATATACCAGTCGTTGGTTCCTTTGGCTTTACGGGCAATGGTAATATAATCTCCCGGTTCGGCTTCCAGGTATTTGGTTTCATCCCAGTCGATGGCCACATCTTTAATGAATTGGAAAGCATCCATAAAGCGTTCATAGTTCTCGGGTATGTCAGCAGCCATTTGTAATGGGCTGTACATCGTTACATACAAAGCCAATTGGCGTGCCAAGGTAGAACGTACCTGTGAGTTGTTGGTAGGGTTCATCTTGTTACAGTGGGTTTCAAAGATACCCGGAGTGTAGTCTATTGGGCCGCCTATTAATCGTGTGAAAGGCAGGATGGTGGTATGGTTTACGTTGTTACCGCCAAACGACTCATATTCAGTTCCGCGTGCCGATTCGTTACCGATCAGGTTGGGATAGGTGCGGCAGATACCGGTGGGGCGTACAGCTTCGTGAGCGTTTACCATGATTTTGTAGTCCGCTGCTTTCTTCACCGCATACAGATAGTGGTTGTCCATCCATTGTCCATAGTGGTGCTCGCCACGTGGAATGATATTGCCTACATAGCCGCTTTTTACAGAATTATATCCGTTGTCTGCCATGAATTGGTATGCCTGGTCCATGTGGCGTTCATAGTTACGTACAGAAGCCGAAGTTTCATGGTGCATCATCAGTTTTACGCCTTTGCTTGCAGCGTAACTTTGAAGCTCTTTTACATTGAAGTCAGGATAGGGGGTTACAAAATCGAAGACATAATCTTTGCTTTTCCCAAACCAGTCTTCCCAACCTTCGTTCCAGCCTTCTACCAATACTTGGTCGAATCCATGCTTTGCTGCAAAATCAATGTAACGTTTTACGTTGGCAGTGTTGGCAGAGTGTTTGCCGTTAGGTTTTGTTTTATTGTAATCGGTTTCGCCCAGTTTTACACTGGATAAGTCGTCTGTGTAAGCCCATGAGCCTTTTCCTGTAATCATATCCCACCATACACCGATGTATTTCACAGGCTTGATCCAGGAAGTGTCTGCTATTTTGCAAGGTTCGTTCAGGTTCAACGTAATGCGTGAGGCAAGAATGTTGCGGGCATCATCACTAACGATGACGGTACGCCACGGTGAAGTGCAAGGAGTCTGCATATATCCTTTGTCACCTTGTGCGTCCGGAGTCAGCCATGATTCGAAAATCATGTTCTTGTCATCCAGGTTGAGGTGCATACAGGCATAGTCTATCAAAGCTGCTTCATGCAAATTGATGTACAGACCGTCGTCTGTTTTCATCATCAGGGCAGTTTGTACACCGGTGGGGCTGAATGCGGTTTGCGAGGAGTTCTCCGTATAAGCCTTTGAAAACAATCCTCTGATTTCCGACAGGCGGGAAACGGTATAGTCGTATTCCTGTGTGTCGTAATCTCCCGGAATCCAGTAAGCAGTGTGGTCACCTGCCATGGCAAATTGTGAATGTTCTTCTTTGATCACGAAATAGTTTAAGTTCTTCTGCTGCGGAAATTCATAGCGGAAACCCAGACCGTCGTTGAACAGGCGGAAACGGATGATTATAAATCTGTCATTGGCAGGCTGGTTCAATGTGACCGCCAATTCATTATAATGGTTACGGATTTCCTTTTCTTCTCCCCATACCGGCTGCCATGTTTCATCGTTGGTAGATGTCTGGGCATTCTTTAACTCGAAACCGTTATAAAGGTTTGTCTTGATGTCCAGTTTGTCTATGTCTTTTTTATCAGTCCATTCGAAGTCGGTTTTGGCGTTTGCATCTTCCTTCTTTAATTCCAAGCCCAATTTACTGGGTTTGATAACTTCCTTTTGTTTATAGGTCAGTTCATACGTGGGAGCGCCCTGGCCATCTAGGGTAAATGTCATTTCCAGATTACCATCCGGAGAGGTCAGTTTTTGTTGTGCATTTGCCATGAATGAGATACATAGAAATGCGATAAGTGAAAGATTTTTTTTCAAATTCATAATATGTACTGGTATTAAATTATAAGCTTTTACTGATCGTATTAAAATTCTAAGACTAGTATTCCACGTCCCGGTAGCGTTAAGTTTTTATTCAAGTTGATGGTTTTATCCGTTAAAACATCATGGGCTGACGTTGCCGGAAGTACTTCTTTGTATGGAGCCAGGTCAAGGGTTTGCGTTTTGTCTGTTCCATTCATGAGAACCGTTATCGATTTGTTTCCGTATTTTCGTTCGTAAACGTAAATACCTTTGTTGGGAGCGAAATGTTTCAATCCGCCTTTGGCTATGATTTCATTCCCTTTTCTCCATTGGAGTAATTTCTGCATATAAGCAAAGGCTTCATTTTGCTGCGGAGTACGGTTAGCCTCATTGAAACAGTTGCGTGGGTCATTTTTCCATCCTCCGGGGAAATCACAACGTAACAGACCGTCGCCGTTGGCTTTATCTGCCGCCATCAGGATTTCTGTCCCATAATAAATCTGGGGAATGCCACGTGTGGTCAGCAGGAATACAAGTGCTTGTTTGTAGCGTTCGGTATTTTGTGTGGCTTCTTCATTTAAGTAAAAGCGTGAAGTGTCATGGTTGTCAAGGAACACGAGCAGGTTCATCGGGTCTGCATATACCAGATCCTGAGTAAGATAATCATAAAGACGATATAAACCGCCGTTCCAGTCAGTTGTCTCTTCGTCAAAGGCTTTGTTCATTTGCTCCATCAGCGGGAAATCCATCACGGTGCGGAGATTGGAATTTCTGGGAGCGGCCAGTTTGCTGTCTTTCTGCCAGAAAGAAACCAGTACATTGCTGTTCAACCAGGTCTCACCTACTATGTTGAAATCGGGATACTCATCGGTCACGGCTTTACACCATTGTGACATCATGTCGAAATCGGCGTATGGGTGCGTGTCCTGGCGGATGCCGTTAATTCCTGCATATTCTATCCACCAGATACTGCTTTGGATCAAGTAGCTGGCTACATGGCGGTTGCGTTGGTTCAGGTCGGGCATTGATTCTGTAAACCATCCGTCTACGGCTATCTTGCGTTCATAATCGGAAGCGTGGATATCCTGTACGCTCGCTGTTTTATAAGAAGTTTGTGTGTAGTTTCCTTTAAAATTGAACCAGTCTTTGGAAGGCATATCTTTGAAAAGATAGTTTTCGCTGCCACAATGGTTGAAAATCATGTCCATAACGACTTTCATTCCTTTGCTGTGTGCTTGTTCCACCAGCTTGCAGAATTCTTCGTTGCTGCCCAGTCTGCGATCTACCTGATAATAATCGGTAATGGCATAGCCATGATAGGAACCTTCTTTCATGTCATTTTCCTGTATGGGGTTCAGCCAGATTGCTGTAACTCCCAAGTTGGAGAGATAATCCAGATTGCTCTCAATCCCTGCGAGGTCTCCCCCGTGGCGGGCGAACGGGTCGTTACGGTCTACTTTAGCTTCCAGCATTCCCGGTACGACATCGTTCGCGGGATTTCCGTTGGCAAAGCGGTCTGGCATAATCAGGTATAATACGTCACTGGCGTTGAAACCTTCCACTTTGGAAGCAGCTGCTTTGCGCTGCTTTATTTCATACGGCACGACGGTTTGCTTTTTACCCTGTTTCAACGTAATATGGAAAGTCTGTGGAGCAGCTTCCGATAAATCCATATATAAGATTAAGTAATTGGGATTCTCTTGTTTGACAACATCTTTCAGCAGAATGTCCTTAGAAGAGATGCTTACATCACTGGAAGAGATCTTGTCGCCATACAGCAGAATTTGTAACTCGGGGTTCTTCATACCCGCCCACCAAAATGTTGGGGCTATTTTTTTAATTGTAGTTGCGCACACAGTGTGCTGCAAACCGAACAGTGCGAGTAATGCCATAATTACGAATGTTCTTTTCATAATATATAGAAATTAGTGTTATATCCTTGTTTCGTTTGGATGTTGCAAATGTAGGGGTGGAATGGATGGAATTTGAAAGCTAGAATGAAAATATAAATGTTTTTTGAATTCAATTTATTGATAATCAGATATTTTATTCTTTAATGTACTACTGAAAATATAAATGCTGATGAAAATATTTTCGTTGAAAAACTTTATTCTAATTACTTATATTTATATATTTGTGAATCTATAATAAGTATATAAAATGAAGAGCGCAACCTATTTCCTTATATTGTTTTTGTTAACCGTAACACCCTCTTTGTTTGCTGGTAAAAATAGCAATGAAGAGGTGTTAAAGAGGTTAGATCGGATCATTGATGATAAGACGACTTATCATGTCCGGAAAGAAAAAGAGATTGCAGATTTGAAGCAACGGCTTCACCGTTCTAAAGATAACCGGGAGAAATATGAACTTTGCGGTTCTTTGTTTAATGCTTATCTGCATTATCAAGCTGATTCCGCATTGTATTATATTAATGGGAAAATGAATTTGTTGCCCCTGTTGGAGCATCCGGAGTTGAAGAACGAGATTATCATTAACCGTGCTGAGGTGATGGGAGTGATGGGAATGTATAACGAGGCATTGGAGCAGTTGGAGCGGGTGAATCCGTGGGAACTGGAGCGAAAGACTTTGGCATATTATTATCGGACCTATCGGGCTTATTATGGCTGGTTGGCAGACTATACCATCAATGATGCTGGAAAAGTGAAATATCTGAAAAAGACCGATGCTTACAGGGATTCTATTCTGATAGCTACAGATCCTTGTGTAGATAGGAGCATTGTATGGGCCGAGAAAAAGATTGTTAACGGCAGAGTGGATTCTGCTTTGGTTATATTGTCGGATATATGGAAAGAAACTCCGGATGAACGGCAGAAAGGTTATATTTACTATACTTTATCCGAGGCCTACGATATGCAGGGAGATATTCAAAAAGAAATCCATTATTTGGCTTTGACCGCCATTACGGATTTGAAATCGTCCATTCGTGAATATGCATCTTTACAAAAATTAGCCCAACTGATGTATGAGGTGGGCGATTTGGACCGTGCCTATAAGTATTTGAATTGTTCAATGGAGGATGCTGTGGCGTGCAATGCCCGTCTGCGGTTTATCGAAGTGGCAGAGTTTTTTCCTATTATTGATAAAGCATATAAACTGAAAGAAGAAAAGGAAGGACGAATTTTTCGC
Source organism: Bacteroidaceae bacterium (assembly GCA_011959205.1). Taxonomy (GTDB): domain Bacteria; phylum Bacteroidota; class Bacteroidia; order Bacteroidales; family Bacteroidaceae; genus Phocaeicola. The sequence continues at coordinate 19,944 of BLLV01000273.1, forward strand.
ATTTTGTTGATCAGTGTCAGCCTCTTGTCTCTGTTTCTGCTGGCGGCTATTTTCTATTTGTACCGTTGGATGAAGAAATTGTCGGTGATGCGTCGTAACCTGAGCTTGGCCAACCGACAGATGCAGGAAGTGAATGCCGAGTTGGCGCAGACAGGAAAGATTAAAGAGGTATATATTGCCCGCTATTTGGACAGATGTGTGATTTATCTGGACAAGTTGGAACTTTATCGTCGTTCTTTGGCGAAACTGGCAATGGCTTCTCGTATAGACGATTTGTTTAAAGCAATTAAGTCTGAGCAGTTTATACGCGACGAGCGGAAGGATTTTTATAATGAGTTTGATAAATCGTTCTTAGAGCTGTTCCCTCATTTCATTACTTCCTTTAATGAGTTACTGATAGAAGAGGGAAGGATATATCCGAAATCGGGCGAGTTGTTGACTACGGAGTTGCGCATATTCGCCCTGATCCGTCTGGGGGTAACCGATAGTAACCGGATTGCCCATTTTCTGGGCTATTCGCTAGCAACTATCTATAATTATCGCAGCAAGATGCGTAATAAGGCGATAGGAGACAAGGAGACTTTCGAACAGAAAGTGATGGATATTTAATAATGTGCTAATATGCCAATGCTTACATGTTATTTAGCACATTGTCACATTAGCACATTAAAAAAATTACTCCTTCTCTTTGATAATGCCTACACAGCCGGCACCGATGATCAGGAATACTCCCGCCAGCACCAACATGTTTACTTCCGGAGCTACGCTGCCCGGACCGGTGAACATTTTCAGTACTATACCTCCTAAAGAAGCTGCGACAATCTGGGGAACGCAAATCGTTCCGTTGAACAGCCCCAGATAGGTTCCCATGTGTCCTCCTGTCAATGCATTGGTCAGGATGGTAAAGGGAAGAGCCAGCATGGCTGCCCATGCGCAACCAATCAAAATGAAGGATGCGAACAAGGCATACTGATTGTGGATAAAGAAAATGGAGATAAATCCGATGCCTCCTAATATCAGACTGAGTACGTAGGCAAATTTACGGTTCTGAATCATCGGGATGATTGTTGCCCAAATAACGGAACCGATGGCCTGAACGGCAAATAAAATCCCGACCCAATCTCCCGCTGTTTGGTATTGTGCGGATTGTGTATCCAGTACCATTCTGGAAACACCGTTTGTCATGGTTGCTATGACCGGTGTGTCGAACACATTCAAAGCCACTGTTCCATTGGTGTAAGTCCACATGAACATGAAAGCGGCCCAACAGAAAAATTGTACCAGTCCTACTGTCCAAAAGGCTTTGGGAGCCTTGACCAGCAGTCTGAACATATTTGTCTTTTCTTTTTTGTCTTCATGGGAGATACCATGATAGGCCGCATACTCTTCGGGAGGGAACTCCTTTACTTTGGTCGAAGTATAGATCACACAAAGAATCAGTATCAATGCGCCGATATAGAAAGAATAGATGACGGAGTGGGGGATCACACCTTTGGGGGCAATGTTACTGATGCCGACGGCGGCAAAAATAAACGGGAAAAGATATCCTGCCAGACTGCCGGCATTACAGAGAAAACTCTAGATGGAGTAGGCCAGTCCTTTTTGTTTCTCATTCACCATATCGCCCACCATCATCTTGAAAGGCTGCATGGCCATATTGATAGAGGTATCCAAAAACATCAGTGATATCAGACCGAACGCCATGGCCGCACTGACCGTCATCCCGAAACTGCCTGCATTCGGGAGCAGGCACATCACACAAACGGCAACCAAGGCTCCTACAAACAGATAAGGAATACGCCGCCCGAAACGCGTCCAGGTGCGGTCGCTTAGTGCGCCTATGATGGGTTGGACAATGATTCCTGCCAGCGGAGGAAGTATCCAGAAATAACTTAAACTGTGCGGGTCTGCTCCCAAGGTGGAGAAGATACGGCTGATGTTCGCGCTTTGCAGAGCGTATGCTATCTGCACGCCAAAGAATCCGAAACTAATATTCCATAGTTTCCAGAAACCTAAATCGGGAATTTTTTTCATGGTATGTGTGTTATGGATTGTTGTTGGAATGGAGATTCGCCACAGACAGCCCATGGCTGTCTGTGGCGGATGCTCAGAATCTGCCAGTGGCGTCAATCATTTCGGTTAATTTTTCATTGAACTGTTTATGTTTCATCAGTTCTTCCAAGGTGAGATGCATGCGGTATCTCCAGTAATGTCTTGGATTGGCGGGTACATTGATGCGTTCCGCATGAACCTCAGGATAACGGATCTCCTCGTCCATAGACAGCCAGTCTTGGAAAGAAAGGATGCACAGCAGAGACGGGCATTCCAGATGGCGGCGTACTATTTCTTCGCAAATCCATCCCGGAGCCGAAGCCGGCACTTCTCCCCAATGTCCCATCACTTGGTTGTAATAACGGCAAGTCTGTTCGCTGTCTTCTTCCCACCAGCCTCTTAGTGTGGACATATCGTGTGTGGAGATGGTACAAACCGAACGGTGAGGATATTCTCTTACATGGCCGAAATTGCGTTGCGGATTTTTAGGCATTCGTTCGATTTCCAAACTCAATATTTGTAGCTGCTCCATCACCCAGGGCACACAGTCGGGAACCATTCCCAGGTCTTCTCCGCATACCAGCATGGAAGTAGCCTGTGTCAGGACGGGAAGTTTCTTCATGGCTTCCTGATACCAGAACTGGTTGTGACGCTGGTAATAATAATGATTATACAACCGGTTGAAGGCATCTTTTTCCCCTTGGTTGAGACGTCCGAAGATGAAATCATTCTGAACGGCAATTCGAGGATGATACATGGATGGGTGTTTGCGGTCGGGAACAAACAACACATTGCTTATCAGTGCATACACACCTTCGCGCAGGGAGATGTTTTCCTTGTCCTTCCGGTCGGCAAAATAGGCTTCCACTTTGCGCTGGGTGTCATATTCCGGACGCATCTCATAGATGTCGTCATGTGTATGTTGTACAAATACCTCTTTTACAAACGAGGCTTTGTTGCCAAACATCTTGTCCAGCATATCTTCATTGATGAACGGTTTGGTCATAAAATCTTTTTGGAACATCAGCCCGTAGCTCTGAATTTCGTCTACACTCATCGGTAAAGCCGGTACAAATTGTCCTAGCAGGCCGTGTACCGAATGTAATGGTATTTCCCAAATACGGAAGAAACCAAGGATATGGTCTATGCGGTAGGCGGTGAAATATTCCGCCATTTTGCGGAAGCGTTTTTGCCACCATTGGTAGTTGTCCTGTTCCATAATATCCCAGTTGTAGGTGGGGAGCCCCCAGTTCTGTCCGTTCACAGAGAATGCATCAGGTGGAGCGCCTGCCTGGCCGTTCAGGTTGAAGTAATAGGGTTCCACCCAAGCTTCCACACTATGACGGCTGATGCCGATCGGGATGTCGCCTTTCAGGATGATTCCTTTTTGGCGGGCATAATTGCTGGCATCCAGCAACTGGATATGTAATTGATACTGTGTGTAATAGTAGAAAGCGATTTCTTCATGGCAAGGGCTTTCGGGTGCACACAGGGCGGTTATTTCCTCGGCATTGTATTCCCTGTGCTCAGGCCATTGACCGAATTCGGGAGTGCCATACAGGTCTCTGAGGTAGCTGAATGCGGCGTAAGGCAACAGCCAATGTTTGTTTTCTTTAAAAAAAGTCTTGAATTCCTCGGAGGCCAGCACCTTCTTTCCGGTTTGCCGGAACATCTGCTTCAGATAGGCACGTTTGGTTTCGTTCACCGCTTCATAATCTATCTGGGGAAGTGCGTTCAACTCTTGTCGTTTGGTCTCGAATGCCTTCAGGGCTTCTTTATCCTTCATTTGCCCCAATTGGTTCAGGTCAACGAACATCGGATGGAAAGCATAAATGGAGATGCTGTTGTAGGGATAAGAATCCATCCAGGTGTTGGTGATAGTTGTATCGTTGATAGGCAGGATTTGAATAGCCTGTTGATGAGTTTTCACCGCCCAGTCTATTAATTTTTTCAGGTCTCCGAAATCGCCTACACCGAAACTGCTTTCACTGCGGAGGGAGAATACGGGGATGGCTGTTCCGGCTACCTTGCGGGCAGAGGAAATGAAATGAATCTCGGTTTCCGGTGTCAGGTAAACTTCTCCTTTTTTTAATTGGGGGTTATCAAGCGTCCGGTTATCATGGTTTTCCCATTCCTCTATTTGTTTGCTGTCGGCGTTGCAGGCAACAAACTTATAGTGGAGGGGGAATTCCAATGTGGCGGCATTCAGTGTGATGATCCATTCGTTTGGCCGGATTTCTTCCATCGGAACGGTTTTCTGAATATCCCAATTTCCCAAGGCAGGACAACTTCCGCTGATAGCCAATACCTGATGTTTATGACGCAGGCAAGGGCATAAAGCGCGGAAAGTGATACTTTTATCGGCACTTGCAGTGACTCTTATAGTAGCTTCGGAATGATAATCCCCACTGAAGGCAGAACTGTATAGGTAAGATTCGGCCGGCAGGTCTTTCCAGAAGTCATTTAATATGTAGTGGCAGTTTGTCTTTTTTCCGGGACAAAACAAATGGGCCATAGTTCCGCTTTCACGGCGAATGCACTGTCCGTCACGATATACGCCATAGCGGTAGGAAACAGGTATACATGCAGGGAGATCCGGCATTTCTGCTTCACCTTCCCAATGTTCTCCATTCGAAGTACGAAGGATAATAGGTTCATTATTGTTTTCGCCCAGTATCACACCAAGTTCTTCGCCCCAGGCTGTACGGTATTCAATTCGAAATGTGAGTTTCATGTTATTATTCGAGTTAAATGGTTTGATGTTCCAAAATTAAGACTTTCTGGCAGAATATCGTCTGTCATCCAATTAATTTATAAGAAAAATGAATGAAGTTATGTTTGTCACCGGCTATCAATGATTACAGTTTTCGCCCATTTCATCGAAAAAACAGCCGATATAAGTTTCTGCTTCTTCTATCATTTAAAAGGGGAAAAATATAAATGGGGCTAGATTGGTTTTCCTTTATAAAAAAGCCCCGATCCAGAGAAAAGGAGGATCGGGGCTACCTCAAATTGTAAGATGTGAGGAGTGATTTTGATTTAAAAATAATGAAAAAATTACGCGTCTATATTCGCATATGTCGCGTTTTTCTCTATGAACTCGCGGCGTGGAGCTACATCGTCTCCCATCAGCATGGAGAAGATATAGTCTACGTTTGCGGCATTGTCGATTGTTACTTGTTTCAGAATGCGCGTTTCCGGATTCATGGTTGTTTCCCACAGTTGTTCGGGGTTCATTTCACCCAAACCTTTGTATCGCTGTGTATGGATTCCGTTTTCTTGTCCGTCGCCATATTTTTGAATAAATGCCTGGCGGGCTTCTTCGGTGTAGCAGTATTCACTGATTTTGCCTTTGCTGCATTTGTACAAGGGCGGATTGGCAATGTACAAATGTCCGTTTTCTATAATCTCCGGCATGTAGCGGTAGAACAATGTCATGATAAGGGTGTCGATGTGAGAACCATCGACATCGGCATCGGTCATGATCACCACTTTGTGATAACGCAGCTTGTCGATATTCGCTTTTTTGCTGTCATCGTTCCCGTCCACACCGAAACGGACGCCCAAAGCGGTGATGATGTTATTGACTTCATCGCTTTCAAAAGCTTTGTGCCACATCGCTTTCTCTACATTCAGAATTTTACCTCTCAAAGGCAAAATGGCTTGGAAAGCACGGCTACGTCCCTGCTTGGCAGAACCACCTGCCGAGTCACCCTCGACTAGGAATAGTTCACATTCCTCCGGATTGCGGCTTGAACAGTCGGCCAGTTTGCCCGGCAGTCCGCCACCGCCCATCGGGCTCTTTCTTTGAACAGATTCACGAGCCTTGCGTGCGGCGATACGCGCCGTCGCAGCCAGAATCACTTTGTCGACAATTTGTTTCGCTTCTTTCGGATGCTCTTCCAGATAATACGTAAGCGCTTCACCTACAGCTTGGTTCACGGCGCCGCTCACTTCGCTGTTACCCAGCTTGGTCTTGGTCTGCCCTTCGAATTGCGGCTCGGCTACTTTCACTGAAATGACAGCGATCAAGCCTTCGCGGAAGTCTTCTCCCGAAATCTCGACTTTTGCTTTTTCCAATGCTTTGGTATCTTCCGCATATTTCTTCAGCACACGGGTCAATGCGCTGCGGAAACCGGCTTCGTGTGTGCCGCCTTCTATCGTGTTAATGTTGTTTACATACGAATGTAGGCTTTCGCGATAGCCGGTGTTGTACATAATGGCACATTCGATAGGAGTATTGTTCTTTTCGGTATTCAGATAAATGACATCATTGATCAATGCTTCGTTGTTACGGTTCAAGAAACGTACAAACTCCTTCACTCCTTCGTCCGAATGAAATATTTGTTTCTTGAAGCTGCCGTCTTCTTCTTTGATACGGCGGTCGGTCAGTGAGATGGTGATGCCTTTGTTCAAGTAGGCCAATTCACGCATACGTGCCTGTAGGATATCAAATTTATATTCAGTAACAGTGAAGATGGTATCATCCGGCCAAAAAGTTTGTTTGGTTCCGGTAATATCAGCTGTCCCTACTTCTTTTACAGAATATAGCGGATGTCCGCAGCTGTATTCCTGTTGGTAGATCTTACCGTTGCGGAATACTTGTGTGGTCATGTGAGTAGACAAAGCGTTCACACAAGAAACCCCCACACCGTGCAGACCTCCTGAAACTTTGTAAGAACCTTTATCGAACTTACCTCCTGCGTGCAGCACGGTCATTACCACTTCCAATGCGGATTTCTTTTCTTTTTCGTGAAAGTCTACCGGGATACCACGGCCATTATCTTGTACGGTAATTGAGTTGTCCTCATTGATAGTGACTTCTATATGATCACAGTAGCCGGCCAATGCCTCATCGATGGAGTTGTCCACAACCTCATATACCAGGTGGTGCAATCCCTTTTCGCTGATGTCTCCGATATACATGGCGGGGCGTTTACGTACAGCTTCCAAACCTTCCAATACTTGGATGTTATTGGCCGAGTAATTGTTTTCGCCGTTTATCTTTTCTTCTTCACTCATGTTTTGATTCGATTATCTTAATTTTTAGCTTTCAAAGATACGAAAAAATGCTGAGACAGACAGCTTTTGTGGACTAAAAAACGTAAAAAAAAGGGGGGATGGATATACTTCTAAGATATTGTATCACTTGTGGTTGATGAAGCGTACAAAAGACAAAAGGCGGGATTAAAAATAATCCTGCCTATTTTATCTTTTTAGTTTAAGACTTTGCTTAAGCGAGTTTGCTAATGTAAGCAGCCAATTTTGACTTCAGGTTAGCGGCTTTGTTCTTGTGGATGATATTGGTCTTAGCAAGCTTGTCCAACATCTTCTGAACGCCCGGATACATTGCAACAGCTTCTGCTTTGTCAGTAGTTGCACGAAGTTTTTTAACAGCATTACGCATAGTCTTTGCATAATATCTATTATGAAGTCTTCTCTTCTCTTCCTGTCTGATTCTCTTTAATGATGATTTATGATTTGCCATCTCGACTAATCTTTAATTTTGTTCTTTTATTATTTTTATTTGTAGCCCGTGGGGGAATCGAACCCCCCTTTCAAGAATGAAAATCTTGCGTCCTAA
>BLLV01000274.1 GCA_011959205.1 Bacteroidaceae bacterium
AAAATCATCCTTGCTTCCAATTCTCCGCGACGCAAGGAGTTGTTGTCCGGCTTGGGCATAAAATATGAGGTGAAGACACTGCCCGGTATAGAGGAGACTTATCCGGACACATTGACAGCGGAGGAGATTCCTTTGTATATAGCTTGTGAGAAAGCGGCCGCTTACCGGGGGGCTATGCATCCGGATGAGTTGATTATTACTGCCGATACCATTGTGTGGCTGGACGGAGTCGTCATGGGCAAGCCTCGTGATGAGGAAGACGCACGGCAAATGTTACGGAAGCTTTCCGGCAGAACCCATCAAGTGATAACCGGGGTTTGCCTGACCACTGCCAGGGATCAGCGAAGTTTTTCCGCTGTGACGGAAGTAACGTTTGCGGAACTCTCCGATGAGGAGATCGATTATTATATCCGGGCTTACAAGCCGATGGATAAGGCCGGCTCTTATGGTGTGCAAGAGTGGATAGGTTTCATCGGTGTCCGCGGAATCTCGGGCAGTTACTTCAATGTGATGGGACTTCCGGTGCAACGCCTGTACACGGAGCTGAAAAAACTGTAAGCTGGAAGCGGTATGCCGGGATTCATCATTAACGTGTCATTTGGCGGGAGCCATTTCATGTGTATTATGGATTATGAAGGATTGGAAGAGCTTTTCGGAGGATTTTTATTTTAGATTTTTCTCGGTTTGACTTAACCGATTGAGAAATAAACTTTTAGCGAATTATTTGAGAAATAGAGGTAACGAGTTAGCAACCGTGAATTTCAGCAATTTACGTTGCTATGCTGTCAAATAACTCGATGCAAATATACGGATTTTATAGGATATACCAAAGTGTACGTTAGAAAAAAGACGGATTGCTTATTGCAACCCGTCTCAAAGTTCTTTCGATAGGATTCGTGATTATTACTGAATGTTTTCGAAATAACTGTTCCAAGCAGTAGCCTTATAAGTATCTACATATCCGGTCTGTACAGTCAATTTATACACTTTATTAGGGAATGCCATGACTCCCAGTGTCGGTGGAGTAGTCGCTTTGCAAGTAACAAAACGTAAGTTATTACAACTTAAAAATGCGTATCCTTGTATTTCTGTTAAAGATGCAGGCAAATCGATGGTTGTGAACGGACACCCATTGAGCGCATAGCCTCCAATAGTGACCAAGCCGGATGGGAGTGTAACTTCTTTCAAATTCTCACATGAATAGAAAGCAAATTCCGGTATGATTTTGATTTGCGTATCTTCCATGTTCATCTGCTTTAACGCTATATTCATAAAACAATACGTTCCTATTTCT
>BLLV01000275.1 GCA_011959205.1 Bacteroidaceae bacterium
CCAAGCCGGACAACAACTCCTTGCGTCGCGGAGAATTGGAAGCAAGGATGATTTTATATCTTTCTAAATTTTCCAACATGACTTTTCTTTGTTTCATTACCACCCGAAGGCCTTTTCACGAGACATCCATTTCCCCTGAGCCTTCAATACCTGCTCCACCACATCACGGCCGCAGCCACAGCCTCCGTTACGATGAGAAATATAAACGGCCGCCTCCTTTATCTCAGGAGCCGCATCGGCAGGGCAACAGGGCAGACCGCACAAACGCATCACCTCATAATCGGGAATATCATCGCCCATATAAAGTATCTCTTCATCCTGCAATCCGTATTTTTCCTTCAAATGAGCATACTCCCGTGTCTTTACTGCGGCAGCCAGATAGACATCCTTAATGCCCAGACCTTCATAACGCTTACGCACCGCCTCGGTATTTCCGCCGGTAATGATGGCAACATGCAGCCCGCACTTCACTGCCAACTGTAATGCATACCCGTCCTTGATATTGACTGTACGCATAGGTTCGCCATTAGGGTGCAAACAAATCGTTTCCGTGCTCAGCACTCCGTCCACATCGAATACCAATGCCTTTATCTTCTTCAAATCATAATTTATCATACCACTTATGAGTTATTCTTCCCTTCATTTGCCGGAACGGCAGACCAAGGAAGATGATGAATACTTTTACTTATCTTTTCATACAATTCCTGCAAAGGCTCTTCATCCGCCAGCATCTCCAAATGTTTGCTTATTACGTTTTTATCGTAGCGCACAGCCGGCCCTGTCTGAGCCTGCACGGGAGACAGCTCATGCACTTTGCCGGCAGTTTCATCTATCAGTGGAAGCATCACTTCGAAAGGAATCCCCTGTTTTTCCAATATATGTGAGCTTAATGCATACATGTGGTTAGCAAAATTGCAGGCAAAGACCGCTGCCAGATGCAAATACCTACGCTGGCAGGAAGTCGCCTCGTACACTTTAGGACTGAGACGGGCCGCTACCATACGCAGCAATTCCACTTCTGCCGGAGAAGACGCTTCTATAAAAAAAGGTACAGCATTGAAATCCACTTCGCGCTGTCTGCTAAAAGTCTGCATAGGATAAAGTACCCCATAACGTTCCACCAGTCCCTTCCATAAATCCATAGGCATACTGCCCGCCGTATGTACAAACAAAGCCTGCTCCCTTCCTTTTGCCAATATGGGAGCCAATTGCGGCAAGACAGCATCTTTCAGCGCCACAATATACAAATCGGCATCCCGGCGTATCTCATCCGGTACCACTGTGTAGTCCGCCGAAAGTCTGGCGGCCAAGACAGAAGCGGATTCCTCTGTGCGGCTGTACACCTGCAAAACAAGACAACCCGCCTTTTGTAAAGCGATTCCCAAATGAGTCGCCACATTGCCGGCCCCTATCAAAACTATTTTCATCATCGAGTCGAAACTAAATATAAAATAACGCCCAACAGCAACAAGGCTGCCGGCAATAAATAAGCGGACATTTGTCCCAACAGAGCTATCACCAAACCAATATTCAATATCAGCCATATACTCACCAGTACAATTCCTACCGACTTGTCGGCCTTGAACCAAAGGAAAATAACAGCCGCATACAGCAACAGATTGTCTTTCTGCATCACCCAAGGCAGCCCGTGTGAGGCAAATCCTATAAACCTGTCGATGAGATAAAGGATCCCCATCACAATAAGAAACACTGCAAAAGCCTTATATGTATCCTTATGATTGATAACAGCCACTTTTACTTGCCTCCATATTTATTGATATGAATTTTCTCCCATTGTAAATGGCCTTCATCAAAAGGCTTGCGCTCCATGCCTTTGTGCCCCACTGCAATGATGGAAACCACCTGCAACTGCAAAGGAATGTCAAGCAACGTATGCACATATTCGCCCGAAGGCATTCCGGTAGCGGCAAAACGTTCGCGTACTTGTATCCAGCAACTTCCCAATCCCAAATCTTCCGCCTGCAACTGAATCATGATGGAAGCAACCGCCGCGTCTTCAATCCAAACATCACTGGCCAACGGATCAGCCATCACAACCACAGCCATAGCAGCATCAGCCAGAAAAGCCGCCCCCATCTCCTTACAATGAGATAGTTTTTCCAGCATATCCTTATCATCTACTACAATAAACTGCCAGCAATTGCTACGTTTAGATGAAGGAGACATCAGGGCAGCCTTCAACAAAGCGACCACTTCTTCCTGTGTCAACTCCTGATCGGTAAACTTACGCATGCTGCGCCTGTTTTTTATTAAGTCACTAAATTGTTCCATAAATATACTCAATTAGTTTATTTGATAATACAAAGTTAGCGATAAAAAGCGAGAAACGGAAATATCGGGTAAAGTCTATGATAGATAGCACACAGCTCTTTCCTTTAGAAATAGTGTCCATCGCTTTTTTTTGCAATAAAAATCCTTGGAGGGCACGCCTGAAATAATAAAAGAACCGGCAGCAAGCTTCACTAACGTGCTGCATCTTCTGGCTCAATAACGATTATAGTTTGTCAATCTCTTCTTTAGATAATCCGGTTGC
>BLLV01000276.1 GCA_011959205.1 Bacteroidaceae bacterium
CGTTACAGTAGAGAACGGGACTATTGCCAATTTACGTAGTATCGACGGAGCGACTTATCAGGCCAAGTTAACGCCTGATCAAGGGTCTGCCACTCTAAGTAGCTTCCTACCAGTCGTTGACTCTGGCAACTCTGGAACAGGCAAGGAAGGTGGTCGAATCGAAGAAACTCTTGTGGTGACAGATCCAGATGGGTTAACAGGAATTGATAGCAACGGCGCAAGCTACACAATCTTCGATCGGTACAGAGACCCAAGCAACGGAAAATATGAGATTAAAGAGATCCCGAACAAGCCAGCATCATTGATTTGGTCCTATGAGCCAAATGATGACTTCAGTGGCCAAGACTCCTTTGAAATCTCGATCACAGATGACAATGGCGGAGTTTCATACGAAACAATAAGCGTCAATATAACTGCAGAAAATGACACAACACAAATTTCGGGAGATATCACATCGACTGGGAATGAAGACAACCAAATCAAAGGAGTTATCACCCTGAAGGATATTGATGGACTAACCAATGGGTCTATCGTAGCGATATCGACTACGGCGACAAACCAGCCACAAAAAGGATCGGCTTCCATCGTTCTGAAGGGCAAAGATAATAGTGGCAACCTACTTGCCGAGTGGACTTATACACCAGACGAAAATGTCCACGGCGATGATCAATTCACAGTGGTCATCACTGACGATGCCGATTTTACTCAAGAGCAGGTTATTGCTATCACTATTAACAGTGTCGATGACACGCCGTTTGTAAGCTCAGGGATCTATGCATCGGCAGAAAAAGGAGCGAAGAACACATCTAATAACACCTATAAAACAATTGAGGGAACTTATGAAGCATCAGACAATGACAACACAAGTAAGAACTCTATTATCTATGCCGACAGTCAAAATGGAGCAATACATGGTACAGTATCAACAAATACGAACAGCAATACATGGTCATATACACCGCAGTCTCTGACAAATACAGATAAATTCATCGTCACAGTTGAAGATGAAGAGAAAAACAAGGTAGAGCAGGAAATTAATTTAAACTTCTATCATGTCGATACTGAGGCGAGCTTTACTGCCGATCAGCTCATCGCTATTTTTTCAAGCAGAAGACGGCATACGAGATGCTCAGGAGTCTCGTGGGCTCGG
>BLLV01000277.1 GCA_011959205.1 Bacteroidaceae bacterium
CATTATATCAAGCAGCTAGCTCGACGAACAATTTAAAAAGCGTGCATTGAATGCCATAAATCCAAACAATTCCGACGTGTTTTCTATTTTGTTCAAATTATACGTATGCAATTTTAGCTAATTCATCCTTGCTTTCCACGGCAGGATAGTTGATAAGTACTGCCCTGTACTTCCCCTTGAACACAAACAAGCTTCCGGCTGCCGCACCGACTAAACCGCACACAGAAAAAAGCTCTACCATGTGTGACAAATCGCCTGCACCACCTAGGACTGTTAGGGGAATATCGATATTCATTTTGATCATAGATGCACACTCCACGTCATAGCCAGACATCGCACCATCCTTGTCGATGGAATTGAGCACGATTTCTCCAGCACCCGCATCTTCCATTTGCTTAACAAATTCAGACAATTCCTGATTATGCGTTTTCTTACCATTGTGAGTATTTATATTCCACCCCTTTGAAAAGAACCCTTTTCTTCTCATTACATCGATTACCACCACTACACTTTGACTTCCGACCTCCATCGACGCTTGCTCAACAATAGCGGGGCTCTCCAAAGCTGCGGAACTTATTGCCACTTTTTCAACGCCAAGACCGACAATCTTCCTGATCTGATCTACTGACTTCACGCCACCACCATAGCAGAGCGGCATTTGACTCTCATTGGCCAGGTGATCGATCATCTTGAAGTTCGGCTCAGCGCCATTCACAGTAGCATCAATGTCCAGAACCATTAGCTCGTCGGCCTCTTTTTCATTGAATATCCTGACAGCGTTTATAGGATCACCGACATATTTAGGATTCCTGAAATTAACCGTTTTAACCAACCCTCCATTATGAACTAACAGGCAAGGAATAATTCTTGGCTTTAACATTCACATATACCGGCAAAATTGGACAGCAATCTGACACCCCAGTGATGACTCTTTTCAGGGTGAAACTGAACTCCATACACGTTGCCCTTCTGAACGGCGCAGGTGAACTCTCCGCCGTAATCGCAGGTTGCTATCGATTCATCGTCCGACGCCCATTCACTTTTTTAATGATACGGCGACCACCGAGATCTACACCTCTCTATTCGTCGGC
>BLLV01000278.1 GCA_011959205.1 Bacteroidaceae bacterium
CTCACTGTCAGGAGTGAAGAAAGGGGATATTATCCAGATTTCTTTTGTGGGGTATCTTACCCAAGAGATTAAATTTAAAGGAGAATCTTTAAATATTATTCTTCAAGAAGATTCACAAACCCTTCAAGAAGTGGTTGTAGTAGGTTATGGTGGTGTTCAGAAAGCTAAAACAATGACCGCTTCTGCCGCTACTGTAAAAGTAACAGATCTAGCAAAACTGCCTGTTGCTTCTATGTCGGAAGGTCTGGGAGGACGTGTTACTGGTGTGGTAACTCAGCAAGCTTCCGGTGCTCCGGGTGAAAATGCCAGAATCTGGATTCGTGGTGGTGAAAATATTCTATATGTAATCGATGATGTAGTGATGGACTCAAATCAAGGTAATGAATTCTTCAACCGTTTGCGTCCGGATGATATTGCATCCATGTCTATTTTGAAAGATGCTGCCGCAACTGCCGTGTATGGTCCTCGTGCCGCAAACGGTGTCGTAGTGATTGCTACAAAACGCGGACAAGAGGGTGCGCCTACCATTACATTGAACCAGAAGATTTCTATGATGACACCGGCATATCATGCAAAAGGTATGAGCAGTTACGAATATGCTTTGGCCCGTAACGAAGTAGCCTTTGCCAGTTTTCAGGAAAGTCCGCAGTTTAATGACACGGAATTGTCCAAATACTATATGGGGGATTTGTGGCAGAAAGGATATGGTTTTGAAGAAATTCGCAATTTGGTAAATGAGAGATATAACATGGGATATACGTCTGCCGACATCAATAACTTATTTGACCCGTTCAAAACTCAAGGCGGCAATATTCAAGACTACTATTGTTCTTATGACCCGTGGGAAATGTTCGACCATACCCAGCCAATGTATCAGACCAACGTCAGTATGCGTGGAGGTGGTGAACGTATTAAATACTACTCAAGTTTAGGATACATGAAGCAAAACGGCGTCAGTGACAAATATTCATACGAACAGGTGAATATGATTTTGAACACGGATGCCATGCTGCTGAGCGATAAAAGTTTGAAGTTTACATTTAACTTAAATGGTAATACTTCCAACAATAATAAACCAGCCAAAGGGGAAGGAGTGTTCAATGATGCCATGTATGGCGACTGGATGCCCAAACGTCCGTCCGTATGGAGCACAGGCTTGCCTAAACAAGGATCGGTAGATGCCTTGTTGCAAAACGGTTTCAACAACACAGAGTCTTACCGTTTCCAAATGAATGCCGCATTAAAATGGAATGTGCCTTGGGTAGAAGGTTTGTCAGCACAGGCCAGCTTGAATTTTACCACTTCTTACAGCCACAACCGACAGTTCAATCACGACCAAGAGTCAGTATATAGCAATCCGTATGCCACCTCTTTCTCGTCTTATAATGCCGACAATGCCAACTTGTATGAAAAATGGAACAAATACAAGCTGTTGACCGGCATTTTCCAGATTGATTATACACGTTCTTTCGGAAAGCATAATGTATCGGCCATGATGAACTACCAAAGCCAAGTAAGAAAGAGCAGTTGGACAGATATAAAGAAAAAGGGGTATCCTACCACATTGGCTCCGCAAATCAACTTAGGTGCCACATTGGTTTCAGGCGGTGGTTCTGCTGAAGAATGGGGATCTGCTTCTTACATCGGCCGTTTCACTTACGATTACGATAATAAATATTTATTCCAGTATAGTGCCAACTACAATGGTTCATTGAGTTATAGTCCAGATAAACGCTGGGGATACTTCCAGGCTGTTTCTTTGGGTTGGGTCATGTCCGATGAGGCTTGGTTCAAAAACTTGGTTAATCCGAGTGTTATCAACATGGTCAAATTGCGTGGTGGTTTTGGTCTGGTAGGTAATGAAGTAGGAAGCCCGTTCTCTTTCCTTACCCAATACGCACAGAACTCAAATCGTGTGCTGTTTGGTGAAAACATGGCTTCCAATGTAGGTTGGTATGAATCCGATGTAGCCAATGACCTGCAATGGTCCAGCAGTAAACAATATGGTATAGGTTTGGATTTCGGCCTGTTGAAAGACCGCTTGACCGGGTCGTTCGATACATTCTTGTATTTAAACAAGGGGGATGTGATGAATATGACTGATGACATGATCCGTGTGGATATCTTAGGTATGCCAAATACTCCGAAAATCAATGCACCTTACACCACTTCACGAAAAGGAGGTTTTGAAGTTTCATTAAACTGGCAGGATAAAATAGGTAAAGTGGGATACCGCGTAGGTGTGAATTATTCTTATTGGGATGAACGCGTCACTCGCCATAGTGACACCGATTCAGACTGGTGGACTCCGACATTTGACAATATTGGCAAACGTCCTTATGTAACTAACGGGGAATCAATCGTATATCCTTACGGCTTAAAAACCAACGGATTGCATGGTTCGTGGACTAATATGTATAATTCGTTGATGCATGCCAACAATAACAAAACTTTGGGAACCCCGGTATTGGTAGACTTGAATGGTGACGGCCGTGTGAACGATTACTATGTATTTAATGCGGAAGGTTCTACCCCACACACTCAGTTTGGTGTTACTTTGGGAGCTGATTGGAAGGGATTTGATGTGGAATTATTCTTCCAGGGAGCGACAGGTGCAAGAGGTGCCATGCCTTCTCCGCTTCGTAGCCAGCAAAGCTATATGTGGAATTACGGACAATACGCATTCCAAAACGCATATACGCCGAGTAATCCTGATGTAAATGCAGCTCTTCCGACTCCTGTTCCAGAAGGTAATGGATTCGGATACAGTTATATTGATATTTGGTCTTTTGACGCTTCTTACTTGAAACTGAAAAATATCAGTGTACGTTATGATTTGAAGCGTTCATTGCTGAAAAATCTGTCGGTTATTCAAGGGCTGGATTTGAGTTTCGTTGTGACCAATGCATTTACTTGGACTAAGAAGTCGTATCCGTTGAAAGGCTTGCAAGATCCGGAATTCATCACTACGGGTGCTTCTATCTACAATAACAATGGTACTTTGGGAAGCTATCCTACCCAGCGTTCTTATACTTTGGGTGTAACAGTAACTTTATAAAACTTAGCTAATATGAAACGCAGAAATAAAACAAGTAAATATATTTTAGCAGGGTTGTTCTTTTCTTCCTTAATGGGAATGACAACTGCTTGTGATCCGTTGGGAGTGGAACCTACAACAAAGGTAGATGAGGACCGCTTTTGGGAAAATCCTCAATTGGCACGTTCTTATGTAAACAATTTCTATTTCATTTCCCAGTCAGCCTCTGGTGATACTTTCCAATCGGAACAGTGGTCGGACAATTGCCAGGGGAACTATGAACAAGACTGGAATACTTATCGCCAGGACAATTTTAACAAGCGAAATTATGATGAGAACAGCGGCATCACTTGTTTCAGTGCTCCGTGGAGCGGTGCTTATAAAAATATTCGTGCTGTGAACTTAGGTATTGAAAAAATTTCGTCCAGTAACGTATTGACTGAAGCACAAAAGAACCAATTTTTAGGTGAATGTTACTTTTTCCGTGCTTTCATCTATTTTGATATGGAAAAATTCTGGGGGGCTGTTCCTTATATAGACAGAACTTTAACGGTTCAAGACGAAACCTACCTGCCTCGTAGCAAGCGTGAAACGCTGTTCGACAATATTTTGAGTGATTTGCAGAAATCCGTAGAGTATTTTAATGCTTATGGAGGCGGACACACACTGGGCATGGTGAACGAAGATGTGGCTAACGCATATATCTCACGCGTGGCTTTATATGCAGCCAATGCTGCCGATGCATCAGCTAAAGGAATTTATTCGGATGACGCTGAAGGATTGTTTAAATTCGAGAAGAATGCAAATCACTATTATGAACTGGCGTACAATGCTGCTAAGGGATTGATAGGTAAATACAGCTTGGAGCCGAATTATGAAGATTTGTTTACCAAAACAGAATCGCATGCAAGTGTTGAATCAATTTGGCCGGTGATGTTTAAAGAAAACCAACGTAGTGGATTTAACCCGACCTCGAAGAACGGACCTGACGGAACTTATTATGGAGCAACCAAGCAGGCTACTTATGAATATAACCTCCGTTCCGGTTTATTCCCCACACAGGACTTGGTAGACTGCTATTTGCAAAAAGATGACGCAGACGGAAAATGGAAAAACTGGTGGGAGACTTCACAGGCAAAGGCAATGGGAATTCGCAGAAATGCAGAAGGAGAACTGGAAGGAGAATCAGCCAACTACCGTGAAATGTTTAAAAACCGTGACATCCGTTTCTACTCTACCGTTACTTATGATGGATCGTATATGGGGCCGGAAGAAGAACGTTACATCATCCAGACATGGATAGACAACAGTACTATTGAAGATAAAACACTGAAGTACAGTGCTCTGCATACAGGCTACCGTGTAATGGAAAATTTAAATTCCGCACCAATAAACAGATCTTCCACCCAGACAATAACCGGTTATTATTCAAGGAAATATTCTCAGTTCAATAAAATCAATACGGATGGGACATTGGATCTTGGCACACAACGCCAGACTTGCTATTTCAATGTGCGTTATGCGGAAGTATTGTTGAATTGCGCTGAAGCAGGTCTCAAATTAGGAAAGACCGATGTTGCTGGTTATATCAATGAAATCCGTAACCGTGCTGGGCTGCCCAATTATGAAGGTAGTGATTTGTGGAATGAAATAAAATTGCAGCGTCGTTTGGAATTTGCGTTTGAATGTCCAGGCTTCCGTTACTTTGACCTATTGCGTTGGGGAGAATCTGAAGGCAAAACTACTATCGAAGAATTGAATACTCCTTCCAGAGGATTATGGATTTTCCGTAAAGGTATAGAAAGCGAAGAAGCAGGTGAGAACGGTTATCCGGTAGAACCGGGTGGTGAGGGATATTTTACTCCTAAATTTCAGACCTTTGAGATGCCGTATTTTTATTATGAAAGAAAGTTTAATGATGCAAGGTACTACTTCGTACCGTTTTCACAATCTATGTTGAGAGACTATACACAGTTGCAACAGAATCCGGGATGGAAAAACTTTAACTATAACAATTAAAAAAAAGATAGTTATGATGAATAAATTGCTAAATAAAATATATATAGGTGCAGCTGTATTGTACAGTGCATCAGTTATTTCTAGTTGTACCGCCGGATTAACCTATGAAGAGGCACCGGAATCTGTTTATTCAGAAGTGGGAGTAAGCAAAATCGATTTGAAAGCTCGAGAATTGTTCAATGACAAGATTTATGCAATAAACTGGAACAAATGGGTGGATAATTATATTGATACTCGTTTGATTGGAAGTTCTGATGTTTTTACATGGGTCAACAGAACAGGGGCTCCTTATACCATGCCAGACGGAACAGTTGTACCAGTGGGTGGATCCATAAAAGTGGAGGGGTCAGAAGCAATAGAATCAGATAGCAATGCACCTGACGGGAAAGTATATGTATTGAATGTATATGCCGCTTCCAATGTACAATATGAGACAGCGAACAAAGGTTTTTTGTTTGACGGAAGCAAGTTTTCCGGCGATTATGAGTTGGTAAATCCTGTTGACGATCGTTCACAATATGTTGTTCTTCCTGTCAGAAAAAACGAGTTGATAGGGGAACTTTATCTGGTAAGTTACTCTGTCTGCTCTGTAGAACCTATAGGAGATGCACCTAAATTGGGAATGCCGGGAGATTTTTCAAAACCTTGTCGGTATTTGGTGAAAAATATAGCTCATCGCCCTGCAGGAGTGGAACAACATCAGCGTATGTATGAAGTACGTGTTACTTTCCTTCCATAAAGGGATTGTATTATTTTGGGATATAATGGAAGGGTGGACTCAAGTTCACCCTTTCTTGCAATGAATCATTAAAGAGAAGTATATGAAACTTATTTTATACTGGTTGGGAATGTGGATACTTTGCACTAGTCTGTCGGCTCAGAATTCCAAATCCAATTCAAATTATCTGTTTGACAAATTTCAGGATTGCTTGATTGTATATAAAGACGGAAGGCAATTCACGGCTCCTGTCAATTATGATTTAATACGTAAACATTACGTCTTTAAAGATCCGGAAAAACAGGAGAAAGAATTTTCCAATCCGGAACTGATAACAGTGCTTCGTATAGGAAAAAGAAGTTTTCTGGTAGGAAACCAAGCTGCAATAGAAGTTATTCAAGTTCAGCCGAAATTCAATGTCATTTATACGGGGAATACACGAAAAGCCCCTCAAAAGACATCGTATGGTGGAACTACACAAACGGCTTCCGTAAATACGTATTCTGGACTGGCTGGAACCGGACTGTCAAGCGGAATATTAGATGAACAGCGCATTGTTGCCGGAGTCAACAAAACATACGAAATCAATATAGGCAAAAAAAGCAAACGTTTTTATAATAAGAAAAGTTTCTTGAAACTCTTTTCAAAAGAAAAGCAAAAAGAACTAGACAAATATATTGAAGATAATACTATTGATTTTGAATCTGTGGACCAAGTGTTTAGACTTTGTCAACATGCCGTCTTTTTTTGATATGGCTTATACGTTCATAATCAATCTATACTCTGATACTTTGAATATTTTGAGGAAATGCAAATACCGATCATGGTTCACATGTGCATTAAAGTAGAGAATTATTTAGTAAGACAGGCTGTTTATTGCTCTTTTTTATCTTGACCATAACGAATGTATTTTTGTAACTTGATGGGCAAAATAGAGCGGTAAGAACGAAGGAAGCCATACTCTCTAGTTTGCTCATTTGAGCCTTTTAAAAAGCATTCGCTTTTTTTGCGAACCTTCAAAAAAAAACTTATCTTTGCAAGAGAAAATGAACTGAACATGGAAATAATCTTCAATGAAGAATATCTTCGGGAAATGTATTATACCGGGCAAACGGATAAGAAACACCGTTTTCAACCTCAAATTATACGGAAATATATTCGTGTAATAGATTTGATGCGGGACACTTCAAATGTCTTGGGGTTAATGCGATATAACGCATTGAATTACGAGAAATTGAAAGATGATAAAGCGGGGCTTTCTTCTGTAAGAGTGAATGACCAATATCGCATCGAATTTGAGGAACATACCAAAGACGGGGAAACCGTTGCCACAATATGTAATATAACAGATTTGTCAAACCATTATAAATAATTGATTATGATAACAATACCAGGAATTGACCCTAAAATGATTGCAAACAATCTGGAACCTGCGTTTCCCACGCATCCAGGGGAAATCTTGAAGGAAGAAATCGAATACAGGGGGATTTCTCAGCGCAAGTTGGCAGAACGGATGGGCATAGGCTATTCTGTCCTGAATGAGATATTGAACGCTCGCCGCCCTGTCACTGAAAAAACGGCGATGATGTTTGAGGCTGCGTTGGGGGTTGAAGCTGAACCGTTGATGCGTCTTCAAATGAGATACAATGTACGTATTGCCCAAAAAGACAAGTCTTTCATGCAGCGTTTGGATAATATCCGCAAGATTGCCGCTGTTCTTTGATGCCGCTGCGAATTGTGCCCGAATGCTGGGTGATAATTCAGCACATGAAGACTTCATTCACGATCTCCCCGTAGATTTCTTCATACGGGGTTTTCAAAATGATGTCTTCGAAATGGCCGGGTGCTTTTGCGTTTATAGTGATGGAAATTTTAATTATTCACACTAATCCTTTGAGCCAAATTGCCAAAAAACGATCATATACTATATATCCTTGTTGCTCTTTTAAGATAAACTCCTTATTTATCAAAGACTTTAATGCCACATTAATGCTGCTGGCCCCTTTTAAATCATATTTCTTTATGAATGTGGCACTGTTAATCTCACTTACAATTTCCTCTTTTGCTATAGCTTTTAGCAACTGAATCTGGTTGGAAGTTAAAAACTGGAAATAGGTCTGATAAGTATATTCTTCCTCCTGTATGATTTCCTGCATGAGTGTATGCAACAACTCCAGGCTTGGAGTCTGTTGTGGTAATGAATATAATCTGTTTAAAAGATATTGCAGATACCATGTATGTCCTTTTACTGATTGATAAATTTCATGGAAGACATCTTCCTGTAAAGTTTTCTTTCTTTTATCAAAAAGTTTCTTGGCAAACTCCCAGTAAGGAGCATAAGGAATGGGAGCTAAGAAAAGTTTCTGCGTAGATTGATAAAAAGGCCTTTTGATAGAAAAGAAAATAGACTCCATCAAATGCTTTTTGCTACCAGAAAAGATGAAATGCACATTCGAAGTGAACTGAATATACGATCTCAACAGGCCTTCCACTCCTTTCTCCGGATATTCTATTATTTGCTGGAATTCATCAATCGCGATATAACATTCTACTCCCGATTGGTTTAGGTAGGTGAAAATCTCTTTCAAGGTTTCTTCTGAACGTTCCGGAATAAAGTCGAGTGTTACAGATGGCATCCCTGTAATTTCATCGGCACTGACGATCGGACGGCAACTCTTAAAGAATGAGAATAGTGATTTTAAGGCACTCTGTGATAAAGTATCTAATTTGCCCAACACACTTCTTCCCAGTAGAGATACAAACTCCTGAAGATTTTGAGTTGAAAATATGTCCAAATAAAAACAGGCAGCAGATTTATTCTCTTTTTGAATATAGTAAAATACATTCTTTATTAGCCCTGTCTTTCCCATACGGCGTGGACTGATTAATGTAACATTTCTACCATTCTTTAATGCTGACATTAAAGAAGCTGTTTCTTTTTCGCGGTCACAAAAATAATCGGGTCCCTGGTAACCGGTTATTAAAAATGGATTAGTAGGAATATTCTTCATTACAGTTTTTATGTTACATAAAATGTGTAATACAAATAACGCAATAAAATTTGAATTTAGCAAATATAAGAGTTGCATTTTGATTTTACCCATTGTACCATGTTCTGACTTGATATTGTTCATGGCAATAATTTGATATGACAAATAGTAGAAAATAAGTAGAAATTTTAAAATCATTTTCTATTTATATGCTCTAAGACAAAGATTACTCTAAAAAATAGAAATACACAAACATACTGATTGTCAAGTACATAGTCATCCTAGTAGTTCCGGGGGAACTTA
>BLLV01000279.1 GCA_011959205.1 Bacteroidaceae bacterium
CGGACGGACGGAAGCTCTTTAAAATAGGGGTGAACTTCAGTGCGGAAACCCGCAATATCGAAAAGTGGGTAGTGGAAGAATAGATGATATAATCTGTACTGATAAAAATTAATCTATAAAGATAAAATGTTTGCTATAGGCTGTATGCAATAAAGCATGCGGCCTTTCTTTCTTTTGTTGCCGGTGGCGACCGGCATCCGCATAATGTATTGCAATAACGAACATCTTCGGGAGTACCAGCAGGAGATGAAGCATCGCCTCTTCAAGGAGTGGGAGCTTCACCGGAGTGTGATGGTACAGATGCCCACCGGTACGGGAAAGACGCATCTGCTGGCAGCGATAGTGAGGGAGTTTCTGCACGATTCCGGTAGCCAGGTATGGATCGTTGCACACCGCAGGGAATTGGTGGAGCAGATAGAGGAAACGGTGGCCCGGTATGGCATGCGGAAGGAGGATGGAATAGTAAAGGTAATATCTGTCCAGTGGTTGTCACGGAACCGGAAAGATATAGACGGGGAACCGGGGTTGATTGTTATTGATGAGGCGCATCACGCTTTGGCGGAAACGTATCGGGTGCTTTGGAAAAGATATCCGGATGCCAGGAAGCTGGGTATGACTGCTACCCCTTGCCGGCTGAATCGCAAAGGATTTACAAAACTGTTTGACACGCTGATTACTTCATGGACTATTGCGGAGTTCATCGGGCAGGGCTGGTTGTCGGCGTTTG
This sequence comes from Bacteroidaceae bacterium, assembly GCA_011959205.1. Taxonomy (GTDB): domain Bacteria; phylum Bacteroidota; class Bacteroidia; order Bacteroidales; family Bacteroidaceae; genus Phocaeicola. Next base: position 728 of record BLLV01000279.1, read on the forward strand.
ACTACGTTTCCATCCGTGCGAACAGCAAGGAACAGCGACTGATTGATTCGCTGAAGAAACGAGGTGCAGACGGTGACTATCAGGTAAAGGAGATGAACGAGGTGCTGAACCGGCAGTCCGGCATCGGGCGTTTGTATGAAAGTATGATGAAATATGCCGCGGGCAAGAAAGGGATCGTATATGCCATCAGTATTGGTCATGCCCGGCAGATTGCCACTTATTATAACTTGCACGGTGTGGAAGCTGTAGCCATCGACAGCAAGACTCCGGCTTCTGTACGCAAGGAACTGGTGGAGGACTTTAGGCGGGGAAGGATAAAAGTACTGGTCAATGTGGATATATTCTCCGAGGGATTTGACTGTCCCGATGTGGAGTTTGTCCAGCTGGCACGCCCGACGCTTTCACTGGCCAAATACCTGCAACAGGTGGGGCGAGGACTGCGAAAGTCGGGAAAGAAGGAATCGTGTATGCTGATAGACAATGTGGGGTTGTACCGGATATTCGGCCTGCCTACCCGGAAGTGGGATTGGGAAGCCATGTTTGAGGGGCGGATTATTGGGAATATCCTGTCTCGACCACGGATGGGGAGTAGCCGGGCAGCCCCTTGCTTGCCGGAGGAAAACAAGGTACAGGAGGATGAACTGGAAGTGGTGATAACGCATACCCGCCTGCTGGACATCGTCAAAGCCCATGATGAACCTGCCACCTCGGAAAAAGAAATTCGGGCCGTTCTGAAACCTTACTATGATAGGCAGAGCGGACTTTGGGGGTTAAGGCGCGGGGAAAAAATGACAGTGAGACCCTGCTATCCGAAAGTGTTCGATATCTGTGGAGATTGGGCGGCAGTGAGGTTTGAAGATAACCGGACGGGCGTTGTGGATGATGCCGGGCAGCCGGGAATAAAGACAGGGCACTGTCGGAAACTGAAATTTCTGAAGGAGGATATCCTTGCTGTTACGGACGATAAGGACAATGATTTTTATATCGATCTGAAAGCAAATAGGACTTATAAGAAGAAACCTTTGGTGCTGCAATGGGGAAATGTGGAATTGCTGAAGGTGGGAGATGTCTTTTTCAGCCGCACAAAGAGGGGGTATTCGACTATGCGCGGACTGGATAAAAACAGCATCTGCTTTTATGATTTTTATTTGAAGATACCGGATTGTCGCGCTCCTAAAGATTGTAGGCTGGTGGATCCTGTATGGTCTACCCTGTTTGATGTTTTTGCCTGCTTGCTGGAAGGGGATGACGAGGAGGTGTACTGGTGCTGTGGTCATTTGGCGGATAGAAGTATCATAGTGATGGATGGGAACGGAAATTATTATCATGTGGAGAAAGGAAAGAAAAAACGATATATAGCCTGCAATGTTCCTAAGGAAGGAGAGGAGGCTTTTAACTCTGTGGTGGACAGGCTGAAAGAGGAAACCTGGCAGCGTGCCGAGAAGAACTATCGGAAGCAGTTGCAGGAGGAAGAACAGAAAAGGTGGAGAAGGCTGGAAGAGATCAGGGATGCATTGCCTTTTCAAATGGGCATGAAATGGGGCTTGAAATTGGGAGAACGTATCGTAGTGCCTCCTAAATACAGGAAAATTCTGCCTCCTGTGGGGTATTATTGTGCTTATGAGGAAAACGCCTGCCAGTGGGGGGTAATGGCACTGGACGGGAAAGTGGTGGTGGAGGCCAGATATCAGAAGGTGGATATAGAATGCAACGGAACGGTGCATCTGACGGTGATTCCAGGTAGGGTGAAGACCATAAAACTTTGAAAAGTACTCCTCTAAATCCTAGCGTTTTTTCCAGAAACCGGGTGTAAACAACAGAAGAACGGTAAACAGTTCCAGACGTCCTATTAGCATTAGCAATGCGCTGATCCATTTGGCTGCATCCGGCAGCTTGCTCCAGGAATGAGAGGGGCCGCATTCACCTATACCCGGACCCACATTTCCCAAACTGGAAACAACTACACTATATGCTTCGTCAAATCCCACACCGAATAGGGTCAGGATAAGCCAGCTGATGAAAACAATGGCTATATATAAAAAGGTAAAAGCTAGTATGGCTGACTTGGTGGAGGGAGAAATGACTTGTCGGTTGATACGTACCGGCAGTACTGCATTGGGATGGATGATATGTTTGAACTCATTTTTTACTACGCGGCTCATGATGGCTATCCGGATACATTTCATTCCTCCGGTGGTTGATCCGGCACATGCTCCGAAATACATGATGATACATATCAGTACCCATAAAACGGGATGCCAAGTCATATAATCAGATGAGATGAAACCGGTAGTGGTTTGTATGGAAACCACTTGAAAGATGGCTTTTCTGAAAGATTCTTCCAGCCCGGTGGAACTGGTCAGAACAAGGGTTACTGTGATAAAGATTGTGAAGAACCCTACTGTGCCCATATACCAATGAAATTCTGTATCATGAAAGAGACGTTTAAAATTTCCTTTCAGAAATAGCAGGTACAATAAAGTAAAGTTGATGCCTCCTAAAAACATGAATAAGGTGATGACATATTCTATATAAGGTGAATTGAAAGCAGCAACACTATCTTGTTTGGTAGAGTATCCGCCGGTGGCCGCTGTGGTCAAGGAGTGGCAGATACTGTCGAACATATTCATTCCACCTAGCAGAAGCAGGAATACTTCAGAAAGGGTAAGGCCCAGATAAATACTCCATATCCATTTGGCAGTAATTCCGATTCGGGGATGTACTTTATCGTGAGTGGGACCAGTCGCTTCGGCTGCAAAGAGTTGCACCCCCCCCCATGCCAAAGATAGGCAACACAGCGATAGTGAAGAAGATAATTCCTAATCCGCCAATCCATTGTGTCATGCTACGCCAGAATAACAAACCATGAGGCAACGATTCTATATTATCTAAAATGCTGGCACCGGTAGTGGTGAAGCCTGACATGGTTTCGAAGAAAGCATCAGTGATACTGGGAATGTATCCGCTGATGTAAAAGGGTAACATACCGAACAGAGAAAAGAATATCCATGCAAAGGACACTACTACATATCCATCACGGCGATTAAGTTTCTTTTCAGCATTTTTGCCAAACAAAGAAATAATGATACCTGCTACGGCTGTTATTGCCGTTGAGGCCAAAAAAGCTGGAATATCAGGTTCATTGTAATATATAGCAACAAATGAACATAAGAGAAGAAAGCCCGTTTCAATAAAGAAAAGCGAACTCATAATGCGGGCTACCATTTTTGTGTTTATCATCAATTGAAGAATTTTTCTATTTTTTTTATCATCATACCTAGACAGAATACTACAACGTGGTCATTGGGTTGAATAATAGTGTTACCTGTTACCAATATACCTTCACCTTGGCGGATTAGCCCGCCAATAGTAGTTCCTTTAGGTAGGCCGGCGTCTTTTACAGTACATCGTGTTATGCGTGAACCTTCTTTTGCCGTGAACTCCGCTACATCGGCATTGGCGAAAGTAAGGCATTTTACGTTGGACACATCAGCGTCTAACATCATCTGGTAAATGTGGCTGGCGGCAATTTTCTTTTTATTGATGACAGTGCCGATGTCCAGACTTTCCGCCATACTGATGTAATCAATATTTTCTACTTCTGCTACGGTCTTGGTCACTCCCATGCGTTTGGCTGCAAGGCAGGCCAATATATTGGTTTCCGAATTGTCTGTCAGTGCGACAAAGGCTTCGGTGCTTTTTATGCCTTCTTCCCAAAGTAAATCCATATCGCGTCCATCTCCGTTGATAACCATGATTCGGTCATCTACTAATTCGGTCAGTCGGTTGCATCTGTTGAGATCATTCTCAATAATTTTCACTTGCATATATTCAGGTACGTATTGTGTGGTACGGACAGCGATGCGGCTGCCGCCCATAATCATTACATTACGTACATCGGGATAAGTTTCTTTTCCCGCTATTTTGCGGATGTAAGGAATGTATTTTTTGGTTGTGGTAAAATAAACGATATCATGTAGTTGGATTATATCGTTTCCACAGGGGATGATGGTTTCGTTTCCTCGTTTAATGGCTACAATGTGGAATGGAATATTACGTCCGCCCAATTCATGAAGAGGAACGTTTAGAATTTCTGCCGTTTCGCGCATTTTGGTACCTATCAGGACCAATGCACCACCGCAAAACTCCCACCATTGACGTATCCAGCTCATTTTGATGGCATCGACTATATCTTTAGCGGCCAGCATTTCCGGATAAATCAGTGAATGTACTCCTAGTTTGGAGAAAAATTCTTTATGTTTAGGAAGTAGATATTCGTAATTGTCGATCCGGGCAACGGTCTTTTTGGCGCCCATATTGGTAGCCAACATACAGGCCGTCATATTGCGGCTTTCTTCCGGCATTACTCCGATAAATAAATCCGCGCCTGCCACTCCTGCATTCTTAAGGCCGGAAATGGAAGTGGGGGATGCGTTGACAGTCATCAAGTCGAAGTTGGAATCCAGTTTGCCCAACTTTTCTTCGTCTTCATCCATCAAAATGATGTCCTGCTTTTCATCGGATAATAATTTCGCCAGATGGGTACCTACTGCTCCCGCTCCTGCAATAATAATTTTCATTGTTCTCTCTCTCTTAGAATGATATCAATACTTTGTAAATGCCCTCTTCATCCATGCCGCATATATGGTAGAGCTCTTTGACTGAACCGTGCTCGACAAATTGATCTGGTAATCCGATGCGTTTTACTTGTGGGGTGTACTCATTATCTGCCATAAATTCCAATATGGCGCTACCCATTCCACCTTTTAGTACACCATCTTCAATGGTGACCACTTGCTTGAATTTCCGGCCAATCTCGTGCAACATGCTTTCGTCCAACGGTTTCAAGAAACGCAAATCATAATGTGCGATACTTTTTCCTGTTTCCTGTTCGGCGTGTGTGATCGCTTTTTCCGCTTGGATACCGATGGGACCCAGCGTAATGACCGCTATGTCTTTTCCTTCTTTCAATTTTCGTCCTTTTCCTATCTCGATTTCTTGCATAGGGCATTTCCAGTCTACCAATGACCCTCTGCCGCGTGGATAACGGATGACAAAGGGACCTTTATCAGGCAACTGGGCGGTGTACATCAGACAACGTAGCTCATGTTCGTTATAAGGGGAGGCTACCGTGAGATTGGGGATCGGCCGCATATAAGCCAAGTCGAACGCTCCGTGATGGGTGGGACCGTCTTCCCCTACCAATCCGGCGCGATCCAGACATAATACTACATTGAGTTTTTGTATCGCTATATCATGGATCACATTGTCGTATGCACGTTGCATGAAGGACGAATAGATATTGCAGAAAGGCAATAGTCCGTCTTTTGCCATTCCTCCTGAAAAAGTAACAGCATGTCCTTCGGCAATTCCCACATCAAAACCTCTTTCGGGCATGGCTTTCATCAATATGTTCATAGAGCATCCAGAAGGCATTGCGGGAGTGACTCCTACAATTTTGCCGTTTGTCTGGGCCAGTTCCAATAGGGTATTTCCAAAAACATCCTGAAACAAAGGAGGCATTCCTTGGGTATCGGCAACGATACGCTCTCCGGTTTCCTTGTCGAATATGCCCGGAGCATGCCAGATGGTAGCGGCTTTTTCTGCCGGGCCGAAGCCCTTTCCTTTGGTGGTATGTATGTGGAGCAGTTTGGGCCCCTGCATATCTTTGATCTCTTTCAGAACGCGTGCCAGATTGTTGACATCGTGTCCGTCTATCGGCCCGAAATAACGGATATTCATGCCTTCAAATACATTTTGCTGTTGTACCAGCATGGATTTCAGGCTGTTGTTAAATCGTATCAGGCTTTTTCGGCGTTCTTCGTTCAGAATCCCCCAACGATGGAACATTTGTGATATTTTATAGCGTATCCGGTTGTATCCTTCAGACATTTGCAGGTTCAACAGATATTGTTTCATGCCCCCTACGCTACGGTCTATAGCCATGTTGTTGTCATTCAGGATAATCAGCAGGTTATTAGGAGTAGCCGAGGCGTTGTTCAGTCCTTCGAAAGCCAGTCCGCCACTCATGGAACCGTCACCGATTACAGCAACGACATGCCGGTTGTTCTCTCCGTGCTTTTTGGCTGCTACAGCCATCCCTAAAGCTGCGGAAATAGAATTTGACGCATGTCCGCAAGTAAATGTGTCATATTCACTTTCGGATGGAGAAGGAAAAGGACGTATACCATTCAGTTTACGGTTGGTGCAGAATGCATCTCGTCGCCCGGTCAGGATTTTATGTCCGTAGGCCTGATGCCCCACATCCCATACAATGCGGTCGTAGGGAGTGTTGAATACGTAATGCAGAGCGATTGTTAGTTCTACTACGCCCAAGCTGGAACCGAAATGACCCGGGTTGCGTGAAAGCTCATCTATAATCTTTTGCCTCAGCTCTTTACACACTTCGGGAAGCTTGTCCACGCTTAGGAGGCGCAAGTCGTTCGGAGTATTTATGCTTTGCAGCAAGTTATATAAATTATCCTGTTTCATTCCAAATGATGTGATAAATATCATGCAAAAATACCAAATTATGTGGTATAATGGTTACATTTGCCCTTAAATTTTAAAAGCTTTCCTTATCTATGAATTTCAGAACGCAAGTAGAATTGCCTAAAAGGGAAACAGAAATCCGGCATTCGGACCGAATCATGCTATTTGGTTCTTGTTTTGCAGAAAACATCGGAAATTTGTTGTTGGCAAATAAGTTCCGTTGTGATGTAAATCCTTTTGGAATCCTCTATAATCCTTTATCCATTGTGGAAGCTCTCCGGCAAATTTTATCCCATCAAACATATACGGAAGAGGATTTGTTTTATGCCGGAGGCAGTTGGCACAGCTGGATGCATCATAGTGCTTTTTCGGCTCCTGCGGCAGCATCTTGTTTGTTTTCTATAAATACGCGGCTGGCACAGGCTTCTGCCGGATTTCCCCGGCTTGATTGGCTGGTCATTACTTGGGGGACTGCCTTTGCTTATTGGCTGAAAGAAAGGACGATGGTGGTAGGAAATTGTCATAAACAGCCCGACAGCCTTTTTACCCGGCAGCTTCTTACGGTGGAGGAAATTGTCACTGAATGGGAGTGTGTGTTGGTGGAATTGAGAAAAATAAATCCGTCCTTGAAGATTCTTTTCACTGTCAGTCCCATACGGCATATCAAAGACGGCATGCATGGGAATCAGATAAGTAAGTCCACTTTGCTTCTCGCGGCGGATGAATTGTGCCGCCGATGGTCTGATTGTTACTATTTTCCTTCCTATGAAATCATGATGGATGAACTTCGTGATTATCGTTTTTATGCAGATGATATGTTGCATCCCTCTCCTGTAGCTGTATCTTATTTATGGGAATGTTTTACAGAATGTTATTTCAGTAAAGAAACAAACCGGATCATGAAGGAGTGGGAAGATATCCGGAAGGCTTTAGCCCACAAACCGTTTAATGCCCAATCTGAAACATATCGCAAATTTTTAACTCAAATAGTGTTAAAGATAGAGCGACTTAAAGAAAAGTTCCCGTATTTTGACCTTCAAAAAGAATTAGAACAATGTCAAGCTCAATTGAAAATATAGAAAAAGTTCTGGGGGCAAAGCGGTTTGGCGACCGTAGCGCACAGATTGATTGGATTTTAACTGATAGCCGTTCGTTATGTTTCCCGGAAGAAACATTATTTTTCGCTTTAAAGACCAAACGGAATGACGGGCATAAATACCTGCCGGAATTGTATGAACGCGGAGTCCGTAACTTTGTAGTGGGCGACTTGCCGGCTGATATGCAGTCTTTTCAAGATGCGAATTTCCTGCAGTTGGCCAATCCTTTGAAAGGATTACAAAGATTGGCGGAAAAACATCGGGAGCAGTTCCAGATTCCGGTTATAGGAATTACGGGAAGTAATGGAAAAACCATTGTGAAGGAATGGCTGTATCAATTGCTGAGTCCGGACCGTGTGGTAACCCGCTCGCCACGCAGTTATAACTCGCAGATAGGTGTGCCTCTTTCGGTATGGCTGATGAACGAGCATACTGAACTTGCTATTTTTGAAGCGGGTATTTCCGAAATGGGTGAAATGGAGGCGTTGCACTCCATTATTAAACCTACGGTGGGTATCTTGACTAATATAGGCGGCGCGCATCAGGAGAATTTTTTCTCTTTGCAGGATAAATGTATGGAGAAACTCACTTTGTTCAAAGATTGTGATGTCATTGTTTATGACGGGGATAATGAGTTGATCAGTTCGTGTGTGACAAAATCACTTTTTACCTCGCGTGAGATTGCTTGGTCAAAAATAGATAATGAACGCCCATTGTTTATTGAGTCCGTTCAAAAAGGGGAACATGCTACTACTATCAAATACCGTTACCTAGGGATGCCGAACGAATTCAGCATTCCTTTTATAGATGACGCCTCCATTGAGAACTCGTTGCATTGTCTGGCTGTGGCTTTGTATATGATGGTTCCCCCTGAACAAATAACTGAGCGTATGGCGCATTTGGAGCAGATTGCCATGCGTCTGGAGGTGAAAGAGGGCAAGAATGGCTGTGTGTTGATCAATGACAGTTATAATTCTGATCTGGCTTCTTTGGATATAGCCCTCGACTTTATGTCACGTCGTTCTGATGACAAAGGGAAAAAACGGACATTGATCCTTTCGGATATGCTTGAGACCGGGCAGAGCAGCAAACTGCTTTACCGACAGGTGGCCGAACTGGTACATAGCCGGGGGGTAGAGAAGATGATCGGGGTAGGAGAGGAAATTCGGACTGCGGCTGCCCGTTTTGAGATAGAAAAGTATTTTTTCCGTACTACGGAAGAATTGTTGGAGTCGGATTTGCTGGCCGGTCTGCATGATGAGGTGATTCTGATAAAAGGTTCGCGGGCTTTTCACTTTGACCGGATTTCGGATCGCTTGGAACTGAAAGTGCATGAGACCATTTTGGAGATCAATCTGAATGTCTTGATTGATAATCTGAACTATTACCGCAGCAAATTGAAACCGGAAACCAAAATGGTGTGCATGGTGAAGGCTTCCGCATACGGTGCAGGCTCTTACGAGATAGCCAAGACCCTGCAAGACCATCGGGTGGATTACTTGGCGGTAGCTGTTGCCGATGAAGGTTCGGACTTGCGGAAAGCGGGAATCACTTGTTCCATTATGATCATGAATCCGGAGCTGACAGCATTCAAGACCATGTTTGATTATAAACTGGAACCTGAGGTTTACAGCTTTCAATTATTGAACGAGCTGATTAAGGCCGCCGAGAAGGAAGGGGTGACGAACTTCCCCATTCATATCAAACTGGATACGGGGATGCACCGGCTGGGGTTTGCACCCGAAGAGATTCCGGAACTGATAGACCGTCTGAAGAAACAGACTGCTGTAATTCCACGTTCCGTATTCTCTCATCTGGTAGGCAGTGACGGGGCTCAGTTCGATTCGTTTACGCGCAGGCAGATAGAAATGTTTGAAGCTGCCTCCGGGTGCTTGCAGGAGGCTTTTCAGCATAAGATATTGCGTCATATCTGTAATACAGCCGGGATAGAACGCTATCCGGGGGCCCAGTTTGATATGGTGCGTCTGGGAATCGGCCTTTATGGAATAGATCCGTTTACCAACCGGATCATCCATCATGTAAGCACATTGAAAACTACCATTCTTCAGATTCATGAGGTTCCGAAGGAGGAAACGGTAGGGTATAGCCGTAAAGGACGTTTGGAGAGGGATTCCCGTATTGCCGCTATTCCTATCGGCTATGCCGACGGGTTGAACCGGCATTTGGGAAACGGACGTGCTTACTGTCTGGTGAATGGACAGAAAGCACCATACGTGGGTAATATCTGCATGGATGTATGTATGATTGATGTGACGGATATTGATTGTAAGGAGGGGGATAAGGCTGTTATTTTCGGAGATGATTTGCCGGTTACCGTCCTGTCGGAGATTCTGGAAACGATTCCATACGAGATTTTGACCAGTGTGTCTAATAGGGTCAAACGGGTTTATTACCAGGATTAGCGGAAAAAGTATTTCCTTTTAAAGTAACATAAGTAACTTGAGCAAGTAAGATAAGTAACTTGGCCAAGTAAGACGTTTAACCCGGCCAAGTTACTTATCTTACTTTTTGATCTTATTTTATCTTGTCTATACGGACTTTCTTCCAACTAAAGTTGTCAATCATTTCTTTGTCGCATTTCTCGTTTTTAGCTTTAATGTTCAGGTTTTCGAATGTAAAGTTCGTGAGTTGATATTGATCGGACTTTTCTACGCTGAAAAAATTGTCGCATTTAAAATCAATGTTTCTCATGGTTACATGATCTGAATAAGAAAGAGGAATGTCTTTTCTATCTTTCAGGTCGAAGAATTGCGTCCAAGGCTTGATATACAGAAAATGGTTTGCGTCTCCGGTGATATCTTCTACCAGAATATATTCATATTGTTGGGGGGTGTCCGGCCGCATCTTTAACCATAACAAACGATTGGCATTGGTGATGTGAATGCGTCGCAAGATAATATTGCGATTGTGGATGGATTCGCTTCCACAAGTGAGGGCGCCGTGGCAGAAGCCGTAGGTACAATCTTCTATGATGATGTTGAAATTACCTCCATTGTTCGGATCTTGGTCTGCCCAGGGACCTTTTCCACCTTTTAAAGCTATGGCGTCATCATTGACAGACATATAGCAGTTCTTCACCAGTACATTGCTGCATACATCTATATCAATGGCATCCGTACTTGGAGCCTTTACCGGTTCCTCCGGGGAGAAGATGTAGAGGTTCAGCAATTTTACATGATTACATTTGTAAAGATGGGTAGTCCAAAAGGGAGAATTGATGAGGCGGACTCCCGAGAGTTGGACGTCATTGCTATGGGAAATATGAACCAGCCGGGGACGTAATTCATCCATATTGGTGCATTTGGGATTGACTTTTCGACGAAGCCAGAATGATTTCCAGTATCTTAATCCATTGCCGTCAATCGTACCTTTTCCGGATAATGTAAAACCGTCCACCCTGTCGGCATTGACCAACGCCGCGAAATATTTCAAGCTTTGCCCTTCCATGCGGGTATCTATGATGGGGAAGTTACTGATATCATCACTTCCCTTCAACACAGCTCCTTCTTCCAGATGCAGGTGTGTTTTGGGTTTGAAGAACAGCGCTCCACTTAAATAGGTTCCTTTGGGAATGACGATAACTCCCCCGCCGTTTTGTGCGGCAGCATCAATGGCAGATTGGATTTTCTCTGTTTGTAACAGGGTGCTGTCGTTGATAACGCCATAATCTGTCAGAATGTATTTCTTGCCTAATGTGTTTATATCTACGATCTTACTGTCCTTAAACCAATCGGATACAGGTGTGCCGTCCGGAAATTTTTCTTGTGCCAAAGACGGAAGGCATAGAAAGGCGGCACATACAAAAGCTATTAATTTCATGATTCTGCTATTAAATTAATCACTAACTACGATTCACTTGTTTATTGTCGGAAATCAAACATCAAATTCAGATGTAACCCTTCATCCCCCGATTTGATACGGATATTACCCGGCTGGCTGTTCGGCCCTTGTTGCTCGATGGGCTTGAAGGAGCAAATAGCCGGGATGTCCAGCAGGAAGGATATATCCCCTTCGGGGAATTTGGGCATGGTGTCTTTTACACGTCCTTTCGGTTCTTCGGGAGTGAACACATGGAAGAAGATCCCGTCATTCCGGGAATAAACGGTGAACGGTGTCGTGTCACTTTCCAATGTGGCCCAATACATATTGGCATGATATCCTTTAAATTCCGGATAAATCAGATTTTCAAAGCTTTCTCCGGTGATGGTATTGTTATACTCTTTGTGCCATACTCCATAATTCGTTCCCGGAATCCGGTTTTTCCAGACACGGTACGGGCCGCGCCCCATCCATTTCATGCCAGAGCAATTCTTTTCAGGATAAGAGAAAGTCAGACCGAGATTGAATACTTTGGAGTCCATGAACGCATCATCAAATCCACTTCCGCCGGAAGCCCGGTTCAGCAGAATGGCATCCATATAGAGTAATCCTTTGTCCGTAAGACGCCATACGATGGAGTCGGCGGCACCTTTGTATTTGGCACAGTAAACAGCCCCCTCGTTGCTGTTGCGGACATAACTCAATGTTGGCTCGTAGCGCATTTTCATGCCCACTGCCACAGGGCCGTCTTTGAATGGAACTTCTGTTCCTCCTGATGTGATACGGCTGATCATGCCGGTAGCCGGGTCAAAAGTGACGGTTACACGGTCGCTTTTCAGTTCGATGGAGGTAGCGGTTTGAGTGGCGGTGGCCGGTTGTACCGCTTCCAGGGTCATCGGAGTCTGCGCCATTTTATGATCAAAGTATTGTTTGGCCAGCCGGATAGGATAGGTCCAGTTACAGATACTTTTCCCCTCTTTGTCAAATGCCTCTAACTCCAGTACATCACCTTCCCGGAAAGAAGCAGGAAGAGTGAAGCGGGCTTTTCCTGTTTCACCCGGTGTGATGGCAGGCAGTTGTACATGGCCTTCTGCGATAACTTTACCGCTTTCCATTGCATCTTTCAAAGGCGTTTCGCAAGTACGTATTTTGTAAGTCATGCGACATTTGTCCAGGTTGGTATACGTATATTCATTAGTAACCAGGAAGCTGCCGTCAAAGTGATCAGTAATCAGCAGTGGTTTTAACTGGATGGGCGACCATTGTGCGCGGATAGCATAGTAACTTCCTTCTTTTTCTCTACGCGGACCAACTACCCCGTCAGGAGCATTGGATTTATCAGAATCCAATATGCCTCCTTTATCAGAACGTTTGGGAGCTTCGTCACAGAATACCCAGATAAAGCCTCCGGCAAACAGAGGGTTCGTGCACCAACGATCCCAAAAGTCACGCAGTCCGGCACCACCTCCCTGATCGTACATGGCATGCATGAATTCGGTAGGCATAAATACTTTATAGCCGTTGGTAAAACGTGCCACTCCGGTCAGATAAGTGGGGTAATGGTGGGTGTCCAGATCATTGAAATCGGCCCAGGGGTGTACCATGTGGCGTTTCTGTAATTTATCGTATTGGGCGAATAAAGGATCCAGATTATAATTCCATCCTCCTTCGTTGCCATTACTCCAAATAATGATGGAAGGATGATTCACATCGCGTTCTATCATTTCTTTGACTAATTTAGGACCTACTTTTGAATCGTATCCGTTTTGCCATCCTGCCAGTTCGTCCATATAGACAATTCCTAATGAATCACACATATCCAGGAAATGTTCATCAGGCGGATAATGTGAACGGACGGCATTCATATTCATCTCTTTTACCAGCAAGGCATCCTGACGGCTCATAGCCGCACCGGTAGCACGACCTCCATCTACGGAAAAAGAATGGCGGTTGACACCTTTCACCACTAGTTTGGTTCCATTCAGATAAACTCCGTCTTGTGGAAAGAATTCAATGGTGCGGAAACCGATCCGAGTCTCACGGCTTTGCACCGTTTTCCCTTCGGGGTTTTTCAGTTCCAGTCTGGCTACGTACAGATTGGGGTCCTCTGTAGACCAGGGTCGGATGTTCATCCAGTTTCCTTCCACCAACTGTTCCTTGTTCGAATCCTTAATCTGATGAGAAACGCTAGGTTTGTTTGCTTGAGTGTACATGTCTTTTCCATCCTTTAATGAACAGACGGAAACAGACAATTCATATCCTTTGGCATCTCCTTCCAATTCTATTGCCGCTTGCAATTTTCCATGCTGATCGGCGTTCAGAACAAAATGTCGCATGTGGACTGCCGGAACCACTTCCAGCCATACGGGTCTGTAAATACCACCATACAGCCACCAGTCGGCTTTACGTTCGGCTGCATTGATGGATTTGTTGGCTGATTCTTTAGCTATCTTTACTTCGAGCAGGTTCTTTTTGCCGGGCTTCAATAAATCGGTGATATCATAACTGAAGCGGTAGAATCCTCCCTGGTGCATCTCGCCTGCGGATTTTCCATTGATGAAAACTTCCGTGTCGGTCATCACTCCGTCAAAGAATATTTTTATCCGCTCACCGGAAGTTGTTGCCGGGGATTCGAATTTATATCGGTAAATGCCCGTTTCGTCGCTTGGCCTTTCACCTTTTATGGTGTACCAACGACCGTAAGTATATGCTCCGAATCCTTGCAGTTCCCAGTTGCAGGGTACCTCGATCTTTTTCCATTTTCCACTGTTTTGTCCTCCCGAACAAAAGAACTCCCAAGTCTTGGTGTTGTCAATATCGGTTCCCGATAAATAGATACGTTCGGGGTGCGGAGCTTGTGCCTGCACGGTGGGTCCACTCCACAGGGCAGCTATTACTAAAGCCGCCAGTTTGGTCCATTTGTTTTTCATAATACCATTGAATACTGTTTTCATGATACAAAAATAAGGCGGGATAACCCGCCTTACAATGGAAAATCATACATTATAATGAAAAATGATACAGTTCAATGTCTTTGGAGCGTGCCGGAAGGAACCTCCTTCCGGCAGGTCAAGTTACTTGATCTGATTGTAGACTTCTTTGGCTGTTTCCAATACATCTCCTTCCGGTTGCGAGGAATAAGGTTGATTCTGCCGGGTCCATTGTTCCTCGATAGCATAAAAGTCTATATCTTTTGCCGGTGAACCGTTCAGTTGTTCTTTTTGTTGTTCAATCCATATTTTCCAGCGATTGTAATAGAAATCTTTCAACAATCCGTTCCATTCTTTGTGGGCATAGTCTCGCAGTCCTCCGTGATTTGCAGCTGTGCGGTTACCCCAAGTCGTGATTTGCACGCGTGCATTCCACTCATACAAATCTTTTTCTTCAGTGGTATTGCCCAGATTACGTGCTTTTTCAATCCAGCTGCCAACTTTAAATTCAGGACGTGTCGCCAATAGTTTATCTTGCAAAAGAATCAGTTTTAAAAAGCGTGTGGAAGCACTGTCGAACAGTTTCTTTTCACCGGCTTTATAGGCATTTGTCATAATGGGATAGACCAAACGTCCTTTTTCCGCCACTGCCTGGCGGACGATATCTGTCAGGTCGTACTCGAAGTTGTCGTTGCCTTTGAAGCGGTCGGCAGCCGAGAGCAGGATGCCTGCCGCGCGGATAATGTCTTCCGGATTATAATAAGGTTTCATTTCGCTCCAGCTGGATACTTCATACACATTGTGGTGCGGACGGGCACAGAACACGGATTCATGCGTACCTTGCTGGGTGTTTTGTGGAGGACAGTTGTAGATGGTATTGCTTAGTAATTCCCATGCTTCTTCCACAGCCGGGTCTGTCTGTCCGTAACGTGCCTTGAGGTACGACTTCAGCCATTGGTCCTTGTCGAATGCTTCGGCGCGCCAGGGAAGTTCACACAGCAATTCGAACATCACGGGGTTGTTTTCCGATCCTTCCATGGTCATGCCTATTCCTTTCATCGTCTTTCCGAAGGGCGAGGACTGTGCTTTGTAGAACTCGTCAATGACATGTTTCATTTTGCCGTGTAGTCCCACATTGCCTCCGTAGTTCAGTAACATACAGTACAGCCAGTCATGCTTGCCGAATCCCTCCTTACGATACCAAGTGGATTCGGGGTCCCCCCATTGGGGACGGCTTTCTGAAAACAAGTCGAGGACAATCAAATCTCCTGCCGGAAGATTTTCTATCATTTTCTGGCGTGGGTTTGCTTGCCATGCCTGAGCCACCCATACGGCTTTCGGGTTGGCTTTTTTCATAGCTTGCCAGATGGCTTGTCCTGCAGCGTTCAGGTCAACGCCCGCCACATTGCCTCCTTCGTGAAAAGGATCCATGCTGTAAAAATCGGCTTTCCCATAGAGCCGTTCCATTTCTTTATAATAAAGGCCGGCTATCTCTTGAAACCGCGGATCGGTGGGTTGCAGGAAAGCGGGACGACGGTAGCCGCACCACAATCCCGGGTCCGATACATTCAGCCCCAGCCGTTCTTTGGCATTGTGTGGCACCATGCCCGAATAGCCTGGCAATACAGGGTGGATACCGTATTCGCGCATCCGTTTCAATATCTGTTTTTGCAAGACTTCACGTTGTTTGTACCAACTGTCGGGGTTGGGACCTCCCCATCCCTCCAAGTTGTTCATAAGCCACCATCCTTGGAAGGCGGGACCAGCTATGAATTCATTGATCTCGTCTTTGCTGTATCCTAGTTTTTCCAGCATATTGTACCACACCACGTCGATACCGGTCATGGCAAGCGGCAGGTTGATCCCATGCAGAGCCATCCAGTCTATTTCTTTTTCCCATCGTTCCCAGTCCCAAAAGGCCATGGTGTACGAAAAGGTGCAATAGTTGAAATCATAGCGGTGGGTGAGGTTGGTTTCATGACGTTCCTTCTGTGGCACAGGAGGCAGGATATCCGGCAAGCAGGCAGTCATCTTGTTCCACGAAAGATGAATACCGGCGTAATATTTCAGATACCAGTTTACTCCGGTGGCGATGCTCACCGGATTGTTGCCACGGACCAAAATCTTATTTCCTTTTTGGTCTAATTCGAAGAAGTCTGTGTCCGACTTTACCTGTTCTACAACGAATTTACGCGAGGCGCCTTTGTCAATACGTTCCAACAAGCCTTGCACAGGCGATGCGGCGCGGACAATGGTTGACAGGAAGATCATGCAGATGATGCAGAGGTGTTTCATGTTCATTAGGTTATTAGTAGATTAATAATGAATTTGGTATATATTTTTTCCGAAAGCCCATTCCAGGCAGCCGGATGGAAGTTGCCTGGTCTTTCCTCCGAAAGTGACGGAGAAAGCATTTTTCAAGTTACAATGCAGGTTGGTGATTTGTTTTTCGGCGGCCTTCACATGGAGGTGATTTCCCTGACGGGTCACCTGGCAGTTATAGCCGGTTATTTCACCATTTGCTTGCTCTATGATGAAAGCATTGGTCAGCATGGCTTCGCCGATGCATTTGAACAGTTCGTGCACGTCATTGTCTTGGGTATTGATGGTCTGCCAGTCACTTATCATGTTGACGTATTGCTCGCCGATGACAAATTCGCGTGTATCGTACAGTTCGGGATGTGGGTTGCCGAAACTGAGGGAGTCGGCGGTGACGTGTGTGTCGGCACTACACGCTTGTTTCACTTTCAGGTACGGGTCTACCACAAACGCCCAGCGGAGGTCTCCTGTGCGGTAGTCTATGAGGTGTGAGAAAGCTCCCATAGCATTATATGTTTCCTTGAGCCATCGTTCGCGGCCTGTAAGCAGGTAAGCATAATAAGTGGCGTATGCGCGCCATCCGCTCCATCCGTGAGGAGAGTTGAACATGTTGGGCAGCATTTGTACGTCATATTGTGCTTCCCAATACCGCATTGTTCCTCCGCGGCGGCGTGCGTCGGGTACACGAAGCTGGGTCAAGCAGTCGTGGCTTTCCAGTATTTGCAACATGGCATCTGTGTAGTGGCGGCGTTCCTTTTCATCCTCCTGCATCAAGGCGAGCATGCCGATTTGCAAGGCCGAGCAAGAAATCATACCGTCTTCGAAGGTCAATTCACCTTCGGTCTGAAAATCCCCTTGCGATGCTACCAGTTGGTCGATGGCGCGTTTGGCTGAGGCATAGTGACGCTGGGCTGCTTTTTCCCACATAGGGTCTTTTTGTTCCAGCTCACGTTCTGCCAAAGTTAGTTCCAGCATGCTTTTTGCCACGTATATCACACTGGTGTATACCGTGTTATGGTTTACGTAGGCACCGTCCTTGCGCTGCCAGGTGTTTGCCAGCCAGTCGGCCAGCCGGGAAGCTTTTTTCAGATCCTCTATATCGTTGTAAGCTTCATATTTGTCTACCAGCATACCGATGGTTCCCGAGGTGTTCTGTATACGTGAAGCGTGATACAACGGTTTCATTTCCCGGGTGTCGTGCAACAGTTCGAAAAGGTAGTCGAAGCGGTTTCGCAACGCTTCGTCTAGCGGTTTGCGGGGGAAGTATTTGGCGGCGATGAACGAAGAATGGAAACCATACCAGCTTTCAATGTGAGAGGTAGCCTTCTGATGATATTTCAAGGCTCCTTCGCGGGCGTGTTCCAATGTCTGTTGCCAAGAGGAGCGGGCGGAGAGGATGCCTTGTACCTGTTTTTCTCCGTCTGTCGCCTTGACAGTGTAGAGCCCTGTGGCGGGCAACAGGCAGGATATTTCCTTCAGGCTGTTTCCGGCTTTTGGGGTGACGGTAACTTTCAAAGGGATGCCCCGGTCGTCGGTTACCTCAATGGCAGGCGATGTGCCCAGTACTTCGAAGGTGGCTGTCTCGCCTGGACGGAAGGTAGTGCGAGGCATACGGAGCATGGGAATGTCCGCCACTTGGTGAACAGTCTCTTCAAACTTTTCCGGTGCGGGGATGTGGACGAAGGCAACCGTCCAAGTCTTCCGCTCTCCTTGTTTCAGAATCCAGAGATCTTGCGGACAATGTGCAGGCAACGGCAGGGCGTTCATCAGGTCGAGGTTGAGTGATTCGATGCGGTGCCCCATAAACCAGTGGGGGGCAGGGTCTTGGTATCCCAGATTGTAATCTACACTCCATGAAGCCACAGGTTGTGGTGAGACGATTCCCAATGTGTGTCCTGCCGGTGTTTGCATGTAACCATAAAAATGTGTTTTTTCATTCATCATAAGGGTGGGGAAATACTTGCCAAACCAGTCGGGATATTTGTCCATATAAGTGTCTATGCCCAGCCGTATTCCTGCTTTTACTGGTTGGAAGGGAACCGGACTTTTGTTTTCCAGAATGATCTCCATGGCGGGCTGTCCTTTCCATTCTTTATAGGTGAGGCGGCATTCCACTCCCTCTATTGAGGCGCGGAACGAACGGTGGCCGTCAGGAATCCATGCGGAGCGGAGGTCGCCATTGCCCATATTGGCATAGAAAGCAGGACCGGCGTTGCTCTCTTTCAGAAAGAAAGGAATGGTATCGTTATGACGGTTACCTTTGAATATTAGTTGCTCCAAGGTACCTTTGGACGAGATGCGTCCTTCCCAGTCACGGTGTTTCCAAAACGTGGTTTGTGCTGCCAGTCCAGTCCAGCATAGCAGGAAAGCAATGGCTAAAGATGTTTTCTTCCGGATATTCTTTTGTTTTTTTTCTGTCATCATGTAGTGTCTCTTTTTTCAGATTTTGATATAAATATTCTTTTTACGCAGGTAGGCTCCGATTACCCATACGGCCAAGACGAAGAGAAAGGCATAGAGCAGAGAGGCGAAAGCATTGTCGCCCACCCATTCCGACAAGGCGGAATAAATTGTTCCATGCAGGCTTTGCCCTTGTAACGGAAGATTGTCTGCCAGAATATATAGTAGCTCGCTGAGCACATAGCAGAACAGAGGGTTTACGCCAAAGACTGTAAACGTGTGGACTTGGCGCCATTGTTTGGTCACATCGGTATACCAGGAAAGGACACCTAGCAGCAGGGCGGAGAAACCGCAGGTGACCATGACGAAGGTAGGAGACCATACTTTTTTGTTCAGCGGACAAAGGTCCTGTAACAGGAAGCCTGCCATCAGCAGGATGGCTCCGTAGAGGAACAGGCGGTTCAACTTGTCTTTCATGTCGGGAGTTTCCAGGCATATTTTGCCGAAACAGAAACCTATCAGTACATGTGCCACGGAGGGAATGGTACTCAGTACGCCTTCCGGATCTATGCCGTGGTCGTTGTACATGTGCGACAGTCCCAGCACCCATTGGTCGGCTTGTGCAAGAATGTTCTCGGGACCATACATAAATCCGTTTCCGGCAAGCAGTATCCCATAGTATGCTGCCAGCAGGCTTGCTGCCAGATAAGGAAGGTGCCGGTGGCGGATGGTGGTCACCAGCAGGGAGCCTATTCCGTAACACAAGGCAAGACGCTGCAACACGCCTAGTATGCGTATGTGTGCCAGCGAGGCGAATGCTGCTTTCCATGCATTCACTTCCGGAGCGGGATGTTGGCATGTTTCGCGTAGGGTGCCCAAAAAGGTTGCGGTGCCATAAATGAACGTGCCGATGATAAAAATAACAAAAGTACGGCGGAGAATTTTCAAGAGCAGGGCCTTATGCAGGCTGAACGCATATTTCTTCAGAGAGATATACATGGATATGCCCATCATGAACATGAACAGTGGGAAGATGACATCGGCCATGGTTAGTCCGTTCCAGCGGGCGTGTGCCAGCGGCGGATAGACATATCTCCATGTACCGGCACTGTTTACCAGTATCATGCCTGCAATGGTGAGACCACGCAGTACATCGAGGGATAATAAACGTTGTTTCATCGAAATAGAATGATTATAATGTGTGGGGATAAAGGTATGAATAAAAGGCCGGACAGTGAAAAAAAAGGCTGCCGTTTTTTCCGGCAGCCTTTTTTTATTGGTTAATATCCGGGGTTTTGGGCTATTTTCCCTTTGCTTTCATTGATCACACTCTGCGGTAGCGGCATCAGGGTCATGTAATCCTGTGCTGTGGGCGAGTTCTTGTATTTGCGTACATATTCGATGTAGCGTCCGTAACGGATAAGGTCGGAACGGCGTACTCCTTCAAACCATAACTCGTGTCCGCGTTCTGTGAGGACAGCTTCCAGAAACTCGTCGGCTCCGGCAAAGTCGGCGGTGGTATAGGCAGGAAGTCCGGCACGGGTGTGCACCATGTTCAGCAAATCCACCGCTTCCTGTGTCACTGCATTGCCTTGGCGCACGATAGCTTCGGACAGCAAAGTCAGCACGTCGGCATAGCGGTACACAATCCAGTCTATCTGGCTTTCCTCGCCTGTGGCGTCGGGATCTTCACCGTATTTCACCGGCATGGCACCTTTTACCAGTACGGAACCCGGATTCTGCTCGTTGTACACCGTGCCGTCTTCGGCAGTAAATTCGCCTACCAGTACTTCCAAACGCTTGTCGGCGGGGTTGAATGTGTGATAGAAACTCCACAGCACGCGGTAACCGCCCCATTTCAGGATGTTAGGGTTGTGGGTGGGGTATTCGCTGGACAGTACATGTGCCTGCCACATCTGCTGGTTTACACTGCGGCTACATACGCAGGCCCAGATAGTCTCGGCATTGCCCTCGTTTTCCAGTGTGAAGATATCTTTGTAATTGTCCATCAACTGGTATCCGTATTCCGGCTTCATCAGTTCACGGCCGCATTCCACTGCCTTTGCCCAGTTCTTTTCGTGCATATACAGTTTCATCAGTACGGTGTAGGCAAGTCCTTTGGTATAACGTCCGTAGTTGGTGTCGGATACCTTGTAAGTGGCGGGCAGTCCGGCAATGGCGGCGTTCATGTCATCTTCGATAAATTTCACCATTTCTTCCTGCGACACACGAGGAGCCACTTCGTCGGACAAGGGGTTGTTCAATAGGTCCAGCGAGGCAATCTGGATGGGACCATACATATCATACAGTGTGTAGGCCAACCAGCCGCGCCCGCAGTGCAGTTCGGCATTGAGACGTGCTTTGGTGTTGTCGTTCATCGGTACATCGGCTATACGCTCCATGGTCAGTGTCATTTTGCTGATATCGCGGATGTAGTTGCTGTAGGCTGCTGTCAGTCCGCCGGAGTTGGCAGTGAAATTCACACCTATCATGTCGGGCCACACGGCGTCATTCCACTGGCAGTCGCCTATGTCGGAACTCATGTCGCTGATCACATGGATACCTCCTTGTGCCGAAGTATACAATCCGCTGTACCAGTTGGAACGGAAAGGAGCGTATGCGGCGGAAGTTACGAGTGCTTTGGCATCTTCCTCGTTTTTGGGGAAGATACCGGGGTTGATTACATTATACATTTCTGATTCCAGATTTGTACAGGAAGGGGCAAATGCGGCCGCAGCCAGTACTACGGAAAATATGGATATAATCTTTTTCATTTCAATCTTATCTTTTTAGGTTGTTTAAAATGTAATGTCCAATCCCAAGCTGAAGCTTCTTACGTTGGGATATGCCCATACCGAGTTGTCGGTCTCCAGGTCGAGCCCGTCATACGGCGTGATGGTGAACGGGTTGTTGACGTCTGCGTAGATACGTATGCTGGACAAGGCTTTCTTTACCGGAATGGTGTAACCCAGCGTGATGTTTCTGCAACGTACAAACCAGCTCTTTTGCAAATAATAGTCGCCGATTCCCCAGGTACTCTTATCCTGGAAGTAGCCCGGACGAGACGCTGTAGGTTGGTCGTGTGTCCAGACTTCGGCTGCGCTAACAGGCATGTTGTAACCGCGGAACATGTTCACGATGCCGGTCATACCGTCCGAACCGGTCAGCCACAAGTCTTTGTAAGAACCTTTGTTCAGCACATTGAACTGTCCGTAGAAATAGATGTTGAAATCAAAGTTCTTGTAACGGAGCGTGTTGTTCAGCCCCACTAGATATCCCGGGTCGGAGCTGCCGTAAATCACTTTGTCCGCATCGTCCAGCTTGCCGTCGGGTTTTCCCGATTTCAAGGGGATACCATGTTTGTCCACTTTCACCGAACCGTCTTCGTTGTAGAGGTATCCGTTGATATCTTTGATCTTCACTTGTCCCGGCACTGATCCCGGCATGTGGCCTACTGTTTCACCCGGCTGGATCAGCCCGTCGGACAAGTAACCGGAGAGGTAGCGGATGGGCGCATGGTACTGCGAGTAAGCGGCTGGTTTCCAACTTGCATCGCGTGTGTTCCATTTATCACGATAGAACGAGAAAGTGAAGTCTGTGTTCCAGCCGAAATCCTTCGTGTTAAAATTGGTGGTGTTCACTGTCAGTTCAAATCCCTGGCTCTGGGTCTTGCCTATGTTGGCGGCAATCTTGGATGCCTCGTTGAAAGTAAGCAGGCTGCGTTCTGCCAGCAGGTCGGATACCACTTTGCGGAAGTATTCGGCTGTCACGTTCAGGCGGTTGTTGAAGAAACCCAGATCCACACCGATGTTCCATTCGGTAGTTGTTTCCCATTTCAGGTCGGGGTTACCCATTTGGCTTAGGTATACACCTACCGATTCGGTTCCTCCGAACTCGTTGTTGTTGCCGGTCTGGTAGTAGCTGATGGCTTTGTTCCCGATGTTGGAGTTACCGGTCTGTCCGAAGCTGACACGGAATTTACCGTTAGAAAGTACTGAAGACAAGGGTTTCATGAACTCTTCTTCCGTAAATCTCCATCCCAGAGCTACAGACGGGAAGTAACCCCAGCGGTTGTTTTCGGCAAAGTTGGAGGCACCGTCGGCACGCAGGGTGGCTGTAACCAGGTAGCGGTCCTTGTAAGTATAGTTCAGACGACCGAAGAAAGAAGCCATTTCGTCTTTCGATGCCGAAGAGCCTACAGACGGTTTCGGATAAGCGCCGGCTCCTAAGTTGTTGAACAAGAAACCGTCAATCAGGAACTGGCTGTTGCCGGCATACAATGATTCATCCGTGAAACGTTGGAAAGAGTAACCTGCCAAGGCATTGAAGTTATGGTCGCCCACTCTTTTGGTGTAGTTGGCTGTCAGTTCCATCAGGTAGTCCGACTTGTCGTACTGGGCGATGTCTGCCTGTCCGCCTTTCTTTTGTCCGTACAGGGTGGTTTTGGGCATATAGACACTACGCTTCTGGTAGTTGCGGTCGATACCGAAATTGGCTTTCAAGGTCAGGTCCCGGATAGGTTTCACTTCAACAAAAGCGGTGGCAAGCAATCGTTCTTTCAGTGTCTTGTCGGTAATTTCCAGCAGAGATACCGGGTTGGGCAGGAAGGCTGCCTGAGAGTTCAGGGTATAGTCGCCGTTCTCATCGCGTACGGGCAGTAACGGGTTGAACTGTGCGGCGGCCACCATGATACTGGCGTTTTCATTTTGTCCTGCACCCAGGGGCACGTTGTGGGTCTGGTTTCTGGATAAGGTCATATTTACACCCAGGTTGACGTACTTGCTTACTTGCTGTTCCAGATTGACACGACCTGTGTAACGTTCCATGTCGTTGTTCTTCACCACACCGTCCTGCTTGAAGAAGTTACCCGAAACCAGGTATTTGGTCATTTCGGTACCGCCGGTCACGGAAATATTGTGCTGGGTCTGGAAACCGGTGCGGGTGATTTCATCAAACCAGTCGGTATTGTTGGCGGGCGCGTTGATCTGGGCATCCGTATAATAAGGTTTGTAAGGAGCCGAAGCATCACCTTCGCTTTTGCCTCCATACACGCCGATGCCGTTTGTCTTCATCCAGTTTTCCTTGGCATAGCGGTTGGATTGTATCATGAAATCTCTGGCACTCAGCATATCATAATCACCGGCCAGTGTTTGCACGGTGGCTGTACCCGAGTAGGTCACTTTCGGAGCACCGGTTTTTCCTTTTTTGGTAGTGATAATGATTACACCGTTCCCGGCGCGTGCACCATAGATGGCTGTGGAGCTGGCATCTTTCAGCACTTCGATGGATTCGATGTCGTTCGGGTTGATGGAAGCCAGGATGTTGTCCGAGCTGCCGGCATCGTATTTACCTGTCTTGATGGCATCGTCCGAAGCCGGATTTACCGGGAATCCGTCGATAATCACCAGCGGGTCGTTACCTGCGTTGACAGAGGCTGCACCGCGAATACGGAAGTTCGAGCCGCTGCCCGGCTGTGCGCTGACCATATTTACCTGAAGTCCGGCTGCTTTACCTGCCAGGGCATGACTGATAGTGGATACAGTACCTACAGGAGCATCGTCCATTTTGACGGAAGCCACGGCTCCGGTCAGGTCTTTTTTCTTCATTGTGCCATATCCCACTACTACGACTTCTTCCAGTATTTCCGTATCTTCGCTCAGGGTGACAGCCATCAACTTGCCTGCCTGAGATTTCAACACCTGAGTTTTGTAGCCGATGTAGGATATCTCGAGCTGTGCTTGTGCCGAACTGACATTCAGGGTGAAGTTACCGTCTATATCGGTCACGGTTCCGTTGGTCGTTCCTTTTTCTATCACGCTGGCTCCGATAACAGGTTCTCCGCTGGCATCAAGCACTTTACCACTGATTTTTACGGTGGGATTCTGGCGCACGGCCTGTACGCTTTCGGTGGAAAGGATGATTTTCTTGTCCAGCACGGAGTAAGTCACATTGGTGCCGGCAAATACTTTTTCCAGCACTTCGAACACATTTCCCTGATGGGCGGAGACAGACACGCGGCGGTTCAGGTCTACGTGTTTGTTGTTGAAAAAGAAATCAAATCCTGTTTTCGCCTTGATTTGTTTCAATACACTTTCGACGGTCTGGTTGTTGGCGTCGATACTGATTTTGGTTTTCTGCGCATACGTTTCTGCCGCATGAGTGAGACTCAGCGAGCAGGCGAGAAATAAAACACATAGTCTCATACACAATGGAATTTTGTCGAATGACAGCCACGATGGCTTTATCATCCGGAATACTTGGATGCTAAAAAGATTTTGCATAATTTTGTAATGACTGAAAATTAATAAAAATGATATTGGAGCTTGTCGCCAAACAAGCTTTCATGTCTCTGCTTTTTCATACGGAAGATACGCCAATATTTTCCGTATGTTTTTTCTGTGTTTAAGGTGATTTCTGTTCTTTCATACTGCTGAATTTGTATTAAGGTTATTATTAAAGGTATGTTTGTTTAATAGATCTCGATTTTTTGTTTCTGGTCGGATATGTTTTCGCTGTCTACATAGCGCCAGTTGATCCGCGAGGATATCTTGAAAAATTCCAGGATGCGCTCCAGCCGCTGCGTGGAGAATGTCCCCGTGAACGAGTTTTCCTTGACCCGGTTGTTGCTTACCACAAACTCTACGTTGTACCGTTTTTCCAAGATGTGTAGTATGTCCTCCATGGGCGTGTTATAGAAAATGATTTTGCCGTCCTTCCATGCTGTTTCCGATTCGCAGGAGGTGGCATAGAGCCGGGTGTTTCCCGATGTTGGTTGGTACACCAGTTTATGATGAGGCGTCAAGGTTATTTCCCGGTCGTTTCCCTCGCGGTCCCGGTAGCGGAACCCAATGCTTCCTTCTACCAGCGTGGTTGATATCCGGTCCTGCTCCTTGTAGGCCTCTACGTTGAAACAGGTGCCATACACTTCTATGGAGGAGTGGCAGGGGGTGGAAACGATGAATCGCTTTTCCGGATGGCGGCTTACCTCGAAATACGCCTCGCCGGTCAGTTCCACCTGGCGTGTGTCGCCGGCAAACAGGGTGGGATAGCGCAGGGAGGATTCGGAATTGAGGTGTACCACAGTGCTGTCCGGCAGCACCACCGAGGTGGTCATGCCTGTTTTCGTCTTTATTTCAATGGTTTGAGCCACCGGTATCTCGGGCTTTTCGAAATACAGGGCAAGTACGCTTATCAACAGTGGGATGGACAGGATTGCGGCTACGCGTTGTATCCATTCCCACTGCGAGAGGCGTCTTTTCCTGGTTTTTTCTTTTACCTTATTCCATGCCTTATCCGTATTTATATCTCCGGCCAGCCGATGGGTGTCTGCTGCCAAATAAAGCATGTTCAGTTGCGAGACGATGCGCACATGTCCTTCATCTTCGTTCATCCATGCCTCTATCTGTTCGTTTTCGCAGGAAGTAGTCTTTCCTTCGAAATATTTGGGCAGCAAATGCTCTATTTCGGTCTGGTTTTCCATACATTTTTTTTGTTGTTTGTATATAAGACAATCGAGAACGGGAACCATCTAAACGGAACAGGCATTTTTTTTCAAAAAAAGTTTTTTATTCAAAAAAATGCTATCTTTGCACACTAGAACATATTAGTTGAATACTATGAACTATACCATCGAAGACCTGTCACTGTTGGAGGCTCTCCGGCAAGGGGAGGATATGGCTTTCGAACAATTGTTCAGAAGGTACTATGCCGTTTTGTGTGCTTATGCTCGCCGTATGCTCAGCATGGAGGACGCGGAAGAGGTTGTGCAGGAGGTGATGCTCTGGCTGTGGGAGAACCGTCACGAGCTGGTCATAGAATCTTCTTTGTGCCAGTACCTGTTCAAGATGACTTATCGCAAGGTGCTGAACCATCTTACCCGGCAACAGATAAAGACCAAGGTGGAGGCTGCCTTTTATGAACGTACCCAGTCGATGCTGTGTGAAGTGGACTACGGGCAATTGGAGGAACTGGGCCGGCGGATCAATGAGGCGGTA
Source organism: Bacteroidaceae bacterium (assembly GCA_011959205.1). GTDB lineage: Bacteria > Bacteroidota > Bacteroidia > Bacteroidales > Bacteroidaceae > Phocaeicola. The sequence goes on from BLLV01000279.1 coordinate 27,800, forward strand.
GCCGCCTTGCCCGACAGTTATCGGGAGGCCTTTGTGATGCACCGTTTCAAAGATTTGGGGTATAAGGAAATAGCGGAGGTGCTGGAGGTGTCGCAGCAGACGGTGGCCTACCGTATTCAGCAGGCGTTGAAGTTGCTTCGTGTCTCGTTGAAGGATTATTTGCCCATGCTGATGTGGCTGGTGGGCTGAAAAACACTTCCCCCGGAGTTTCCCCCGTTTTTTCTTTCAAATCCTTCAGCCCCTTCGCAAACGCCCGTCAATAAAGAAAAGCGGCTGAAGGATTTCCTCCCGGAATTCCTTCAGCCTAGTGTAGAAGTTTCAGCTCTTTATGTTTTGAGCCTCGTTTGTAGAAGTTTTCTATTATATTGTTTCGTTGTGTGTTTGTTCCGTCTCAGGCAGTTTCTCTTTTCCATAGAATCCCGGCATCGGTTCATAGATGGGGTTGCGTGGAATGGAGATGTTGCGCAATTTTTTATCCTTCGCCAGTTGGGCTATATAGCGTCCTGCGGTGGCGCGTGTCAGTCCGCATAACGATTCAAACTTCCGGCGTGTCAGTACGCTGTTGGTCAGAAAGTATTCTGTCAGTGCCTCGTCTATGCTCTCTTTGGTTGTCGGCATGGAGTGCGGCTTGTATTTCGAACGCTCGGTCTTGACGTCGTTCAACTGGTGCTTCAGGTATTTGTCTGCGCGGAATGTCACCGATTTGAATTTCACCTTGTTGGCACGTGTGGAGCTTGGTGTCCGTGTTTCGGGGCAGGTGAGCGATATATGGAAATATCCTATCCCTTCGATATGCACCCGGGCACCGTCTTTCAAGTAGTAGGCCAGTTTCTCGCTCAGTGAGATGATGGTTGCCTTGATGTCCGCCACGGTGAGCGAGGAGCCGTACTGTATTTCCCGCGCCAGATAGTCGGTGTTGATACGCTGCCAGTTCACCACACGGGCGTGATAGCGCTTCTTACGCGTACCTATCGTATTGGGTGATTCATAAAATTCAAATTTGATAGCCATTCGCTTACTTGTTTTTATCAGGTTGTTTATGCTTCCTTGTACGGAAGAGTTTGCTGCAACTTCCTTTCAAGTTGGTCATTTCACTTAAGTGATGAAATTGTATCACTTGGGTGATGAAATTGTATTACTTAGGTGATGAAACTTCATCATTCTAGTGAAACAATTTATTTGACGGTGCAAAAGTATGAAATTGTCCTGATAAAAACGAATAATTTCCCAATTATTTTCGCTTAATCACTTTTTTTCGGTGGCGTGTGGTAAATGCTTGTAAAAGGGCGTTTTGAGTGCTATCTTTGTGATATTAACAACCCCAAATAATAAAAGACGGATGAAAAAACTAGTGGAAAATTTACTGAGTTGGTGCAAAAAAAGTATGAAAATGAGGAGATGCGTGGGAAAAAGCGCGAATCCGGAAAGAGCGTTTCCTTCAACGGCTACGGAAACGGTGGGTGAAACAGTTGATCCGGCGGCTGTCGAAACAGCTGCTATGGCAGGAACTGTCGATGAAAAGGCGGTTTCTGGCAAATCGAGGCGCGAGAAGCCGGAGAATATGCTGGATGCCTTGCAGCGCTTTTTGGCTGCACGGTATGATTTCCGCTACAATCTTCTCACCGAACAGACGGAGTATCGTGGGAAAGGGATGCCGGATGCAGAGTATGGCATGGTGGCTCAACGTGATTTGAACACGTTCTGCCTGGAGGCGCGGGCCGGCGGCATCAACTGCTGGGATAAGGATGTGAGCCGTCTGCTCCATTCCCGAAAGGTGGAAAACTATCATCCTTTTCTGCATTATATGAATCGCTTGCCTCAGTGGGACGGGGTAGACCGTGTCACTCCATTGGCCGCGCGTATATCTCGTAAACCATTGTGGGTGAAAGGTTTCCACCGTTGGATGCTGGGAGTTTCCGCCCAATGGCTGGGGCAGGCGCAGGATTGCGCCAATGCGGTGGCGCCCATGTTGGTGAGCCGCGAGCAGGGGAAGCGCAAGTCTTCTTTTTGCAAGATTTTGATGCCCAAGGAACTTACACCTTATTATATAGATAAGTTTGACCTGACAAGCGAGAGCGGTTGTGAACAGAAACTTTCGCTTTTCGGGCTGATCAACATGGATGAGTTCGACAAGTACCGTGCCGGACAGATGCCTGCCTTGAAGAATCTGATGCAGATGACCACGCTGACTTTCCGCAGGGCGCATCGTCCGGCATTCAGTCGGCTGCCCCGCATCGCCTCTTTCATCGGCACGTCCAATATGACGGATCTGTTGACTGACCCCACAGGGAGCCGCCGTTTCCTTTGTGCGGAAGTGGGTGATAAGATTGATTGTACACCGCCCGACCATGCGCAATTGTTCGCCCAGTTGAAAGCGGAGCTGGCCGGAGGAGAGCGTTACTGGTTCTCGGAAGAGGAAGAGAAGGAGATACAGCGCAGCAACCGGAACTTTTATAAAATGCCTGCCGAGCAGGAATTGTTTTTGCGTTGTTTCCGGGTGCCGCAGGAAGGGGAGCTGTCCAAGCCTTACACCACAACGGATTTGTTCAATTATTTGCAGAAACATTATCCGGCTGCCATGCGCGGGGTGACTCCGAACCGGTTGGGCAGGATGATGGTTGCATTAGGGATACAGCGTGTGCATACCGAGTATGGCAATGTGTACCGGTTGGTGAAGCTGAAGGATTCTTCCGCGGCCTGAAACTTTTTTCCGGTGTGATCTTTCAGCCGGAACGCCCTCCTGCAAAGGGTTTGCGGGAGGGCTGAAGCTTTTGAAGGATTTTTCAGGGGGAATCGTATAAGGAGAAATAAATGAAAAAGATTGCGGAATTATTTGTTTGTTCGTTTTTTTTTGGGTATATTGCAACCGAACCCTTAAAATTATACTGTTATGAAAAGATTTTTATTTTTGTCTTTAATTTCTCTTTGTGCTTGTACAGAGCCTCAAGGTATATTATTGCAAACATTTGAATCTACATCTAATAATTTAGATGAAACAGAAGCTATTTCAGTAAGTAAAACCACTGCGCTACGCATAGCAGGTAATTTCTTTAATAAAAAAACATCAAGAAGCACATCTACAACAGAAGAAGTTTTCACTATAAATGATTCTATTGGGGTTCCATTAATGTATGTTATCAATTATTCGTATGGCGGCTTTGTTGTAGTCAGCTCAAAAAAAACATATTATCCAGTCATAGCATATTCCGACAAATATGATTTTCCTGAGGGTGATATGCCGGAAGGATTGGTAGAATGGATACAAGATGTTAAAAAAGATATTTCAAATTCTAAGATGAGTGATGATGCATGTCAATCACATATACGATATTTGTGGAATCTATATGATAATAAGGATGATAGTAATGTATTGCAATCTCGTTCCACAGGTGATGAAATGAGTGCATATGCAGCCAGAATAACAGAACTTAGAGCATTATATCCGGGGTATCATTTTTATCCTTTGTCTCAGTGTAGTGCTGATGTCTTTTCGTATGGTGGCGATGAAATTCTTGCAAATTTTAAAAATCTTGCATCGCAATATAAATCGCCTGAACAGTACACAATTGTAGCCGTAAAAGATAACACTAAAAGGAATTGTGTAGGTCCTTTATTGTCAACAAAATGGCATCAGAACTCTCCGTTTAATGCCAAATGTCCTAATCAAAGTAAAGCTGGATGTGTGGCTATTGCAATGGCTCAAATTATGAAATTTCATGAACATCCCAAGACTTATAATTGGAACAATATGCCTGATGAAACTGCAACTAATGACACACAACAACTTATATACGATATTGGAGACGCTGTTGACATGGATTATGGTACCGATATGTCTGGTTCAAACATTGATAAAGCAAAAAATGCTTTCATAAATCAATTCCAATATAATGCAGTAATAAAAGACTTTAATTATAAAGAAACTGCCAATGAATTATTAATTCACAACAGACCTGTTTATATGAGAGGCTCAGATAAACAATTTTTGTTTTGGGATTGGGATGGTCATGCTTGGGCTTGCGATGGAGCAAATAGTATTGACTATGAAACTTTTTATTTTATTGAATATCGTGATGGAGGTCCGGGGTACTATCGCTATTCTAGCTCGGATAAACCTTCATGTGATGAACCCGGTACATGTGGATATTCTATGCTCTCTTTTCATATGAACTGGGGATGGGTAAATGGTTCATACAATGGGTGGTATGGATTCAATAATGTTAATGTGGGCGGTAGCAATTATGAACACAATAGAAAAAATCTGTATATTAACCCTAAATAAACATAGCAACATGAAAACATTTATTACTTCTCTATTCTTATTGGGATCTTGCCTGTTGGCTTCTGCCCAAACCCAAGAACGTGGTTTGTTCATCGAACTGAATGGCGGATATGGACAGATCGAAAAGTACGACAACGCGCATGATGGATATGTGTTCCTGTCACCCGCTGTCGGCTATCAGTTCAACAGCCGATGGGCGGCCGGAATAAAGGCACGTTTTGAATTAGCTGCTGACAAATTCAAAACTATCGGAGCTTACGGACAGTATGCCTTCTGGCAGACGAACCGTATAAAGTTGTTTGGAGAAGCTGCCGCTACAGTATCAGTGTGCAGTGGTATGGATGGAGGCAATGATAATTACAGTGAAGCCGGATTGTCGGTAGGGGCAGCTTATTCACTGGGCAAGCACTGCAATATTCTTCTGCGTTACCTTCACATAGGCTACAGCGATGCATATCACAGGAATGAAGATTTCTGTCTGGGCGATGGGAAATTTATCGTAGATGGTAATCTGAAACGTCTGCAAGTAGGAGTCCAGTGGGTTTTTTAAAGAATCTGATTGCAAGAATGGACAGGATAAGTGATGATGTTTCTTAGGCCTGTATTGCTGTCCGTTTAAGTTAAATGAAAGAGCTGTGAGAACTAGATGAAAAAAACACTTAACGATTTGTTTATTCAGTCTTTTTTTGTATATTGCAACCGAGCCTTTAAAATCATACTGTTATGAAAAAGATGTTGTTTTTAGTGGTGGTGCTTTTATCTGTAGTAAGTGCCAAGTTGTACTCCTCCAATCAGGAGCTGGTGTTCGAGGAACCGCCAGTGGTGCAGAGGGATGTGAAACCGGATGGGATGTCGTGAAATAGGAGTTTTGTCGTTTTTGATAATCCGACAAGATTATTTTTGTTGGATCCTTCCATGAAGTCTATGCTTATGAAATGCAAGATTATTTATTTGTTTCTTTTCCTTGGCTTGTTGGTGGTTTCTTGTGGCGGAGGAAAGTTGACAGAGCCTGATGGCCAAGTGTATTTGTCCGGTGGCGATACGCTTTCTTTCCCATTGGATAATACCACTTATTATCTTTGCAAAGTTCTTTTTCAATTTGAGGACAAGGGGAGGGAATATCTGTTATTTCAAAATGACAGAACACGTGGAACCCCTCGTTTCTTGATTTTTGATGTGGAAAAGCAGGAGGAGTTCAAGCGGGTGCCTTTGTATAAGGAAGGTCCGAATGGTATTCCTGAGATAGCCGGCGGATGTTTTCTGGATATGAATCGTTTTATTGTCACTACTCACTCTCCTTTTTTTTATTTGGTTGACGATCAGGGTACTGTGCTGAGAAAATACCGTTTGTGGGATCCGGATGCTGATGGTGAGGATCGGCTTTTTGTCAATTCTTGCATCAGTACTTTTTATAGTTATTATGCTTCCCCCGGCATTCTTCGCGATTCTTTGTTGTATTTCAAACAGGACCAGGTGGGGTATCCCCGTAAACCTGATGATTGGAAAAACCTCTCCCTGTTTGTTTCGGTCGACATGAATACCGGAGAAATGAAAAGGACGGATTTCAAATTCCCTTCCATTTTTAAGGAAGAAGAACAGAAGCATAGCACTTTGTATGAGTCTGAGTGCAGTTATGCCCATACAGGCAGGGAGGTTGCTGTTTCTTTTCATGAGTGTGACAGTATTTTTGTGTCTTCCGATTTCCATCATGTGCATGCCTACAGTGCCAAGAGCCGTTATTTTCCCGCTATTCTTCCCAAGGCCGGTAATATAAATCAGGATTTGGTTAGTTGGTTGCAGGAGGAGTATTTGAAGTATCAATATCATCATTTGCTGTATGATAAATATCGGGATGTTTTCTATCGTTTTGCCTTGCAGCCTTATCGTTTTCCTAAAAATAAGCCACCGGTGGGAACGATACCTTATGGCCAGGAGTTTTCTATCGTTATTTTGAATAATAAGTACGAGATCATTGGCGAGACGCGTTTCCCGGGCAATACGTATGTTTACCGCATGTGCTTTGTGGGTAAGAAAGGTTTGTATCTTTCTTTGAATAATGAGGAGAATCCTTGTTTTGACGAGGACAAGTTGATGTTCCGGTGTTTTACTTTGCAGGAAAATAAATAAAGGAGGAGAATAAATGAAGAAGTTATTGGTATATATTAAAATAGTGGTCTTGATAGGATGCTGTTGTGGCTGCATGTCAAACAATGATAAATGTCTTCAGAAACTTTTTGAAGTTACGGGCATGGAGATATCCCGGATTCAAACGGCCACTCATTTGGTCATTATTCCGGGAAATGGCTGTAGCAGTTGTATTGATAAGGCGAAATCTGAGATACATGCGTCTCAGGATACGCTTTATGTGATAACCTGCCATTCTGAGAAAGAGTTTTATTTGTTGACGGGTAAGCGACGGGCTGAATTTCCCAATGTATATCTTGATACCGGTGAGGTGGCGGCATCTATGAAAATGGTTGGTACAACTCCCATGGTCTATGTATTGGAAAAGGGAAAGTTCGTCTCGCGTGCACCATACGAACAGGAAGAAGTTGACAGCCGACCGGCTGTGGCGAGGACTACTGTGGCTGTTGATAAAGAGAGGGTGGACTGGGGACGGTTTTCGCACAAGGAAGGAAAAGAAGCATCTTTTATATTGGAAAACACGGGAAGTGACAGTTTGCATCTTTATTACATTACTTTATCTTGTGATTGTCTGGAAACGAGATGCTCCAAGTATCATGCTGCTCCGGGAGATACTTTGCTGTTGAAAGTTTCCTTCCGGTCGGACAGCATAGGGGTGTTTGTCCGTGAACTTTATATTTATGGCAACTTTCTCTCTTTGCCACTTAGTCTGACGGTGGAGGGCGATTGCATATAAGGTAAGCTCATAGCATATATGAGAAATTGTGTATCTTTACAGCATGAATGCAGAGATAGAAGAGTATTACGAAGAGTTATACAGGCTTTATATAGATGAAAACCAGCCATTGGAACGCCGTTACAGGCAATTGCGTGAATCATTGGAGCGTGTGGTGCGTGAACGGATGCAGGGAAATAGCTTGCAGACCACTGATTTGGCCGCCCGTATTAATTATGTAGCCACTCAATATGGGCTGGATCTGAAAGAACAGAATCAGTTACATACCTTTCGTCTGACTTCCAATGATATTTTGAATCATCGTAAGTCGCCTGTACGAGAAGAGTTCCTACGTGATTTGTGTGCAGTGGCATACGCATATAGGAAGATGTTTGCACAAGATATTCCATTGAAGCTGTTCTCGGTTCTTCCCAAGCAGGAAATGGCATCTTCAGGGAAAAGAGAAAAGATGGAATACATCCGCCGCATCCGTGTATGCTTTGATTATGCCGATGATACCTATTTGTATGTACATCCTGTAGATGTAACAGCCGATGAACCTATACGGGTGGTTTATAATAGACCCGGCATTAACCAAGAATTTGAGGAAACCATAAAAGAACTGTGGCGATATGCCCAGCTTAATCTGCTGGATGTTTCTGTAGATAGGGAAGGAATTTATACCCCTTCTTTTATGGTATTGGAACCGGATTATCTGATAGATATCAGTTCACTGGCGGAATGTTACAAGGATTATGGCAGCCATCCGGCAAACTATTTTTTGAGCCGGCTGGTGCCGATTGATAACGCCCGGCCTTTGCTGCTGGGAAATATAGCCAATCTTTTTCTAGATGAATGGATACATGCGGGTGAGGAGGAGCCGGACTATATAGGCTGTATGAAGAAGGCATTCCGGCAGTATCCCATCGAACTGGCGGCTTGTGCCGAACTTCGCGATCCGTCCAAAGAGAAAGAGTTTGCCAAGGATTGCCGGATGCATTTTGAGCATATACGGGATATTGTACAACATACTTTTCTGGAACCGGGTTATAATTTGAATAAAAAGGACGCTGTGCTGGAGCCGTCTTATATTTGTGAAGCATTGGGCATTCAGGGACGTTTGGACTATATGCAGCGGGATATGAGCAGCTTTATCGAAATGAAGTCGGGAAAAGCAGATGAATTCTCCATGCAGGGAAAAGTGGAACCCAAGGAAAATAATAAGGTTCAGATGCTGCTATATATGGCAGTGTTGGAATACAGCATGGGACAGGACCGGCGGCGTATGCATCCCTATTTGCTTTATACCCGTTATCCTTTATTGTATCCGGCCAGGGCATCGTGGGCTCAGGTAAGGCGGGTGATCAACTTGCGTAACCGTATTGTTGCTGCCGAGTATGGGGTACAATTCCATAATCATCCTGATTTTACACGCAACTTGTTGGCACAGATCCATCCGGAGGTGATGAATGAAAGAAAACTGCGCGGCAGATTCTGGGAACAATATCTGAAACCTTCTATCTCGCGTTTTCGGGAGAAACTGTCGGCATTGGAACCTTTGGAGCAGGTCTATTTCTATACGCTTTATAATTTCATCACCAAAGAACTTTATACCTCCAAATCGGGAGATGTGGATTATGAAGGACGTGCAGGGGCTTCAGCTCTTTGGCTGAGTACACTGGATGAGAAACGTGAGGCGGGGGAGATATTATATGATTTGCAGATAACGGAAAATAGGGCATCACAGGCTCATAAGGCTTATATACTTTTGTCTATTCCACAATATGATGAAATGTTCCTTCCCAATTTCCGTACAGGAGATGTGGTTGTGCTGTATGAGCGTAATAATGATTTGGATAATGTGACCAATAAAATGGTTTTTAAGGGTAACATTGAGCAGATTACAGATACAGAATTGCGTATCCGTTTACGTGCCACTCAACGTAATGCTTCTGTTTTTCCTCCGGAAAGCCGTTATGCTGTAGAACATGATACGATGGATACTACATTTCGCAGTATGTATTTGGGGCTCTCCGCTTTTCTGGATGCGAATGCGGAAAGACGGGAATTGTTGTTGGGTCAACGGCCTCCCCGCTTTGATTCATCTTTTGAGGAAGCTATAGCGCTGGCCGGTGATGACTTTGAGAGGGTGGCGTTGAAAGCGGAAGCAGCCCGTGATTATTTTCTTTTGGTGGGCCCTCCCGGAACAGGAAAGACTTCGAGGGCGTTGCGTAGAATGGTGGAACATTTCTATGCAGCATCATCTATGCAGATATTGTTACTGGCTTATACCAACCGGGCTGTTGATGAAATTTGTCAGTCACTGTCCTCTATCACTCCCGGTATAGATTATATACGGGTGGGAAGCGAACTTTCCTGTGATGTACGTTTTAGAGGGCATCTGTTGGAGAATATATTGGCGGAATGTAACAGCAGGCGGGAGGTGAATATCCGTATGACAGATTGCAGGGTGTATGTCGGGACCGTGGCTTCTATTGCAGCGAAAGCCGAACTGTTTAAATTGAAGCGTTTTGATGTAGCCATAGTGGATGAGGCTACCCAGATATTGGAACCTCAATTATTGGGTGTTTTGTGTGCCAAGTTTGCTGATGAAAGAAATGCAGTGGGTAAATTTATCCTGATAGGTGATCATAAACAGTTACCTGCCGTCATTTTACAGAACAGCGGACAGTCTGAAGTGTATGATGAGGAACTTAGGAAAGCCGGACTTTTTAATTTAAAAGATTCTCTGTTTGAGCGGCTTTATCGTTTCCATCTGAAAGAAGAATCTTCCCAAGCGGTAGATATGCTTTGCCGGCAGGGACGTATGCATCCGGGAGTATCTTTTTTCCCGAATAAAGCATTTTATGCCGGAAAATTGGAGGCTTTGGGATTACCTCATCAATTGGAATACATAGAAACTCCGGTACGATTTATTCCTTCGAAGCAGGATCTGGAGAGTGTTTCCGGAAAAACAAACAGATATGAGGCACAGATTGTTGCCGGTTTGGCTAGGAAGGTGTATCTGGCTCATGAAGAGGAATTTGATCCGAATCGAACGTTAGGAGTCATTACTCCTTATCGAAGTCAGATTGCTTTGATACGTAAAGAGCTTCAGGCATTGGCTATTCCTGCTTTGAGTAGGATTTCTATTGACACAGTGGAACGGTATCAGGGCAGCGAACGTGATGTCATTATTTACTCTTTTTGTGTGAATCATCTCTATCAATTAAGGTTTCTGCCTAACCTGACAGAAGAGGACGGCGTACAGATTGACCGTAAGCTGAATGTCGCTTTAACGCGTGCACGCAAGCAGCTTTTTATCACAGGAGTTCCTGAAATATTAAGTCATAATTCTATTTATCAACATCTTCTGAAAACTATTTATTAGGGAAAAAACACCACAGGCTACTTAGATGTGTAGTCTGTGGTGAATTCTTTAATTATGCATCTACCGGTTTATATTTGGGAACCAATGCTTTCATGATAATCCAGCCAACCAAATAAGCTACGGCACATATACAGAATATGATGAAGTACCCGGCAGGTTTTCCTTCAAATCCCATAAAAGTCATATTCGTTTCCGCTGCATAGTCGAACAGTCTGCCGGAACCCATATTGATACAGAAAGAACTGATGCCGCCTGCCATACCACCGATGCCTACGATAGTAGCAATGGTGCTTTTGGGGAACATATCACCTACTACGGAGTAGATATTGGCAGACCATGACTGGTGTGCCGCACCTGCAATACCGATAATAATGGTAGGATACCAATAGGAATAATTGCCTAACGGCTGGGCAAACAACGCCAGTAATGGGAACAAGGCAAAGATAAACATGGCTTGCATACGGGCTGCATACGGATTCTTACCTGTTTTGTTAATGATGATCGTAGGCAACTTACCACCGTAAATAGACAGCATGGTGATGGCATATAACACGAAAATCAACATTTGTGCAGTCGTTGTATCTGAGGCGAAGCCATATACATCCGAAATATATGCCGGAGTCCAGAACAGGAAGAACCACCATACCCCATCGGTCATGAATTTGCCGACAAATACGGCCCATGTCTGGGGAAATTTGAAACATCTCAAGAATGAAATCTTCTTGTTGTCAAAGTCATTGGCGGCAGCTTGCTGTTCTGCGGATTCTTCAGGATGGTTGTTGTCTTGTTCGATATACTCCAATTCGGCAGCATTCACGCGAGGGTTGACATGGGGTTTCTTGTAGAGGAACATCCAAATTCCCATCCAAATGAAGCCTAAACCACCGATAACGACGAAAGCCATTTCCCATCCGTTACCCATACCGATGCTCTGAAAATAGCGTGCCAAAGGAGGGATCGTGATTGGAGCGGCCAAGGCGCCTACGGTAGAACCCGCATTGAAAATAGAAGTGGAGAATGCCCGGTCTTTCTTGGGAAAATATTCGGCTGTAACTTTGATGGCGGCAGGGAAGTTTCCCGCTTCACCTACTCCCAATACAATTCGGGCGGCAATGAAATAGTACACGCTGGTAATGGCAATGGTTGAAGCGACAGCACCGGTTGCAGAAATCATTTCTTCTGCATTATGAATGCCTAATGTTTCTTCGGTAGCCCAGCCGCATAATGCATGAAGGCAAGCTCCGGCAGACCATACGGCAATAGCCCAAAGATAACCTTTCTTAGTACCCATCCAGTCAATGAAACGGCCGGCAAACAGGTTGGCTATGGCATATACTATTGAGAAAATGGCTGTGATATCTCCGTAATTTGAATCCGTCCAGTGAAACTCCGGAGCAATGAAGTCTTTCCAAGTGAGTGAAAGCACCTGACGGTCGAGATAATTGACTGTAGTGGCAAAGAATAACAGACCGCAGATCACCCATCTGAAGCTTGTCATCTTCTCACCTGCTTTTTGATATGTACTCATGATAATAGATTTAATTATGTTTTTCTTATGAAATGTAAAAATAGCCATTCTGTACCTATTTCTTATGCAAAAATTGGTGGAAAACCTGTATAAACCGGTACAATGGCAAGATTCTTTAAAAAAATATTCCGAATGTTGCAAAAAGCCTGAAAACAAGGTGGTTTCTTGCAACATTCAGAATAACAAGAGTTAATGAGCAATGGTGTGTACCATGCTGCTTATTTCATCTCTGTGTATTTTATTTCATCTTTGTCGCTGTATTTCAGGTTCTCGCCCCCCATACCCCAGATAAAGGTGTAGTTGCTGGTACCTGCAGCAGCATGGATGGACCATTCGGGAGAAGTGATGGCCTGTTCATTGTGCAACCATACCAGACGCTCTTCTTGCGGTTCGCCCATCAGGTGACAAATGGCATTTCCTTCAGGCAGGTTGAAATAGAAGTAAGCTTCCATGCGGCGGGTATGTGTATGGGCCGGCATGGTGTTCCATACAGATCCCGGAGCCAGTTCGGTAAGTCCCATCTGTAATTGGTTGGTACCACCGTTTTTCACTCTTTCCAATACATCTTTTACAATTAACTGGTTTACAATACGGTCATTACTGTCTTCCATTTTTCCATAATGATCCGAAATAGCCAAAGCATATTGTTTGGGATTTGCTTTTTGAAGCTTGACGTCGGTAGTGATCAATTGGGTAACGTATGGCTTGTAAGCCGGCGCCGAATTGATATAGAATTTGGCCGGTTTGGCAGCGTCATTGCTCTTGAAAGTCACTTCTTTATTCCCGCAACCTACATAGAGTGCTTCCTTATATTTCATAGGATATTCCTTACCGTCTACCGTAACCACGCCATCACCACCTACATTGATGACACCTAGCTCGCGGCGTTCAAGGAAGTAAGTGATCTCCGGCCCCAGTTCGCGGAAAGTTTCCAGTTTCAGCACTTTGTTCACCGGCATGGCTCCTCCGTAGATGAGGCGGTCGTAAAGGGTGTATGTAACATTGATTTCATCCGGTGCCATCACCTTTTCCATCATAAATGAACTACGCAGACGTTCTGTGTCATAGTGCTTTACATCTTGCGGATGGCAAGCGGTCTGTACCTTGTAATTCACTTGAGCTGAAGCTGCCAGGGCAGAAACACTCAGCATCATTGCAATCGCTAATTTTTTCATAATGATTATCTTTAAATTTTAATTTTTCATTGTTTTCTGGTATTTAATGATGGAACGACGGTTCAGCACCATTAAGAAAAGTGTAATCAGTACCAACATTCCGGAACCAATCCATTTGAATGAATAAGTCAAATGGAAGATAGCCCATGAGAAAGGACTTGAAGCAAAATCCAGCGCACCGCCTTCAAAACCTGACGGGATGTTTACGGCGGCATCTTGTGTCTTGGTATATACATCGTGAGCTGCTTGGGTAAAGTAAGGTGCCAGGTCGGTTACAAAATACAGGCCGATGGTCAATACTGCAAAACCAATGATGAAGGTCTTTACCACATTTCCTTTGGTGATAGGTAATACCAATGGGAATACATAGAACATACCTGCTAATGAAGCCAATGGCAGGAACTCATTGCCCGGAAGCACCACTGCCAATAAGATGGTGACAGGAATTAATAACAAAGATACGACTAACGTAGCCGGATGTCCGATCACCAAGGCGGGACTCATTCCGATATTCAAACCTACGGCGCCTTTGAACTTTTTGGCAATCAGTTCGCGGGTAGCGTCCGAAATGGGCTTCAACCCTTCGATGAACAGGCTGGTAATACGGGGGATCAGCTCCATTACCGCTCCCATCTTGATACCTAAACCTAGAATATAAGGAATCTTGTCTACTATTTCTTGCCCGTTCTTGCAAGATAATGCACCGATGCCACATCCTACCAGAATACCTAGGAAAAGAGGTTCGCCTAACAAACCGAATTTCTTTTTCATGCCTTCCGCATCGATGTTCAGCTTTTCAAATCCGGGAATCTTGTCCAATACCTCATTTATAATAAGAGCGAATGGCACGAAGCCCGCACAGAAAGGCTGTGGAATGGAAATCCCTTCCATTTTGTCATAGAAACCTTGGAATTTGTCTGCTGTGTAGTCAGCCAGGATTAATGTGATGATATAACAAATAACGGCCGCGAAGAAGCCCCACCAAATATTATCTGTCGCAAAATAAACAACAGCTCCGATGAAAGCAAAATGCCAATAATTCCATAAATCAATGTTAACCGTACGGGTGGTTTTTGTCAATAACATTAAGATATTGACAGCCAGACATACCGGAATGATGAATGCACCCACAGAGGTATTATAAGCCACAGCGGCGGCGGCAGGCCATCCCATATCAAAAACTTTCAGTTGCAGGCCATATATTTCGACCACCTTGCTTAAGGCCGGACCCAAACTGCTGGTCAGCAGTGCGGTGACTACTGATAAACCAACGAAACCCACCCCTACCAGCAGACCGCTTTTTAATGCCTTGCTGAATTTGATCCCGATACAAACGCCTAAGATTGTAAAAATTATAGGCATCATCACCGCTGCTCCTAAACCGATGATATAACTAAAAACTTGTTCCATTCTCTTGTGAATTAATAGTAAATGACTGTGTTTTCTACAATAGTATAAATTAAAAACTGCCCCAAAAATAAAACCTTTTCTCAACTTATCAAACCTGAAAGGCATAATAATTAGTAAAAAGGCAATTTTTGGACAATTTTTATCGTTATCGTGCACAAAATTGATTGTTTTCGCACACGAATAACGAGTAATACGCTTGGTAGATTGAAAAATGTATACCGCTTTTTGAGGAAAATATTACTTTTGTTTCATGAAATGAATGGAACTAATACTAAAAATAAACGTTTTCATGAAAAGAATTCTATTTGTAAAATTATTGTGTCTGGTTTGTTTGTGGATGCTTCCTTGATAGATATGGTTTAGCTGGTTTGTAGTATTCAAAATCCTGCAATAGGGGGATGGTATTTAAATTGAATTACTTACAGATTGCGGAGATAGATGATGGAATTGCCTTCAAAGTTTTTTCACCACAGACTACTCTGATTACATAAGTACAATAAATATACTTGATTTTAATAGAAGTCATCTGTATGATCTGTGGTGATTTTAGCGTATTCTGCTTTATTCCTTTTCTAGAAAATCAGCGCGCATCGGGCTAAAACAATCTATTAGCATACCTCGCTCTAGACAAACACAACCATGTACAGCATTGGGTTCCTTATATAAGCAGTCGCCAGCCGACACGATTTTTTTCACGCCATTAATAGTGAACTCAAACTTCCCACTTTCCACATAAGTCACTTGTGAATGGATGTGATGGTGGACAGCTCCTACAGATCCCTTTTCAAATTTCACTTTGACGACCATGATGTCATCATTATAACCCATGATTTGGCGCACTACACCTTCTCCTACAGTTTCCCATTCTTTGTTTTTTGCAAAAATGAAGTTATCACTACCTGTTGTCATAACCTTGTTTTCAATGTTTTTGTTTGTTTTTTCGTTACACTCTTTGTTACTCTCTTTTTTCTCACTTTGTGCATTGCAACTTTGCAATATCAGCGGTGCCATCAAGGCGTAAGCATACAATGCGGTTTTTACTTTACGATTCATGATCTTGCATTTAATTATGAAATGAATGATTAAAACTTTTCTTCAAAAATAGCAATAATATGAGGAAAGTGGTTCACCATGATTAAAATATATGAGAAAAAGACCAAATATTACAAATCCAAGTCCATGAAAATAGTTTATTTGGCTTCATAATGATATTTGAACTTGAGTTAAAACACTGAAATAACAATGAAAAGCGGCAGTATCATGTTTTTTTGTTCGTTTAAGATTGTTAAATGAAGATTTTTGCGTATGTTTGCTCATTGTAAATACGATCAAAAGTTCAATTCATGAGAAAAATGTTATTTATCACCCTTGTAATAGGGGGGATGTGTGCTGTGACCCCTGTGGTAAAGGCACAGGAACGCTTGCCGGAATATTTGCAGGCGGAAAAGTATACACGAGAAAAATTAGGCACCATGTTGTTTTCTACCATGGTGGATCCGCATTGGTTCCAGAAAGGCAATAACTTCTGGTTCGAGTACAAAACGAGTGAAGGTACTTTCTGGTATGTCGTCGATCCGGCTGCACGGACAAAGAAACTTTTGTTTGACCGAGACGAACTGGCTGCACAGTTGACCGAAATTGTACAGGATCCCTTCGAAGCGCGTCATCTACCTATCACCAATCTGAAAGCGAAAGAAGACGGACGCACTTTTACTTTCGAAGTGAAATCTACAAAAGATGCGAAACCAAAAGCTGGGGACAAAGATAAGAAGAACGGAAAGGAAACTTTCTATTTTTCTTATGACTATCCTACTCATAAACTTACTCATCTGAAAGATAAACAGGAGGAACCGAAGAAAATCTATTGGGGATCTGTATCGCCTGACGGCAAAACAATTGTGTATGCAAAGGATCTGAATTTGTATCGCATGAGTCGTGAGGATTACGAAAAAGCGAAGAAGGATGAAAAAGACAGTACGATTGTAGAAATTCAACTTACCACAGATGGTATAGCGGATTTTGGTTACGGTATTCCTTATAGCATGCTGAATACTGACACCCTGTGCAATGGTAAACGTCGCCGTGCATGGGGAGTGTGGTCGCCTGATTCGCGCCATTTTGCCACAACGATTACAGATAATCGAGCGGTGAAGGAGTTGTGGGTGATCAATTCGATGGCTCAGCCTCGTCCTACGCTGGAAACCTACAAGTACCAAATGCCGGGAGAAAAGGAGGCACCTGTAGAATATTTGCATTTGTTCGATATGGTAGACAACAGCCGTAAGGAAATAAAGGTGGCAGCTTATAAAGACCAGAATATAGGATTGGAGTATAAGCCGATGATGCAAAAACAACGCGATATGGAAGATCAGGCAGCAGTATGGCAGGGTGATAACAATCGCTTTTTTCTGACCCGTAGCAGCCGTGACTTGCATCGGATTGACGTGTGTTCATACACCATAGGGCAAGATTCCATTGTGCCCGTAATAAAGGAACGGATGAATACTTATCAGGAAACTCGCCCATTGAAGGTGCTGAATGGTGGAAAGGAGATAATTCAGTGGAGTGAACGCGACGGATGGGCACATCTTTATTTATATGATGATCAGGGAAATCTGAAAAATCGCATCACAAAAGGCCCGTGGCATGTAGAAGAAGTGTTGAAAGTGGATGATAAGGCGCGTGTGATTTACTTTACGGCTAATGGTATGGACTCCAAGGAACATCCTTATTATGAGCATCTCTATCGTGTGAATTTGGATGGAAGCGGCCTGAAACTGCTGACCAAAGGCAATTATTTCCATCAGGTGGAGGTGGATGATGACGCCCGTTTTGTGGTAGATAACTATTCACGGGTCAATTCGGTGCCTTGTGCTACGTTGTTGGATACAAATGGTAATAAGGTGATGGATATTCAGGAAAGTGACTTCTCACAACTGTTTGCTGCCGGTTACAAATTTCCCGAAATCTTTAAAGTGAAGGCTGCTGATGGAGTGACAGACCTGTATGGTGTGATGTATAAACCCTTTAACTTCGATTCTACTAAAGTGTATCCTATCGTGGATTATGTTTATCCTGGGCCGCAGGTGGAAGGTGTTTATTATCCGTTTACTCGCATGAGTCCTCGTACCGACCGTCTGGCACAAGCTGGATTTATTGTTATTTCTGTGGGACAGCGTGGCGGACACCCCAGTCGTTCCAAGTGGTATCATAATTATGGATATGGAAATATGCGCGATTATCCGTTGGCCGATCATAAATATGCTATTGAGCAACTGGCACAGCGTTATGACTTTATAGATATAGATAAGGTCGGTATTCACGGCCACTCAGGCGGAGGTTTCATGAGTACGGCGGCTATGTGCCAATATCCTGACTTTTTCAAGGTAGCTGTATCTTGTGCGGGAAATCACGATAATAATATTTATAACCGTTGGTGGAGTGAAACACACCATGGCGTGAAAGAAGTGGTGAGTGAGAAAGGAGATACGACTTTTGTTTATAAAATCGGTACTAATCCGGAAATAGCAAGTAAGCTGAAAGGTCATTTACTGTTGATTCATGGTGATATTGACAACAATGTGCATCCAGGCAATACATTACGTGTGGCTGATGCCTTGATTCGTGCCGGAAAACGTTTCGATATGTTGATTCTTCCACAACAACGTCATGCGTTCGGCAATATGGACGAGTATTTTTATTGGAGATTGGTGGATTACTTCTCTGAGCATCTGAAAGGAAGAAGTGAAAAGTCAGTAGATATTCCGAAAAGATAGGTTTGAAGTGTAATACTACAGCTTTTAGGATTTCCGGATAAAATAGAGGAGGGTGTCAGAAAAAAAATGATGCCCTCCTCTTTTTCTTTACCTTATAATAAACTACTAATATAGGCCTTCATCTCTGTTGTGGCAGCTTTTGCTTCCAGATATAATTTGTATTGTGCTTTGGTGCGTACCAAATTGTGTCCTTCATATTGGGTCTGATAATAAGTGTCTCCGTTTATGTAATCTGCTAAGAAACGTACAGCTTGCATATAAGGGAACAGAGTGGCGGCGTAGGGCAGCATCTCGATTTCGATGGGAGTCAAGAAACTTCGGGCAGATTCAATATATCCTTTGACGAAGGCCTTGAATATCTCCATGTTGAATTTTACATTGTCCAAGTCTTTTTCGTCTTCCTTGCCGGTATTGGCAGCAGAGCGGAGGAAGTCACCGAAGTCGGAGAAAATAAAACTGGGCATCACTGTATCCAGGTCAATGACACACAAAACTTTTCCGTCTTCATCAAATAGCATGTTGCTCACTTTGGTGTCGCAGTGGCAAATGCGTTTCGGCAATTTGCCTTCACGATACAGCTGTTCGGCACTACACATCATGTCGGCATCTTTTTCTATTGCGTTCACTATGTCCTGTACTTCAGCCAAGCGACTTGCTGCATTGTTTGTTATGGCTTCATGTAATTGTTTCAAGCGAAATTCCATGTTATGGAAGTCAGGAATAATTTCTCCTAGTTGTTCGGGAACATCAGCCAACATGGCTTGGAATTCGCCGAATTTTAGTCCTGCCAAATAAGAAGATTCTGGTGTAACGGCTTCCAAGGTTTGTGAGCGTGGAATAAAAACTGATATTCTCCAGTAGCCTTCACCATCGTAAAAAAAAGTTTTGCCATTGGTGGCAGATAGGAAATGAAGTACTTTGCGCTCAATGTCTTCTTCATGGTTGTTTTCTAACTTTTGACGGATGTGGTTAGTAACAACTTCTATATTGTGTTGCAACATTTCAATATTAGTGAATATTAGATGGTTGATTCGTTGCAATACATAGTCTGGCTCTTCGGGAGATGTTGATTTTACTAGATAAGTTTGGTTGATGAGGCCAGATGTCAAAGTCTTAATCTCGCTCACTTCGCCCACTTCAGGGAATTGCTTGATAATTTTTTTGAGGTTTTCCATGGGGTTATTTTAATTATGTTTATACTTTAAGGAACAAAGATAGTTTTTTTCTCTTAACTAGAGAGAAAAAGTTATCATAAAAAATATATAAACTGGAGGTGTGGTTCAGGACAGATAGCGGGTGTGCAATCGGAAACTTAAAATTCAATTTGTGATAACTTGTGCAATCTGTGGTAAATTTTCTTTTTTTGGAGATAAATATTGCATCGATAAATAATATTTCACGTTTATGTATGGAATTTATAGGCTGAAAATTTATACCTTTGTAGCCCAAATACTTAATCTATAAAAAATGTCAGAGGCTAAGAGAATTAAAACCGCATTGGTGTCGGTTTATCACAAAGAAGGTTTGGACGAGATTATAACCAAACTACACGAAGAAGGAGTGGAATTCCTGTCAACAGGAGGTACAAGACAGTTTATTGAATCTTTAGGTTTCCCTTGTAAGGCGGTGGAAGATCTTACTACTTATCCCTCTATTTTGGGCGGGCGCGTAAAGACTTTGCATCCTAAAGTTTTCGGAGGTATTTTATGCCGTCGTGGTTTGGAACAAGATATGCAACAAATAGAAAAATATGAAATACCCGAAATCGATTTGGTTATTGTGGATCTGTATCCGTTTGAGGCAACTGTGGCTTCAGGTGCCGATGAACAAGCCATTATTGAAAAAATCGATATAGGTGGTATTTCTTTGATTCGTGCAGCTGCCAAGAACTATGATGATGTAGTGATCATCGCTAGCCAGGCACAGTATAAACCGTTCCGTGATATGTTGTTGGAGCATGGGGCTACTACTTCGCGCGAAGAGCGTCGTTGGTTTGCAAAAGAAGCATTTGCAGTTTCTTCCCATTATGACTCTGCTATCTTTAACTATTTTGATGGTGGTGAAGGTTCAGCTTTCCGTTGTGCGATAGAAAGTCAAAAACAACTTCGTTATGGTGAAAATCCTCATCAGAAAGGTTATTTCTATGGTAATCTGGATGCGATGTTTGATCAGATTCATGGAAAAGAAATCTCTTATAACAATTTATTGGATATCAATGCGGCTGTTGATTTGATTGATGAGTTTGATGAGGTGACATTTGCCATCCTAAAACATAATAATGCCTGTGGATTAGCCTCGCGTCCTACTATCCTGGAAGCATGGAAAGATGCGTTGGCAGGCGATCCGGTGTCGGCTTTCGGTGGTGTGTTGGTTACTAATGCCGTGATTGATAAAGAAACAGCGGAAGAAATCAACAAACTGTTCTTTGAGGTAATTATTGCTCCGGATTATGATGTGGATGCATTAGAGATTTTGGGACAGAAGAAGAACCGTATTATTTTGGTTCGTAAGGAAGCTAAATTGCCAAAGAAACAATTCCGCTCTTTATTGAATGGGGTTTTGGTTCAGGAAAGAGATTTGGATGTGGAAACTTCTGCTGATTTAAAGCAGGTTACTGAAAAAGCTCCTACGGCAACTGAAATAGAGGATATGTTATTTGCAAATAAGATTGTGAAGAATAGCAAAAGTAATGCTATCGTATTGGCTAAGAACAAACAGCTGCTGGCTAGCGGTGTTGGTCAGACTTCACGTGTGGATGCATTGAAACAAGCTATTGAAAAAGCTAAATCATTTGAGTTTGATTTGAATGGTGCTGTGATGGCCAGTGATGCTTTCTTCCCTTTCCCCGATTGTGTAGAGATAGCGGATCAGGAAGGGGTGAAAGCTGTTATCCAGCCGGGAGGCTCTGTAAAAGACGAGTTGACTTTCCAATACTGCAATGAACATGGCGTAGCTATGGTCGTTACAGGGATTCGTCACTTTAAACACTAAGATAGTTGCAATTTACTTTTACGGCTACAATCAAACTGTTTATACAGCATTGTTTATGTAAATGGTAAATTGCAAATGTCAATTGTAAATTGCTAAATTGTAAATGAAATTATGGGATTATTCTCCTTTACACAAGAGATTGCGATGGACCTTGGCACTGCCAATACCATCATTTTAAATAACGGGAAGATTGTAGTGGACGAACCTTCAGTCGTTGCGCTTGATCGCCGTACTGACAAGATGATTGCCGTAGGCGAACGGGCTAAAATGATGTATGAGAAGGAAAATCCGAATATTCGTACTGTACGTCCGCTACGCGACGGGGTTATTGCCGATTTTAATGCCTGTGAACAGATGATGCGCGGTTTAATAAAGAAAGTAAACATGGGGAATCGTTTCTTTTCTCCCTCTTTGCGTATGGTAATCGGAGTTCCCTCGGGTAGTACTGAAGTAGAACTGCGTGCGGTGCGTGATAGTGCGGAACATGCGGGAGGACGGGATGTTTATTTGATTTTTGAACCTATGGCTGCGGCTATTGGCATTGGTATTGATGTAGAGGCTCCTGAAGGTAATATGATTGTTGATATAGGTGGTGGTTCTACAGAGATTGCCGTGATTTCATTGGGCGGTATTGTTTCCAACAACTCTATACGTATTGCCGGTGACGATCTTACAGCCGATATTCAGGAATATATGAGCCGTCAGCACAATGTGAAGGTAAGTGAACGTATGGCTGAACGTATCAAGATACATGTAGGTGCCGCTTTGACTGATTTGGGAGATGATGCTCCTGAAGATTATATTGTACGCGGACCTAACCGTATTACTGCTCTTCCTATGGAAGTTCCAGTGTGTTATCAAGAAGTGGCACATTGCCTGGAAAAAAGTATAGCAAAAATAGAAACAGCTATTCTTAGTGCATTGGAACAGACCCCGCCTGAACTTTATGCTGATATTGTATTGAACGGGATCTATTTAGCTGGTGGTGGTGCTTTGCTGCGTGGTTTAGACAAGCGTTTGACAGATAAAATCAATATTCCGTTCCATATAGCTGAAGATCCTTTGTTGAGTGTAGCGAAAGGTACTGGAATTGCATTGAAGAATGTAGATCGTTTCTCATTTTTGATGCGGTAAATAATTTGCTAATGATGTAGTTTGCTAGTTTGCTAATGACATGCGGTATGGATAGTGCTGTACATTGGTAAATTGGCAAACTGGCATATTGAAAATTAGTATAAATGAAGAATCTGCTGAATTTTTTTTTAAAGTATAACTACTGGTTTCTCTTTGTTCTTTTAGAGGTAATCAGTTTTGCTTTATTATTCCGTTTCAACAGTTATCAGGGAAGTGCGTTCTTTACATCGGCTAATTGGGTATCGGGAACTATGTATGATGTGACCAACAATGTTACCGGATATTTTCATTTGAAGACGATTAATGATGAGTTGGTACAGAAAAATGTGGAACTGGAATTGCAGTTGGAGAGTATCCGTAAAGCTTTGATCGAAGCGACGAAAGACAGCAGTGGTATAGAATTGATTAAACAGGAAGCACTGGCAGGTTATGATATTTTCAAGGCTAGCGTGATAAACAACAGTGTGACTCATGCTGATAACTATATTACACTTGATAAAGGAGAAGCGGATGGCATTCGTAGTGAGATGGGAGTGGTAAATGGAAGCGGTGTAGTTGGTATTGTTTATCTTACTTCCCCACATTATTCCATTGTTATTCCAGTGCTGAATTCTAAAAGTAGTATTAGTTGTAAGATAAAACGGAGTGATTATTTCGGTTTCTTGAAATGGGATGGCGGTTCGTCTGAATTTGCTTTTATAAAGGATATGCCCCGTCATTCTTTATTTTCTTTAGGTGACACAATTGTGACCAGTGGGCACAGTGCCGTTTTTCCTTCCGGCATTCCGGTGGGTACGGTAGATGATATTGCTGATAGTCATGATGGTTTGTCTTATTTGCTGCGGGTGAAATTGTTTACGGATTTTGCCCGTTTAAATGATGTACGTGTAATTGCTCAAAAGGGACAGGAAGAACAACTAGAGTTTGAAAAGCAGGTGAAAACGACTAAATAAGAAAGTTGATGATAACTTATCTACAAAAAATAGAGTGGTTTATCGGGCTGGTGCTGTTGCAGGTGCTGGTATTGAATCATATGCATATCAATGGGTATGCCACTCCTTTCTTTTTTATCTATTTTATTTTGAAGTATAATTCGGGAGTTAGCCGTAATGTCCTTATGGTATGGGCATTTTTATTGGGCTTGTCGGTCGATATATTTGGTAATACACCGGGGATGAATGCGGCTGTGACCACTATGTTGGCTTTTATGCGTGGATCTATATTGCGGCTGGTCACTCCACTGCGTGATAGTACTGAAGATTTTGAACCGGGTGTTAAGGCTATGGGAGTTTCGCCTTTCTTTCGGTATATTTTGCTGTGTACTTTTTTATTTTGTGCCATTTTACTTGTCATAGACACTTTTTCATTTTTCAATTTGCCTGTATTGTTGTTGAAAATATTGACAGATGCCTCCATAACCATTGTTTGTATATTGTGTGTTGAGGCAATCAGGAGGAAAAAATAGTGGAAAGAGATTATAATCTGGAGAAGCGGAAATATGTAATTGGTGCATCGGTAATCGTTATTGTGCTGATTTATTTGATACGTCTTTTAACCTTACAAATTATGAGTGAGGATTATAAAAAGAATGCGGATAGTAACGCTTTTCTGAACAAGACACAATATCCTAGTCGTGGGGTGATGTATGATCGGAACGGCAATCTGCTGGTATACAATCAGCCAGCATACGATGTTACGATGGTGATGAAAGAGGTGCATGACCTTGATACATTTGATTTATGTAAAACATTGAATATTACTCCTGAGCATTTCAAGAAGCGTATTCGTGAGATAAGGGATAGGCGCTCTAATCCGGGCTATTCCCCATATACCCATCAGGTATTTATGACTCAACTTTCGGCAGAAGAATGTGGCGTCTTTCAAGAAAAACTGTTCAAGTTTCCCGGTTTCTACATTCAACGGCGTACCATTCGCCAGTATAATTATAATTCGGCTGCTCATGTTTTAGGAGATATTGCAGAAGTGTCCAAGGGAGATATTGAAGCAGATGATTACTATGTACGTGGCGATTTCATAGGAAAACAGGGAGTGGAACGCTCATACGAAAAGCAGTTAAGGGGCGAGAAAGGAGTGGAAATATTGCTACGTGATGCTCGCGGACGTATTCAGGGGCGGTATATGGATGGAAAATGTGATAAAACTCCTGTTCCAGGGAAGAATCTGAAATTGGGTATAGATATAGAACTTCAAATGTTGGGAGAACGTTTGTTGGAAGGAAAGATAGGCAGTATAGTGGCTATTGATCCATCTACAGGAGAAATACTCTGTATGGTATCTGCTCCAACTTTTGACCCGAGGTTGATGGTGGGGCGGCAACGGGGTAAAAATCATCTAGAGCTGGCGCGTGACAGTTGGAAACCATTGCTGAACCGTTCTATTATGGGACAATTTCCACCAGGGTCTACTTTTAAAACTACCCAGGCATTGACTTTTCTGCAAGAAGGGGTTATTACTCCCCAAACAGCTTATTCGTGCTATCACGGTTTTGTGTATGCCGGCCTTAGGGTAGGATGTCACTCTCATGGGTCACCCTTGCCTTTGGTCCCTGCTATTGCAACTTCCTGTAACGGTTATTTCTGTTGGGGGTTGTTTCACATGATAGGGGCGAAGAAAAAGTATGGTTCCGTACAGACTGCCATGAATACATGGCGTGACTATATGGTTTCCATGGGATTTGGCTATCCGCTGGGAGTGGATCTTCCTGGTGAGAAACGTGGCATGATTCCGAATGCAGCCTATTATGACAAGAACTACCGGGGAGCCTGGAACGGACTGACTATTATTTCTATTTCCATTGGTCAGGGTGAGGTGACAGCTACTCCGTTGCAAATTGCCAACTTGGGAGCAACGATTGCTAACCGGGGTTATTATATTACTCCACATGTGGTGAAAGAAGTGGAAGACGAGGCGTTGGATACTTTATATACTACTAAACATTATACTAAAGTAAGCCGTGAACATTATCAGACGGTGGCTGAGGGGATGCGGGCTGCAGTGCTGGGTGGAACATGTCGTGGGGCGAATATTCCGGGAATCGAAGTATGCGGCAAGACCGGTACGGCGCAAAATCGTGGGAAGGATCATTCTGCTTTTATGGGGTTTGCACCAATGAATGATCCTAAGATTGCCGTGGCGGTTTATGTAGAAAATGGAGGTTGGGGAGCAACTTATGGTGTGCCTGTCGGTGCATTGATTATGGAAAAATATTTGAAGGGAGAGCTTTCACCGGAAAGTGAGGCGAAAGCGGCAGAAATACAAAGCAGACGAATAGATTATGGCATACACGAACGATAGTATATGGAAGTCAGTGGACTGGATGACTATTTGCATTTATCTGATGCTGGTTATCTTTGGATGGTTCAGCGTATGTGGGGCCAGCTATGATTATGGCGAAATTGATTTCTTTAGTTTTGATACTCGTGCAGGAAAACAGTTTGTATGGATCTGTTGCTCGTTGGGACTGGGATTTATCTTGATGATGTTGGAGGATAAACTATATGATATGTTTGCCTACATTCTGTACGGGGCTATGCTGCTACTGTTGCTGATAACACCTTTTCTGGCAGAGGATACCAAGGGGTCTTATTCGTGGATAAAATTCGGACCTGTAAGTTTGCAACCGGCGGAATTCGCTAAATTTGCTACTGCACTGGCTTTGGCTAAATTTATGAACGTCTATGGGTTTACGATGAGCAAGTTGAAGTATTCATTGCCTATAGTAGGGATGGTGTTGCTGCCTATGCTGCTTATCATCTTACAACGGGAAACGGGGTCGGCACTGGTTTATCTGGCTTTCTTTTTTATGCTGTACCGGGAAGGAATGCCCGGCTCTATTTTGTTTGCAGGAATTTGTGCTGTGGTTTATTTTGTAGTTGGAATCCGTTTTGACAATGAACTGATGGCGGATGACTGTACTTCTATCGGTGAATTTTCCGTATTGTTGTTGATCGTCATTCTTTCTGCCTTGCTGGTGAATAGTTATTGTAAGAAAGCATCGGTAGTGTGGTATATTCTGGGGATTGGTGCCGGTGGTACCTTGCTGGCTTTATTATTCTCGTATTATGTCATCCCCTTTGATGTTACCTGGTTTCAATATGGGTTGTGTGTAGCTTTATTGTTCTACTTGATCTTCCTTTCCATGCGTGAACGTATGCGCAATTATTTTTATATCGCTTTGTTTGCGATAGGATCAATGGGGTTCCTCTTTTCTGCTGATTATGTTTTCAATCATGTGCTGGAGCCGCATCAGCAGATACGTATCAAGGTGGTGCTGGGCATGGAGGAAGATTTGGCCGGAGCAGGATATAATGTGAATCAGAGTAAGATTGCCATTGGTTCGGGAGGCTTATGGGGAAAAGGATTTTTGAATGGTACACAGACTAAACTGAAATATGTGCCTGAACAGGATACAGACTTTATCTTCTGTACGGTAGGGGAAGAAGAAGGATTTATAGGCTCGGCAGCTGTATTGTTGCTTTTCACCGGGCTGATTTTACGTCTTATTGTGGTGTCGGAGCGCCAGCATACCCGTTTTGCCCGTGTTTATGGGTATTCGGTGTTGAGCATCTTCTTATTTCATCTGTTTATTAATATAGGTATGGTTTTAGGACTGACTCCCGTTATTGGTATACCATTGCCTTTTTTCAGTTATGGAGGATCTTCTTTGTGGGGATTTACGATTTTACTTTTTGTATTTCTGCGCATTGATGCAGGGCGGGGGAAACGTTAGTGCATTGGGCTTTCCACTTTGCGCAACTGGATACCTACATCAGTGATTCCTATTAGTGGGTTATCCGTCATGATGTGGACGATGCGGAAAGTACGTGTGTTTCCTTCCATACAAAAGTGAAGAGATGCTTTATAGGGCAGATCACATTGGTATAGTCCACAAGGACCATTTCCTGTTTTGTTTCCGACTTCATCGACTAGAAAGAGTTGCAAAGTATCTGTGATATAAGTCAAAGTATCTTCTGTGTTATGGCTGATTCCTAGCCAAAGATCTCTGTAAGGGTAAGATTCTTGATAGCGGATACCGATTTTTACTTCATAATTTCCAGTAGGGATAGAATTGGGTAGAGTATAAACAATAGTATCATTTTGATTCCATCCATCAAGGGGAACAGGTTTATAAGAGTGATAGACTATATCGCTTTGACAGGCTGCCAATATTATTATTGGCAGCCATGTTAGTCTATTCTTTAGTTGATGCAGGAGCTTGTTGCTTCTCATTCGGAATTTGGTTATTGTTTCCGTTGTTATTATTGTCATTTTTCTTTCCTTCTCTGTTGTTCCGGTTTTCACTACCTCCTTCATTGTTGCCGTTATTTGGGCGACGTTTATTGCGGTTTCTGTTTCCGTCTTCCCGATTTTCACGACTACGTTCTTCTCGGTTACGACTTTCCCGATTGCGATATTCTTCTTTAGGGCGGTTTCTGTTCTCTTCGCGTGGTTGTTGAACCTTGTTTTCTCTAGGTTGTTTGGGACGCCCTTCTCTAGGTGGGCGGTTCTCTTTAGGCTGTTGTGGACGTCTGTTTTCATTAGGAATACTTTCTCCGTTATTTCCGTTATTTTCCAGCTTCCGTTTTTTCTTTCGGTTGTTGTTATTGCCTTTTCGTTTGTCAAATCGGGTTAAGCTTTCTTGTTCTACTAAATCAATAGTTTTTTGAGGGTCGTTCTTTTTTACTGATTCGGTTAAGTTTTCTGGTTTCTCACCACGTCGGTTCATATTAATAATTTCGAATGCACGGCGTGCGGTGATGGTTACAGCATTAGCTATGAAATTTTTGTCAGTAGAATACATGATAGTTCCTTTCAAAATATCCGCTTTGAAAAAATAGAATGTACTATCTACAGTCTCTAAAGTCATTTCTTTGCTTGGGAGACGTTTCTGAGATTCTACATAAGCATCCACTTCATAGTTGAGGCAACATTTTAATTTGGCACATTGTCCGGCTAACTTTTGAGGGTTCAGAGAAATATCTTGATAACGTGCTGCACTGGTAGATACAGATACAAAATTTGTCATCCAGGTAGCACAACATAATTCACGGCCGCAAGGTCCGATACCCCCAATACGTCCAGCTTCTTGACGGGCACCGATTTGTTTCATTTCTATACGTACACGGAAAGCCTCAGCCAGTACTTTGATCAGTTGGCGGAAATCTACGCGTTCGTCCGCAATGTAGTAAAAGATAGCTTTGTTGCCATCGCCTTGATATTCCACATCGCCGATCTTCATGTTTAGGTTCAAGTTTTTGGCTATCTGACGGGATCGGATCATTGTGTCATGTTCTTTGGCTTTTGCCTCTGTATATTTTTCCATGTCTACCGGTTTAGCTTTGCGGTAGATACGTTTGATTTCAGCTTCGGGTTTGATGTTTGCCTTACGCATTTGCAAAAGTACTAATCTTCCCGTCAGGGTTATTGTACCGATATCGTGTCCAGGATTTGCCTCTACGGCCACTATATCTCCTTTTTCCAGTTTTAGCCTGTTGCTGTTTTTGTAATATCCCTTACGGGTATTTTTGAATTGAACTTCGACCATTTCTTGTTCCTCGGTATTACCGGGAATATCAGCCAGCCAGTCGTTGGTGTTCAGTTGCTTATTTTGTCGTCCGCAACCTTTACAACATAGACCGCCGCTTCCGTTCTTTAATTTGAATTCATTATCCATAGTTCTCAATTTTTCAATAGCACAATCATTTTTAATGAAAAATCAAAAAATACCATTTTGGCATTCACATTTTGTGCTATATGTAGTTGTGCTTCACTTAGTTCATCCATAATGCCCATTACGTTTTGTTCGTTGACAAACGGTGCGAATCGAGTGGAAAACTTTTGTTCTTCGGCATTCATATACACTAAATCATGTTGATGAAAGTTGTGCATGAAATTTTCACGTATCATACGCTGGCAATAGGCCAGAAAGTTCTTCTGGCGTTCACGTCCCATGGCAGATACTGACTCGCTCCATTGTTTCATTTCGCGTATTTTTCGTTGGTAGGAGAGACGCATCAAGCTTATAAAAAGTTCAAAATACAATTTGTTCTCCTCACTCAGATGTATGGTTTCCAATGCTTTCAGAAAGTTGCCTTCCGAGCGATGAGCTATATCATTGGCATCTTCCGGTTGCAGCCCGTACTTGGTTTGTAGCATCCGGGCTATTTCGGGCTCTTCGATGCCGTGGATGTTAAATCGTTGGGTACGACTTTGGATGGTTTGCAAAATGGCATCAGGCTCTTCGGATATCAGCAAGAATACTGTCTTGGTGGGAGGTTCCTCTAGCAATTTCAGCAGTTTGTTGCTACATTCCACATTCATTTTCTCGGGGAGCCAGATAATCATGATTTTGTAGCCTCCTTGGCTGGATTTCAGACTGAGTTTCCGTACAATCTCGTCACTCTCTTTGACAAAGATTTGTGCCTGCTGGTTCTCCGCTCCCATTTCTTTTAACCAATGGTTCAGGTTAAAATAGCGGTTCTGCAATACAAAATTGCGCCAGTCGGCTATGAAATCATCGCATACCGTGTCCTTTCCCGCTTTCTTTTTGATAACGGGGAAGACGAAATGCAGGTCGGGATGTACTAGCTTGTTGAACTTCACACATGTGGGACAGACTCCGCAAGCATCGTGCTCGCCACGGTTTTCACAACAGATGTAACGGGCATAAGCTATCGCCAAAGGTAGTTTTCCTGTACCTTCGGGACCGCAAATCAGTTGTGCGTGCGGAATTCTCCCTTCTTTTACTTCGGTGACGAGCCATTGCTTTGCTGTCTTTTGTCCTATTACATCTTTAAAAAACATGCCTTTTTATAAATTTATGGCGAATATTCTGTTAATATATTGCTTTCGCTACTTTTTTTACGCTATCTACGGCACTGACAGTATAGAAATGGATGCTTGGAACACCATGCGCTATCAGTTCACGGCATTGGTGTATACACCATTCTACGCCTAAGGCGGCTGTTTCTTCGTCCGTCTGACATTTCATTGCTTCGACCGCTAGTTCTTGTGGTAGGTCTATTTTGAATGTTTTGGGTATTATATTCAGTTGGGATAGTTTGCTGAAAGGTTTGATACCCGGAATAATGGGTACATTGATTCCTTCTTTTCTTATCCTCTCTACAAATTTAAAATATTTTCGATTATCGAAAAACATTTGTGTCACAGCATATTCTGCTCCTGTCTCGATCTTTTTTTTCAACCAATAAATATCTTGTTCCAGGTTGGGTGACTCATCATGTTTCTCGGGATAGCAGGCTACTCCGTAGCTGAATGGAGTTCCTGTCACCTTGATAGGTGAACCGTCTACAAATACGCCTTTATTGAAATCATTAATTTGCATTTCCAGCTCCAGAGCATGGTTGTAACCATTACTTTCGGGAACGAAAGTCGGTTCGTGTTTTGCTTTGTCACCGCGTAACACTAATAAATCAGTGATACCCAGAAACTGAAGGTCCAGTAATACGTATTCCGTATCCTCGCGGGAAAAACCGCTGCACAGAATATGAGGTACGGTAGTGATATTGTATTTGTTTTGCAGAGCGGCGGCTACGGCAACCGTTCCGGGGCGTCGGCGCAAGCGGGTGCGCTGGAACAGCCCATTATCCAGATCTTTATATACATATTCGCTGCGGTGGGTAGTGATATTGATATATTTGGGGTCAAATTCGCGTAGCGTATCCACCGTTTGATATAGTTTCTCAATACCTGTTCCCTTTAGCGGAGGAAGGATTTCAAAAGAAAAAGCCGTTTTATCTGTACTTTTTATCAAATCAACTACTCTCATCGTTTTATCTCGTTTTCTATGTGCCTTGTCGGGCGAAATTACATATTTGGGCAAAAATAAGAAAAATATTGTAGTTTGATAGAATGAACGGGGGATTTATTTTATCTTTGTCGTATAATCCGGTTGGGACATCTTACAAGAACGGTGTAAACAGATAGGCAAACCATCCTACGAAGTGTTTCCATCTGGAGCGCTTTTTGTACTCTTCTTGACTGAATAAGGTGCTGTTTTCCTTGTCCTGTTCAAAAATGACACTCAGCTCGTTGGTGATTTGCCGGTCAAAGATGAAGGCGTTGACTTCGTAGTCATACCGTAAGCTACGGCTGTTCAGATTGGTGCTTCCCACAGTGCAGAACAGACTGTCCACCATCATGATTTTGGAATGGTGGAAGCCATTGTTGTATACATAAATCTCGGCCCCTTTCTTACGTAGTTTGTTTGCTATATAGAATGCGGCATCTGGGGTAAATGGAATGTCTGATTTGCCCGGTATCATGATTTCTACCTTCACACCTCTCTTCAGAGCGCGTTTGATGGCTTTTTTGATGCAGGGGATGGGAGTGAAGTATGGATTCACGATCTGTATCTTGTTGTGTGCGGCATCAATAGACTTGATGTAAACTTGCCGCATTAGTTTTGGAGTTTTCTTGGGAACACGATCCACAATGGCTATGTGTTTGTCTCCCTTATAGGTAGAGTTGCTTCGTAAAGGATAGTATTTGTCTCCACTCACGTGCTGTCGGGTGCTTTTATTCCAGATGGTCAGGAAGATATCCTGTAGCTCATTTACGGCATCTCCTTTTATGCGGACGTGCATATCACGCCAGTCACCTATTTCTGGTAGTCCGGTTATGTAGTAATTGGCTATGTTCATTCCGCCCGTATATCCTGTTTTTCCGTCTATGACTACTATTTTTCGGTGGTCTCTGTGCAAGGCGTGGTTGATGTAAGGAAATTTAAAAGGATCGAACTTGACTATTTCTATTCCTTTGGAGCGGATGGCTTTCAGGTGTTCTTTTTTTAGCGGTCTATTGTTCGATAAGTTGCCGAATGCATCAAATAAGGCTCTTACTTCCACTCCTTCTTTGACCTTCTCTCCCAATAAGTTAAATAGCGTGTTGGCGATAGAGTCATTGCGAAAATTGAAGTATTCCAAATGAATATGATGTTTGGCCTGTCGTATTTCTTCAAAGAGGTCTATGAACTTCTCCCGACCGCTTTTTAGTAATTTCACTGTGGTGTTCCGTGTGATAGGAACACCAACGTCTTTCAGGAAGCTGATGACGGCAGAATCGCTAGTGCAGATTGGTATGCTGTCAGTTGCGGTTGTGCGGATAAGATTGGCTTCTTGTGGTTTTGCCGTTCCGGCGGTGAATAATGAGATGAATAGGAGAGTCAGATAAATATGTTTTTTTATATCAAATTTCATTGTTTGTCAAATTGAGACTGCAAAGTTATTTATAATTCTAAGAACGAACAAGTCTTTGGTATTATTTATATGTAGCTTGGGGATAAGAGAGGAAGTAATTTCGCAAATATTTTGTATCTTTATAGGTGAAATTTACGTTTAAAAGAGAGAAATGGAACAGTTGTTTGATGAGTACAAAAGAATGGGAGGTTTCTCACGAAACCTCCCATTTGGGGAATGTTTTCATTTAACAAGAAAACATTATCTGTTGTTAAACTTTAGAGAGAATGCTTATTGGATTTCTTCTTTGATTTCGAAATAATCGCTGAATTCACCGAAACTGCCTGCTGATACAGTCCAAGTATAAGTAAAGTATAAGCGTTGGTCCTTCTCTGTATAGCCTGCGGCAGACTGGGTTGCACTAATCATACCATATCTGGAATCTTCTTGTCCGGTTTCAAATTTCCCGCCATTGTTTACCAATACATCATTTCCTTTCCAAGAAAATATAGCATGATAACCCTCTGTCCAACAGTTGGCGAATCGATAAAGATTTGCGTCTTTTTCGTATTCAAGCACTGCTTCCCAAGATTCATTGAAAAATTCGGAAGTGTATATTCCTTTATATTTTGGAGTCCATACATAACCGAAGAAGGATGTTTCGGACATTCTCTTCTCATTACCAGCTATGGCTACGGCTGTAATGCTGTTTTTGCCCAAAATACCAGTAATGATGATGTCTGTATTTTTTTCGTCCGATGTATTGTTTACTTTTACGCCGTTTGATATTACCCGGTCTGCGTATGCTTCTTCTCCGTTGGAAGCAATAAAGTCTGCTTTTTCGGTGGTCTTTTCCACTAGATAGAATACAGCTTCTGTTTTATTGTTGGTGGCTAGACGTATACATACATCGTTTTCTGGGTTGTAACCTTTACCAGGGGTGTATTGGTAGATGGTTACTGATGGCTGTGAGTCGTTGCCGGGCATGGTTCCTTCCTCTTCTGTACATGCTGTAAACGTCATGGCGGTACACAACATAACAAACAGGCTGTTGATATATTTTTTCATCATAAGACTTCTTATTGTTGTTTGTAATATTTTTTTTAATTACCACTGATATTCTGGTGAATTATCGGCAGGCTTCAGAGGCGTGGGATTGTTGGTACAAGCCGAGTTATAGTTGGTTTCGGTTTGTACGATGCAGAGATCCATCCAATTAGGATATATATTATTCCCGTTTACATCATAGCCGCCAAAGTTCCACAAGTTGTTCGGGTTGTGATTGGTGCCGGCATAGTTGCGGATGATGCCTTTGTCCAGACGCTTAATGTCGAATGTAGCGAAACCTTCGGCCCACAATTCAACACGGCGTTGCCACCATACTTCATTTTGGAATGGAGTGGCGTATGTGCTTCCATAGTTTTCTGAAGCATGTTTGCCATATTCAAATTCAGGATCACGTAATTGGGCAAAACGGGTGAGTAGTTCAATTCCTCTTCCTTCGCTTTGCATCCCAGCAGCTTCTGCTTCTATCAGCATCATTTCTTCCACACGCATCAAGGGAACGGCTACAGTGAAAGCAGCATATTGGTTGGCGTGCTCACCATTTTTAGGACGGAATTTCAGTTCCAAACCTCCTACTGTCATCGAGGCGGTTGTCTCTGCAGTAGTCAACAGGCCTTCGGGAACATCAGAATAAACAGCCAACGCAGCAATTTGTTCATCTTTTGTCTCCATTTGGTCAATGGCAAAGTCTACAAAACAATTCTTGCGGAAGTCAGTAGCCGGAATCGTTTGATATAAGTGATAATCAATACGCTTGGGGGTTCCGTAGTTAGCTGCATAGCCACATCCTGATTCGCTTACTTCTATGATCATTTGTGACCCCCAACTGCTGTCTCCATCGTTACGTAGGATGTTTGGGTCAGTACTTCTGAAAGTCAGTCCAAATATCCATGAGTTGTTGGGCGTGTTGAAACCGTTGGTGCGTGAGGTATATTCCTCTTTGTTCATGGCTGTGTACCCGCTTTGGGCCATCTTAGCATATTTTTCTGCATTAGCCCAGTCTTCCAAGGTAAGGTAAGCACGTGCCTTCAGACCATATACTACAGACAAGTCCGGAGTATAGATGTTTTCGCGTTTGTAGCTAGCCAGGTTTTCTTCTGCTTTGTCCAAGTCTGACAATATTTGTGCCCATATTACTTCATTGGTAGCGCGTGGGTTGTTAGGTAAGTCTTCCAGTTTGGTGTTTTCCAAGATGATGGGGACTGTAGGTGCTTCCTTATCCTTGGCGTAAGTGGCAGGAGCAAACATACGTGCCATATCCATATAGAACATAGCGCGCATGGCGTATGCGATACCTGCTCCTGTTTTCTTTTCACCTTCTGGTGTCTCCCCAGACAGTGTAATAACAGTGTTGCAACTCTTGATCCATCCATAATAGTAAGTCCATGGATATTGTGATACGGCATATTGAGGACCGAGACCAGTACCACAGCCATACCATGTGGAGTACCATTCGTTGCCGTCTTCGGTGGCGATGTCTTGTCCCATCACATCGCGCATAAGCATGAATGAGGGATAACCGAAGTCATAGACTGCGTTGTCACCTCCGCTATAAGTGAATGCACCATTCAGTGAACTAGTGATGGCGGCTACGAAGTTGTTGAATGACCCAGGAGCGTTACCCGCCTGTTCGCCAGTGACAGTTGAATTTTGCGGTTCAATTTCCTTGATGCAGCTAGTCGCGGACAATGCAAGGCTGACAGCTGCTATGGAGAATAAGTTTGTAATTTTCATATATATAGTCTTTTAGTCAAGTTGTAAAGCAATTAGAACGTCAATTGGATACCTCCCGTAATGGTGCGTACCGGTGAATATACGTTAACCGATTCGTTGCCTGAGAATGAGTAACGAGGGTCAAGACCTTTGCGTGCCGACCAGAAACCAAGGTTCTCTCCACTGGCATATATGCGCATGTTGCTGATACCCATTTTCTTTACCACTATTTTGGGCAATGTATAGCCTACAGTGAAAGATTGGAAGTTGAGGTAACTGGCATTGGTCAAGAATCGGTTGCTGCTGGCAGTAGTGTATTGATCCATATATTGTGCGCGAGGAATATCGCTGGAAGTATTGTTAGGCGTCCAGGCTTTTTGTATATCCTTGTGCATGGCACTGCCGGCACTGCTTGCAGAAGTGATTACTCCCATCAATCCGGCGTACATGTTATCGTATATTTTACCACCGATCTGATAGTCGAATGTAACAGATACATCGAAGCCGTATGCGTTCAAAGACGTTCCGAAACCACCAAAGGCATCCGGAAGTGTGTTGCCTTGTTCGTATTTGGTTGCTTCGTTGGGGTTATAAGTTTTGGCATCGTGTAGTTTTCCTGGACGGTCGGTTTTTCCATTCAGTGAGGAATCCTGCCAATACATGGCTTGTCCTTTGTCGTCTACGCCGGCATATTCAACGATGAACCGGTTATAGAGGGGGCCTCCTTCACGATACCACATGGAGTTTTCTGTGAAACCTCCTTTTTCTGTTATCTTAGCTTCGGG
This sequence comes from Bacteroidaceae bacterium, assembly GCA_011959205.1. Classification (GTDB taxonomy): domain Bacteria; phylum Bacteroidota; class Bacteroidia; order Bacteroidales; family Bacteroidaceae; genus Phocaeicola. The sequence continues at coordinate 64,127 of BLLV01000279.1, forward strand.
AAGTTTTAGAATTTTGTCTTTGTTGTGCGAAATGTTGAATTGTGCATTCCAAGTCAGATTTTTGCTACGGATGATGTCACCTGATAAAACAAGTTCTATACCGGAGTTACGGATATCTCCCACGTTGCCATAATATCCGCGTGAACCTGCCGATTCAGGAACAGACAGCCAGAACAGCAAGTTGGTAGTCTTTTTGGTGTAATAGTCAATGCTACCGTTCAGACGGCTTTTGAAAAGATTGAATTCCAGCCCCATGTTGATGTTGGTAGTGGTTTCCCAAGTGATAGCGGGGTTTCCGATGCGCCAGAAAGTGGCGGACATCTGGGTGTCTGAAGCCGGATTTAGTGAATACATATCTGTATAGGCATAGTCGCCAATGTTATCGTTACCCTGCTGGCCGATGGATAGTTTCAACTTCAACTGATCGATCCATGTCATGTTTTCCATGAAATGTTCTTTGTTTATCAACCAAGCACCTCCTGCTGACCAAAAGTCACCCCAACGGTTTGCTTTGGCAAAACGTGAAGATGCATCACGGCGGTAAGATGCGGAAGCAAAATATTTGTCATCATAGTTGTATTGCAAACTGCCGAAATATCCTTCTACATTGTATTCGGAAATGTATGAATTGGAACTAACCTTATTGGCCGAGCCATTGATTTCAGGAATATCGGGTGAGAATACACCTTGAGCGTATGCAAATAGGTAAGTAGTCTTGGTGTAGAAATACTCATGACCAGCCATTATGTTGATATTGTGTTTACCGAATTGGTCGAAATAAGAAAGTGTCTGCACATGGTTTTGACGGAAACTGTCGGTTTGCGACTTGTCAATTTGGCCGTTTACAGAAACGGACGGACCGTAGAGTGCATTCGAATACAATGAATAGTTGGTATGTCCCCAATCGATAGTGCTGGTTGCATTGAACTTCAAGAAATTGGTGAGAGTCAAGTCAAGCGTGAATGTGCCATTTAATTTTTGTCCTTCTTGGTAGGTGTCGTTGTAACGGTTGGATCCGAACGGGTTACCGGTTGCCAAGAATGGACGGGCCAGACCAGGGTAGTTGGAAGCAGCCACACCATAGTCATAATGGGGGTTCCCATTATTATCGGTGCGGATGACCGGTGTTCCCTGTTCATCGAGCACACGCACATAGATGGGATAGATCGGTGCGATGCGTGAAGTGTAATACATCAGGTTGGTAGAGTTGAAACTAGTGTTCATGTTGGGATTTGATTCGGTTTTGGAATTAGTGTAACCGATGTTGGCACCCAGTTTCATCCATTTTTTTGCATTATAGTCTGCTTTTACACGTGCAGAAACGCGTTTGTATCCCGAGTATTCAATGATACCGTCTTCATCCAGATACCCTAAGCTGGCGTAGAATGATCCTTTGTCCATGCCACCATTCACACTGATATTGTATTCTTGTCGTAATGCGTTGCTATATGCCGCTTTGCGCCAGTTGTCCGGAGTCAGATAATAGGTTTCCCCGTTAGCTTGATAGCTACGGCCTAATGTGGCATGTGGGTTCAGTTTTCCGTCTATCCCTATCAGTTGTTCGCTTTCTGGATAAGAATATACATTGTAAACCAGATGTTTAAGCATGGTGGAGTTGGCATTCAGGTGGGCATTTTCCATGGATTGCCCTTGCCCATAGAAATAGTAGTTCTTGTACTGTTCATAGACAGTTTCATAATATTTTCCGGGATCATCGATTGTTTCGTAATCTTGAACGGCACGACTGTTGACCCCCCATTTCATGTCTACATTGACTTGTGCGGATTTGTTTTGTCCCGATTTGGTTGTCACTAAGATGACACCGGCTGCACCACGTGCTCCATAGAGTGCTGCTGATGCTGCATCTTTCAGTACTGTAACCGATTCTATGTCTCCTTGGGGGATGTTGCTCAATGAGGCACTATAAGGGGCTCCATCTACAATGATCAAGGGGTCGGTACCTGCATACATGGAGGCGATACCACGGATTTTGATATTACCTTGGTTGGCTCCCGGAGCACCTGAACCTCCACGCAACTGAAGTCCCGGAGTAGACCCTACCAATGCATTGGCCACATTGGTGGTGACGTGTTTGGCTAGTTCTTCTTTGCCTACTACAGATGCAGCACCGGTGAATGAAGATTTTTTCTGAGTACCGAAGGCTACTACCATAACTTCGTCTAACATCTCTGCATTCATGTGCAGGACGATTTTCATTATGCCTTTTCGGTTGATGGGAAGATCTTGGCTAACCATACCGATGTAGGAAACACTCAGCACTTTTGCATTGGCTGGAACATTGGAAATAGAAAAATTTCCATTTATGTCGGTTGTGGTACCTATGGTAGTACCTTTTATTAATACAGATGCACCTATGATAGGCTCACCGTCTTCAGAAGAAGTAACAACTCCATTGACAACTGATGTCTGAGCTGCTACCAAACCAATACCTATTATATATAGGCAGGTTAAAAGCATCATTAATCTTCTTTTCATAAGATCTCTCATTGGGTTAATAAATGTTTTCTTTTTTTCTAAGTTCTTTTGGAACTTGGAAGAAAAAAGGAGTGAATAGATGGAGTTTTAACAAC
>BLLV01000280.1 GCA_011959205.1 Bacteroidaceae bacterium
CTTATAGTCTCCATTCGTTATTAGTAAGTGGTTTGGGGATCCTGTTAAATTTTTCGATGTAATGATAAATTATAACGAGAACTTTGGTTTTTATGGACTACGTACAATTATCATGATGCTCGCATTACTCATTGTGTGGGGACTTATATACTGGATAACGAATGGAGACTATAAGAAGCTTGAAAAGGTATTAAAGTTCTCTGTGACTTTACCCGTAGTGCTACTCATTATTCTTATGGTTCGCGCAGTTACTCTTGATGGAGCTGGTATCGGAATATCACACTATCTAAGCATTAAAGAAAATACTCTAATGCAGGTTTCTACTTGGCGCGAGGCTTCAACACAGATCCTAATGAGTTTGAGCATAGGAATGGGACAGTTAATTGTCTATGCCTCAAGAACTACAAAGAAGAGCGTCGTACAGAATGGCGTTATAACAGTGGCTTCCAACGCATTTGTTAGCCTCTTAGCGGGATTTGTTGTTTTTTGTTCCATTGGATTTTTTGTTACCCAGCAGTCGGTAAGCTGGGAAAGTGTTCCTGGTGGCCCCCCGCTAGTGTTTGAATCATACCCGGCAATTATTTTGCAGATGCCAGGATTAATACTTGGAATAGGATTTATTTTCTTCTTAATGCTTTTCTTTCTCGGAATTGATTCTGCCTTCGCCGTAATCGAAGCGAACATGCAGCCGATCATTGAGAAATCAAAACTGGATCGAAAAACCATTAGCATGACTCTTTGTGGAATTGGTTTTCTCCTGTCCACACCTTATGTAATAAAAGGTGGAACATCTTGGATATATTCCATTGATGGAGTTGTAGTTAACTATGGAGTCCCATTGGCGGTCCTTTTTGAATGTATTTATTTTGCGCATTTAAACAGCCTTAACGATTTCAGGGAGCAAATAACTACGTCTACAATAGTTTTTGGCGCGTGGAAAATGGTTATTAAATATCTCGCCCCAATGTTTTTGGTCTATATGCTCATTCTGAGAATCCAGAGCGATTTCATTGAGACAATTGGATCAGAATCATTTTTGACAAACGTTGTTTCGTTTGGTGTTGTTATGGTAGCAATGGGTACAGGGGCAGTGTTAATTAAAAAGTACGTGCAAAAGGGTGAAATGTCTTCTGCAAGTACAGGTGATTTTAGGTGATCTAACGAATACTTGCGATATTAATAATCACTCCACACCTTCCCTTGCCTGTGTCGAGTGCTGAAATCGTTAAGGAATAATTTGTAGTCGCCATGTTTCAACTGATTGTCAATCTCATCATAGTAAGTCCCGTGTCCATTTAGAACTCTACCATCCTCCTCTATTCTGTATGTAAATGCACCAATGCCTTTTTGGCGTCTACTGCTATCTATCCAGTAGGCACAAAAGAAATCATTTTTAACCACACCACAGACTTCGTAAACTTTAGTATCAATTTCCCCATTTTCTCCAACTATAGAGAAATAACTTTTCCCAATCACCTTGTGTCCGTACTGCTTTAATACAATGCTATCTTTACCGGTTGCATTTCCATCCAGATCAATTTCAGTGTACCAGGTACCAGAGATCACTTGAGTTGTTCGATTTGTAAGTCTGTTTTTTAATGATACGGCGACCACCGAGATCTACACGTAAGGAGTCGTCGGCAG
>BLLV01000281.1 GCA_011959205.1 Bacteroidaceae bacterium
CTCGTACCTGCAAATCGCCTCCTTATAATCCTCGGAAATCAATTTCGGTTCTTTGTTTCTGTTAAATCAGTCTGATATATCTTTTTTAAGTTTAGTCACTTCAAAGAAAAAACTATCCGACTGATATGAAAACCTCATAAGAAAAATATTTCAGAGATTTTTAAACAGGCTATCAAAATATATTTGATATAATAAAATTTCAATGTACATTTGTGAAGTTAACTATATACTAACCTTTAAAAGCAAATCTTATGAAAAACAAATCACTTTTTTTAGCCCTAGTCATTCTTTGTTTGACTAGCGTAGAGATCTATTCTTCCCGACAAGAATTAAAGTTTGATGCACCTCTTCCGAGCAACACAGAAAACGGAAATGCTCGCAGTGATTACGGACCTCCCGGTGAAGGAGACGGTTGCTGGTATTTCGGAGGTTCCGGATGTGTAAAATTTTCACATAATAATTGTGCAGTTGAAGCACATAATAATTGTGAAGGATTTACAACACAACCAGGACACCCTGAATGAGCAAGACAATTATCTAAATAACTTTTGAAGGGCTCTTAATATTCCTATATTATAATATATATTCTCAGATTTAGAAAAAGGATTATTAATAGCCCTTCTATCATCTATTAACTAATATGAATTATGAAAAATACTTGGAATATCCTATTTGTCCTCTTTCTACTCTTTGAAACAGCATGTAATTCACCATCACAATCCATAAAAAATACAGATTTAGTAGCCGAAGACTCCATTTGTTTTCCTATAGACGAACATACATACTATGCAAGTAAATCCATATTCCAATTTGAAGAAAATGGGCACGAATATCTATCCTTTTTAGATGCAGAGTACTCACAAAAAATTAATATTTATGATATTAAGAATCAAAAATTAATAAAACCCATATTGTTACAAAAAGAAGGTCCAAACGGAATGAATGTACTGAGCGGTTGCCATCCACTGAACCTAAATCATTTCATAATTACCAGTTGGAACGGAACATTTTCACTAGTCAATGACAAAGGAGAAATAGAAAAGAAATTTGACTTTTGGGAAAAAGGAGTGAATTTTCAAGAGTTTGATCACATAAGTTTTTCAAGTTACTCTTATAAACCTGCTATAATAAAAGATTCTATTTTGTATTTCAGCCAATCATTCTTAAAACATCCTCGAAAGAAAAGCGATTGGAACAAAATCCCAATGTTTGCATTCGCTAACCTTAATACAGGTAAGACAGGATGGAGTGAACTTCGCTACCCTTTGATTTTCAACAAGGACGAAGATTTTAAAAATGTCAAATTATATGACCCTGAAATCTGTTATACATATACAGGTAAGGATGTGGTCATTTCATTAGGACAATATGATAGCATTATGGTTTCCTCTGATTTTAAGCATAAAATCTCATACAATGCCAAAAGCCGTTACTTAGCCCATGCATATCCACATTTGCAAGACGGACAAATAGATTTGTTTAAGAATATACAAATACAAGGGAAATTACCACACTATTCTCACTTGATGTATGATAAATACCGAAAAGTATTCTATCGGTTTGCCTTAATGCCGGATGATAATATAAAACCATTCTCCAACAATCCGCATCAAAGTTTCTCCATCATCATTCTAAACAAAGACTATGAAATTATCGGTGAAACAAAATTTCCCGGCAACACCTATGCCCACCACTTGTGCTTCGTAGGTAAAAAAGGCCTGTATATTTCAGAGAATAATGAAAACAATCCTCAGTTTGACGAAAACAAACTGGTATTCAGGTGTTTCACACTTCAAGACCGGAAAAAATGAAGAAAAAGAACTACTCAATCATTCTATGTGGAGGGCTGTTCCTGGCAAGCTGTATGTCCAATAATGACAAATGCCTTCAAAAACTGTTTGATGAAGTCGGAGTTGAGATAACTTCCTAGCTATTTATAGCGAGTATATCATCTATGGCTACCCTTTTGAAAGTTCCTCCAATGTTTTTTCCTCGTACCTGCAAATCGCCTCCTTATAATCCTCGGAAATCAATTTCGGTTCTT